>DASWDA010000033.1:0-19943 GCA_036395695.1 Gemmatimonadales bacterium
TTCTTCGCGCGCATCGGGATTCTTCGCGCGCGGAATCGTCGCCTGGAAGCCCGCGGTGATGGCCGGCGTCACGATCATGAAGATGATCAGCAGCACCAGCATCACGTCGATCATCGGCGTGACGTTGATGTTCGCCGCGACCGCGCCTTCCGCCTTCTTCCCGCCCCCAATGGCCATCGGTCGTTATCCCTTGATCGGGCCGCTGGTCTGCGATGCCTTCTGCGTCTGGAATTCCTTGGTGAAGATCGACCGGCCGAACTCGCTGCCGACGCTCTTGATGAGGTAGTCGATCAGCTCCTTCGACGTGTAGGTCATTTCCACCGTGAGGAAGTCGATCTTCGTGGCGAAGTAGTTGTAGAGCCACACCGCCGGAATCGCGACGAGCAGACCGAATGCCGTGGTGATCAGCGCCTCGGCCACGCCGCCCGTGATGGCGGCGAGCGAGCCCGAGCCACCCGACGCCGACATCCCCTGGAACGCCGTCACGATACCCATCGTCGTGCCGAGCAGTCCGACGAACGGCGCCGTCGCGCCCGTCGTCGCCAGGATGCCGAGACCGCGCTTCAGCTCCGCGGTGATGATGAGCATCTGCCGCTCGACCGCCCGCTCGGCCGAGTTGATGTCGGCGGCCGTAATCGTGGCCCGGTCGCGCAGCAGCGGCTTCACTTCGGAGAGCGCCTCACCCAGCACGCGCGCGACGTGACTCTTCTTGTTCTTCTCCGCCAGCGCGATCGCCCCGTCCAGCTGCTCTTCCTGGAGGTAGCGCGAGAATTCCGGCGCGAACTTGCGCGTCTCCTTCTGCGACTTCCTCAGGTAGAGCTGCTTGGAAATGCTGACCGCCCACGACCAGGCCGACATGATGAACATGACGACCACAATGCCTTTGGCGAACAGCCCCATCGAGGACCATAGCTCAGCGTAACTCATTGGGTCTCCCTATTTCTTGATCTTGAAGTCGATCGGCAGGTTCACCAGCACGCGAACCGCCCGCCCGTGGACACGCGCGGGACGGAACAGCGCCCGCAGCACGTAATTCTTGGCCGGTTGGTCGAAGCCGGGGTTGGGACTCTGAATCACCTTCACCGACGGCGGCTCGGCACGGCCCGACGTATCGATGATCGCCTGCACCAGCACACGGCCCTGCACGCCCGCCTGGCGCAGCAGGTCCGGATAGTTCAGCGCCGGCCCCGACAGCACCTCAGGCCGCTCTTCGACGACCGACTCCATGAACACCTGACCGGCGTCCGGCACGATGCCGGTGCCGATGCCGCCCTCCACGCCCGTGCCCGAGTAGTCCTTGGGGTCGAAGTGTTCCTGCAGATTGATCGGCGGAATGTTCGTGGGAATGTCCGTCGGCGCGACGACGGTCTGGAAGCCCTTGAGCTGCGGCACGTCCACGACGGGCGGCTGCTCTTCCGGCTTCTTCTGTTCTTCCTGATTGAGAAAGACCATGGCCGTGTCGATCGTCTGGTCGTCCTTCTTCTGGCCAGCGGTCAACGTCGCAACTACCGCGCCGAGGACGATGACGCTGTGTCCCACCAGCGACACGAAGCCAAGGCCGAACGCACCCTTCTTGTTGGTCGTCTTATTCGACTCGATCAGGTGATTGAACACCGCCGTCCCCTCCGGGCTAGTGACTGGTTCGCTAAGTAATAGTACCCGTCGCAACTGGCCCGCTAGTGGGCCGAAGATTACAAAACGATGACAGCCAAATGAGCTTTTCGCGCTGGCTCAGCGAGCGCGTCCCGTGCCTCCCCGAATGGCGAATGCGTACGGGATGCGCACCTGCGTTTGCACCGCCCTGCCCCTGACCATCGCAGGTCGAAACAGCGTCGCCAGGAGGGCCTGTCGCGCCGCAGCAACAAACCCGGGATGACTCGCCGCGATCACTACGATCGATGGCGCCAGTACCCGCCCCGTCGTGTCGACCACCGCCTCGAGCAGGACCTCGCCCTGGACTCCAGCCTGGCGCAACAGCTCGGGATAGACCGGGAGCGGGCCGCTCAGGACCTCGGGCTGCGCTTCGGTCACCACACCGCTCCAGCCGGTCGACGGATCAGGCCCCGAACCCGAAGGGGGAGAAGAGAACAAGGGCGAGAATGTCGGCGTCGTGATCCCCGTTGAGGGCAAGGTCGCAGGCGACGGTAGGAAACGAAAATCCTGGGGCGGAATGATTACGGGACCCGGGACCGAGAGCCTCCCATCGCCTCGCACCGGCGCAGCCGGCTGAAACAAGATCGTCCCCACGATCGGTCGAGCAGGATCAGACCGTCCGGTGCTGGCCGTGCCGAAGAGCACGGCGGCGCCGAGCGCGACATGACCGGTAATCGAGACTATTGAGCTGAAGTACATGGTCGCCTCTCAGCTGTGAGTTCATCTGAGAGATACAGACGACCTATGACCTGGGCTTTGCACCTGAATTACGGAATGGTGACAACCGGATGCGACTTAGACGCGCGGGAGGCCTACCGTGAAGGTCGTACCTCGTCCCGGACGGCTTTGCACGTCAATCGTGCCGCCGTGGGCTTCGGCGATCCATTTACTGATGGCGAGACCGAGACCAGTGCCGGCGCGCTCGCTCGTGCGCGTGCGCGCCGAGTCGGCGCGCCAGAAGCGGTCGAAGACGTGCGGCAGATCCCCGGGCGCAATCCCGATCCCGGTGTCGGCGACGGTGAACATGGCACGCCCGTCGCTGCCGGCCAGCTCCACGGAGACCTGACCGCCGCGCGGCGTGTACTTCACCGCATTCTCGATGAGATTGAGCGCGAGCTGGCGCACGCGGCTGCGGTCCACCGAGACCACGACGGGCTCAGGCGGCAATCGGATCTCCATCCCCACCCCGGCGTGCTCGGCCAGCAGCTCGCCGGTTTCCCCTGCTTCCGCGATGATCTCGCGGAGATCGACAGGTTCGCGGTGCAGTTCAGCCCGACCTTCGTCGGCGCGCGCCAGCGTCAATAGCGAATCGAGCAGCTCGGTCATGCGATTGACTTCCTGGAGCGTCTCCTCGAGGGGCGCGAGTGTTTCCGACGGCATCTCCGGCCGGGTGATCGCGCGCTCGACACCGGCGCGCACGACCGTGAGCGGCGTCTTCAGCTCATGGCTCGCGTCGGCCGTGAAGCGGCGCAGCGCCGCGAAGTTCCGTTCCAGTCGTGCCATCATCTGATTCAACGTCTCGGCCAAACGTCCCAGCTCGTCACGCTCCATCGGGACCGCGAGCCGCCGGTGCAGCGTGCGGCCATCGGTGATTTCCCGAACCTCCGTGATCATCCGGTCCACCGGCTCGAGCGCGCGACCCGCAATCCAGCGCCCGACGAAGATGGCCGGGACGACGCCAACGACGAATGCGATGAGGATCGTCGTGAGCAGCTGCTCGAGGCGCAGCTCGGCGTCCCGTGTGTCCGCGGCGGCAAAGATGGCCCCGAACTGCTCGCCGGCGTCGGGCACGGGACGCACGAGGTAGTGCAGCGTCGGCCCGTTGGGCTCGATCCGAAATCGTCCCGGCAGGCGTGGCGTGGACGCGTCGGGCGGCCCGGTGATCGCGTTCAACTGCTCGAATTCCGCGAAGGTCAACGCGCGGGCGTCCGGCGACGCGAACAGCAGCCGGCCGTCGCGGCTCGTCACGAGCAGGAAGTCGGGGACGACTTCCAGCACCGCCGCCACCTCCTGCACCAGGACCGGCCGTCCGGCGGTGTCCTTCTCGACGAGAACGCCCCGGGCGTGGTAGCTCTCGGCCAGGATCCCGGCCGTGAGGTCGGCTTCGGACTGGATGCGGCGATCGAGATCCTGGTAGGTAGCGCTGCGGCGGCCGACATAGAGGACGACGGCGAAGACCGCGATGCTCAAAATGAGCGCGGTGGCGTACCAGATGGTCAACCGCCCGCGAATGCTCTCCATGTTACGCCCGCACCACGTATCCTACGCCGCGCACCGTGTGGATCAGCTTGGGTTCTTTGGCGTGATCGATCTTCTTGCGCAGCCGCGTAATGACGACGTCCACGATGTTCGTCCCGGGATCGAAGTGATAATCCCACGCGTACTCGGTGATCAGCGTGCGTGACATGACGCGACCCTGATGCCGCATCAGGTACTCGAGCACCGCGTACTCCTTGGGCGTGAGCTCGATTTGCTTGCCATCGCGTGTGACCTCGCGACTCCCCGTGTCGAGCACGAGGCCGTTCACCTTCAACGTCGGCGGGGCGATCGCCTTCGGCCTGCGCCCGAGTGCCTCGACCCGCGCCAGCAACTCTTCGAACGCGAAGGGCTTGGTGACGTAGTCGTCCGCCCCCATCCGCAGTGCTTGCACTTTGAAATCGACGGAGTCCTGCGCGGTCAGCACCAACACGGGAACGCCAACGCCGCGGTCGCGCAACGTGCGCAGCACATCGATGCCGGAGAGTTTTGGTAGGCGCAGATCCAGGACCATCATGTCATAGCCGGCGCCTCGACCGCTGGCGCGGCGCAGCCCCTCGTCGCCGTCGCCGACCAGGTCGACATGATAGCCCGCTTCGTCCAGCCCGCGGCGGACGTACTCACCAACCGTTTTGTCGTCCTCGACGACGAGGATTTTCATCCGACCGGCAGGAACACCTTGAAGTTCGTCCCGACCCCCATCTGCGATTCTACCTCGATGCGGCCGCGATGCTCCTCGACGATCCCATACGCGACCGACAGGCCGAGTCCCGTGCCGCGGCCCTGCTGCTTGGTCGTGAAAAACGGCTCAAAGATCTTGGGCAGGTCTTCCTGGCGGATGCCGGTGCCGGTGTCGACGAACTCCACCAGGATCTCGTCGCTGCGCTGCGGATTGCGCCGCGTGCGCACCGTCAACACGCCGCGCGAGTTCATCGCGTCCATGGCGTTGAGCATCAGCGCCATGAAGCATTGCACCAGGCGCTCCGCATCCGCCTGGAACGGGGGCAGATCCTTCTGCAGCTGCCGCTCGATCGTGAGCCATTTGAACCGCTCGTGATGCTTCAGCAGGAACAGCGTCTGTTCGATGATCGCGTTGATCTCCGAAGCGGCCTTGTGCCCGCTCTTGGGACGTGAGAAGTCGAGCAGCCCTTCCACGATGCGCCGGCAGCGCTGCACCTCGGTGTCGATGATCTTCAGATACTCGTCTTGCTCGCCGAAGCGAAGCGCGAGAGCCTCGCTGCAGGCGAGAATCGTCGCGAGCGGATTGTTGATCTCATGCATGACGCCGGCAGCGAGCTGCCCGATGGCCGCCAGCTTCTCGCTCTGGCCAAGACGCTGTTGCGCCTGGCGCCATGCCGTGACGTCCTCGCCGATGGTGATGACGTGCGAAATGTCCTCGCCGTCCAGACGCATTGGGATTTTGGTGATCCGGTAGTGCCGCGCTTCGCCCGTCGCCTGGGAGTCCATTTCGACGGTCTGGATTTCCCCCGTCGCGAACACCCGATCGAACTCGAGCTTCAGCAGGTCGCGCGGCTGGCGGTCCAGCACCTCGAACACGTCCCGCCCCAGCGCCTCTTCGCGGGACACACCCTGCGTCCCCGCCTCCCGTTTGCGGTTCCAGGCACGGATGCGGTAACCGCGATCAATGACGTACAGGCCGACCGGCAGCGAGTCGATGATGCGCGCGGCGAAGGTGTGCTGGGCTTCGAGCTCCCGGGTGCGCAGCGCGACCTCGGAGGCGAGGTCCTGCGACAGCTCGTTGGCGGCGAGCACGGGAGCCACCATCTGGGCGACGACGACCAGCACGTCGTGGGTCATGCGTTCCTGGCGGCCCTCGGGAATGATCGCCTCGAGGCACCCGAGGGCTGCCGCGTCATGCACGAGGGGCAAGCGCAGCAGCGTGCCGCCGGGAGCCGATTCCTCGTGCGGTCCCGCCGCGACCCACGCAGCCACGGGCACCGTCTCACTGCGGAGGGGTGCTTCGTCATCGGGACCGACAATCGGGAGGAAGCGGGAACCGTCGGCGGAACGAAGCCAGATGTGACACCGGCGCAACGCGAGGCCGCGTTGCAATACACCAACCACACCGGCCAGCCCCTCTTCGGCAGGCCGGCCCGCAGCGAGCACCTTAGCGACTTCCGCCAGGACCTCGAGACCCGGATGCTCCGAGGTCAGCGTCGGCGCGACCATTCGCTAACCTAGGGATGGCGGTCCCCGCGCGCCAGCGGCGCCTCTCCACGGAACGCCAGCAGACCCCGCAGCACCGGTTTCCCGCCGCTGAAGAAGGCGGTCGGACCGATCACAATCGCGAAATGAGAGGCGTTGCCGCTCCCGACGCTGAACGCCGGCAGGACGGACACCGCCGCCCAATGCGAGCCGAGCGTCATCGGTGAGTGTGCGGCGGTGTAGCCGCTCAGCTCGAACGTGAGGTCGAAGCCGACGCCGGTGCCGTGCTCCTCCGCACCGAACTGTGCAACCGGCTTCATCTGTGTCCGCGCGGACAATGTTGCGGCAAACACGACACCTCGCGAGCCGCCCAACATGCTGCTCTCGTTAATGAACGTGCCAAGCCGGCCTGCGATCCCAAGCGCCGCGAAACCACGCCGCGGACGCCACATGTACGCGAGCTCTGCCGACTCCACCTGCCAGTGCGCACCCAGCGTCGCCACGAAGCCAAACCCGATCGCGTGCGGCCGCGCCGTATTCGCTTGCGGGGCATTCGATTGCGCCGCGAGTGTCGTAGACAAAGCCCCGAGCAAAGCGAACATTGATACCATGGACCGTCGCACGTTCATGCTCCTGACCGGTGCGGCTGCTGTGTTGCCCATCCGACGCCCTCGCCCGCTACGGGCGTTCGGCAACCTGCGTTTTGATCTCGACGACCAGCGCCGCCTCGCGCTGTGGTACAACGCGCCCGACCGGCCCATCCCGCTGCTGCGAAATGCAGCACTCGGCGTGTGGATCGGCGATACGCTCGCTACCCTTGCCGACCTGGAAGACGTCAGCGTGGGGAACCGGCGTCCGCCCGGCGGCGAGTCTCTGGTCATCCGAGGCCGCGCCACCGCAGGCGTGTGGATCGAAGCGGAATTCTTTGCCTTGGACTCCGAAGCACGCGGCGCGATCACCGTCACCGTCTATCCCGATCGCGTGCTCCCGACGATCCGCGGTGTACGCGTGTTTGCAACTTCTGAGCCACAGGTGCTCCCTGGTGACGGTCCTCTCATTGCGCTCGTGAGTGGCTACCAATCGTGGAGCGCGTGTGGTGTGACACCGCTGCCGGCCGACGCTACCAGCTTTGGCGCAATCGGGCTGACTCGTGCAGGACACGGCATCGCCGCCGTTTGGGACCCGGGCGAGGCAGGAGAAGGGAAAGTCAAGTTGGCGGCCGACGGCAGCTTAGATGCTGTGAGCGAGTGGCAGCCTGCGCGACCCGTTCGGTCCGACGGCGATGGCGCGACGCTGCGGATCGCCTACGTCCCCTCCGGAGATGGTCTCGCCGCGCTCAGTGCGGCTGCCACACCTGCATCATCTGTGGACCGCGAACGTGTTTCTGCGCTTACAGTCCCCACGGGTTGGGGCTCCTGGTACGAGCTCGGTGCTGCGGTCACCGAAGGCGACGTGCTCGCCAACATCGACTTCTGCGCCGCGCACTTCGACCGTCGCTTTCTGCGCTACATCCAACTGGACGATGGCTACCAGCGCGCCGCCGGCGACTGGGACATGAATGCCAAGTTCCCCCACGGCCACCGCTGGCTCACCGATCGGGTTCACGCGGCCGGCTTTCAGGCCGGACTCTGGGTCGCCCCCTTCGCGGTCGCCGAACGGTCGAACGTGGCGCAGGCGAATCCCGCATGGCTCCTCAAGGGCCCCGCGCCTGAGGGGACCCCGCTCGTGATGGACACCCGCGACCCCTGGGGAGGCCGGATCCTGGCACTCGACGGCGCGCATCCCGACGCCCAGCAATGGCTGTACGCCCTCGCCCGGCGCGTCGTGCGCGAATGGGGCTACGACTATTTGAAGATCGACTTCCTCGAATGGGCGACGGCAGGAGTAACGCACTACGGGGGGCTGACCCGCGCCGAGGCGTATCGCAGCGGACTTTCCGCGCTCCGCGAGGGGCTCGGCACGGAGGCCTTTCTCCTCGGCTGCGGGGCGCCATTGCAGCACGCCGCCGGCCTGGTGGACGGCATGCGAATCGGTGACGACGTGGAGGCGAGCTGGAACGGCATCCAGTCGCCGGCGCGCGCCGCGGCGTTACGCAACTTCTACCACCGCTCCGTCTGGCTCAACGATCCCGATTGCCTCGTCGTGCGGCCTCCGCTCACGCTCGACGAAGCGCGCGTCTGGACCTCCGTGGTCGCATTGTCGGGCGGAATGTGCCTCTTCTCGGACAATCTTCCCAAGCTTCCGGCCGAGCGGCTGGCCTTGCTGCAGAAGGCAATCCCGGTGGCGGCAGAGACGACATCGGCGCCGCGTCCGGTCGCGACGCAAACCGAGCAGCCTGAGATCGCGCCCGCGATCAGCGCGGGTGACAGCATCGTGCGGCTCCGAGGACCGTGGCGCTTCCGTACCGGGGACGACGCCCGCTACGCCGCACGGGACTTCGATGATGACGCGTGGGAGACGATTCCCGTGCCACTCACCTGGGAGCAGGCCGGGCACCCCGACTACGACGGATCCGCCTGGTACCGAACCCGCTTCACCTTGCCGCCCACGGCCACCGAGTCGGTGCACGTGGATCTCGGCAAAGTCGATGACGTCGATGAGACCTTCGTCAACGGAGTGAAGGTCGGAGGAACGAGCGGCTGGCGCAGTTACCGCCGGTACGCGATCCCACCCGGCGTGTTGAACTGGGGCGGTGACAACGTGCTGGCCGTCCACGCCGTCGACACCGGCGGGCCCGGCGGCTTGTGGTCTGTCACCCGCGGCCGCCCGGCGTCCACCTGGATCGTCGAAGGAGCGCTGCATTGGTGGACGCTGGCGCTCGCCAATTGGGACGACGAGCCGCGCACGATCACGCACACCCTGTCCGCCCTGGGAATCGCCGCGCCTGGTGGCCGGCTTGCCGCCTACGATGTCTGGGGTGAGAAACCGCTGGACGACGTCCAGCAGACGCTCGCCGCGACGATTCAACCGCACGCCACGCTGGTCGTGGCCGTCCGGCCGGTCGCTACGCGGCCACAGATCATCGGGTCGACACGGCACATCGTGCAGGGCACGATCGACATCAGCGACGAGCGTTGGGACGCCGGCACGCGCACGCTACGCGCGAAATCATCGAATCTCGATGGCCGCCCGTACGCTGTGACGATCGCCGTCCCCCACGGAGTGCGCGCCAGGACCTGCAAGTCCGATATTGCCTGCAACTTGAGGCGCCTTGAATCAGGCCACGCCGTGATCGAATGGCCCGCAGGCACCACGACTGATCTTGACTGGGCGGTGACCTTCGGTCGCGTGGGGAGACGCTAGAGCCGCACGCTCGCACCGGTGAAGCGCACACCCTGCATGACGTGGCGCTGAGCCAGCAGGCACACCACGAGGACGGGCAGAGTCACCAGCACGCCGGCCGCCATCTGATAGGGCCAGTTGCCGGCGTACGCGGTATGGACGTGGGCTAACGCGACCTCGGCGACTTCCATCCTCGGAGAGCGAGTAGCAACCAACGGCCAGAGCAAGTTGCGCCATTGGTCCATGAACGCGAGCACCGCAAGCGCCGCCACTGCCGGCCTGGCAAGTGGGAGGGTGACTCGCCAGAAGAGGGTCCACTCCCCTGCTCCGTCCAGGCGCGCCGCATCTTCCACATCACGCGGCTGCATGAGAAACGCCTGGCGCATCAGCAGGATGCCCCACACCGAGACAAGCTCCGTCGAGATCAGGCCAGGATAGGTATCCACCCATCCGAGCGTTTGCAGCATCAAATAGCGCGGAACGAGCAACAGAATGGCCGGGAGGGCGAGAAGCGCGAGCAGCATGGCGAAGACCCGATCCCGACCCGGGAAGCGGACGCGGGCGAAGGCGTATCCTGCCGCCGCGCTGGTAAAGACCTGACCAATCATGACACAGCCAGCGAGGATCGCCGTGTTCATCAGGACACGCGCATAGGGCAGCGCCTGAAGCGCGGCGACGTAGTTCCCTGTCGTGGGGTTCGCCGGAAGGAGGGGCGGCGGCCACCGTAACAGCTCGGCCTCCCCCATGAATGAGACCGAGACCATATAGAAGAAAGGCAGCGCCATGGCGAGACCAGCTCCCGCGAGCACGAGCTTACGCATGTCCAGCCTGCCGGCGCAGCAGCCGCAGCTCGGGCCATTTGAAAATCAGCAAGATCGCCCCGAGCATCACGGCGAGCGCACTCGCCACTCCAAGCGCCTGCGATCCAAAAGCCGCCCGATAAATGTGGAAGACCATCACATCCGTCGAATGGAACGGCAGTGGGGGGGGACCGCCCTGCGTGAGCACAAACACGAGCGTGAACATCTGCAGCGCACCAATCACGCCTGTCAGGAAAACGAACCACGTCACCGGCCGCAGCAGCGGCAGCGTGACGCGCCAGAAGCGCCGCCAGGCGTTGCCGCCGTCGACGCGCGCTGCGTCGAAATACGCCTGAGGGATCGCCTGCAGGCCGGCGAGGAACACCAGCATCTGGCCACCGACGTGAGCCCAGATGGACAGGAGCATCAACGCGGGCAGCGCCATCCTCGGATTGGACAGCCAGTCGGGTCGTCCCATGCCGAGCGACCCCGCGCGATACATGGCCTGCCACAGCAGGGCGATCGCCACTACCGACGCGGCGTAGGGGAGCAGAAAGGCCGCGGACAGGAGTCGCCCGCCCCAATGCTTGTGGTACCGATGCACACCGAGGGCCGCCGCAAGTGCCAGCGCGATCGACACAGGGACATACAATGCATATGCGGCGCTATTCACAAACGCGTGCCAGGTGAGGGGGTCGCGCACCAGCGCCGGGACGTTCGCCAGGCTCGCGAGATACACGGCGAAGATCGCGGGACCAACGGTGAAGACCGCGAGATGAACGACCGCCGGCGCGAGAAACCCCCACGCAATCACTGTCTCGCGCCGCCGCCGGGCCGGTGTGCGCTCGGCCCAGCCAAGACCCAATATCGAGAGGGGGCCCAGCAATGCACCGGGCAGGAGCAAGATGAGCCAGCGCGGCACGTCGATCTCCGCAGGAACGGAGCGCAGCTCGATCCACCGTTGCTGTCCGATCAAGACCGCGACGACCGCCCGTGGCTCACCGCGGACCCGGATGCGGCGCGGCGCTGACTCCCCTGGTTCGCCGGTGACGATTTCCGCGTCGCGGACCAGGCCGGCGAGATCGGTGATGGACACCCGCACACGAGGTGGCGGCAGCCGCGTCGCCGCTTCCTGCAGCAAACGGCGGGTGTCGACGAGCCAACGGTCCGTGCTCTGGCGTGCCGCCGCGCGCACGTCGAGGTAGGCCGCGAGCGCGAGCAGCAGCGCGGCACCGAAGTAGCGGCTGCGCCGCGATGGCTCACGAAAGGCGGTGACGGCCGCCCAGCCCACCGCGATGATCGCCGCCGGAATTGCGAACCCCAGACCGCCCGGAAGCGGACCGTGGGAGGCCGGTCGCGGTCGCAGGGCGACGGCACCGACGACTTCCTGGCCATCGCGGTCCATGAGGGGCACGAGCGCGAACCCGTTGCGCCAGCGGCCGCCAGCGGCCAGACGCGACAGGTCCTCGGGCGAGAGGGGCGGTGCCGTTGCGTCGACCAGGGGCGCCGTCCCGAAATACACCTCCACCTCCGATGACCAGCCCGGAAGCGTCGTGAGCGCGCGCGCCTGCGTAAGGAGCGACGCGAGGTCGTAGCTGCGCGCGGCCGGCGACAGTGGAGGCGGAGGCGGCGGGGGTGGCGGGGGCGGCAGTCGTCGAAGCGGGCGGCGGCGACCGCGCGGGATCGTGGGACGCCGTGGGGCGGGCGGCGGCGGCGGCGGCACAACCGCCGCGACGTACGCGGCCGTTGTTCCCGCCATTCGCATGGCGAACGCGCGCTCGTAGCGGCGCTGCGCCGCAGCGACCACCACCAGCGTCACCGCCGCGGCGAGAAACGCCCCGCCGGCGGCGGCCGCCGCCCAGCGACTCGAGCTCATCCGAGCGGCACTCCGGCGGCGTCGAACAGATACAGGCGGCGGCGGTCCACTTTGACACCAACCCGCGTCCCCACCCGCACCTCGGCAAAGCCCGGAAGGCGCGCGACCAGCGGTTGTCCACCGGCGTTCAAGTGTACCAGCGTCTCACTTCCCAACGGCTCGACGACCAGCACGTCGGCGTTCCCCACTCCCTTGTCGAGCGCACAGAGGCCCACGGACTCCGGTCGGATGCCGAGCTGGAGCTCGCCCTCATAGGTGGAAAGCTCGACGGGGACAACGAGACTTCCGGCCTCGATCACGCGGCCATCTTTCTCGGTCCCTCGTCCCCGTCCCTGGAGCACGTTCATGCCTGGCGTGCCGACAAAGCGAGCCACATGGACGTCGGCCGGACGCTGGTACACCTCCTCGGGCGTGCCGACTTGCCGGAGTCGACCTTCGTGGAGCACCGCGATGCGCTCGCCCATCGTCATCGCCTCGGTCTGATCGTGCGTCACGTAGATCATCGTGGCGCCGAGGGCGCGGTGCAGCGCGAGCAGCTCTCCGCGCAGCTCGATTCGCAGCTTCGCGTCGAGCCGGGACAGCGGCTCATCCATCAAAAAGGCCTGCGGACCGCGTACGATGGCGCGGCCGAGTGCCGCGCGTTGCCGCTCCCCCTCCGACAGCTGCGCCGGCCTGCGGTCGAGCACGGCCTGCAGCCCTAGACGTTCCGCCGCTTCGCCGACACGACGCGCGATCTGCGCGTCGTCCGCGCCGCGCATTTCGAGCGGAAACGCAATGTTGTCGCGGACGGTGAGGTGGGGATACAGCGCGGGCGTTTGAAACACCATCGCCACGTCGCGAGCGGCGGGCGGGTCGTGCGTGACCACGCGCTCGCCAATCACGACGTCGCCACCGGTCGGCTCCTCCAATCCGGCGATGCACCGGAGCACGGTGGTCTTACCGGACCCCGACGGGCCGAGCAAGACGAGGAGCTCGCCGTCTCGGACGTCGAGATCCAGGTCGTGCAACGCCTGTATGCCGCCGTCGAACACCTTGCTCAACCGGCGGAGTGTGACCGACGCCATCGGTTATGCCGTCAGGCCGATAGGAACGCCCGGGCCAGCCCGTACACGATCGCCCACACGACGAATCCCGTCACGATCACGCCGGTGATCTTTTCGATCGGCTTGGTCGTCGTCCCGGTGGTCGCGGTGAGGCAATTGATCTCGAGCAGCGCCGCCACAACCAGCACGCTCGCCCAATACGCCGCAAGACTGCCGCCGGCCGGCAACGTGAAGTGCGACGCGGCACCCATGAAGAACAGCATGGGAATCGAGAACACCACGTTGGTGCGCGACGCGAGGAACGCGCGGCGGGCGGCGACCGGCGCGGCGGCGTTGGCCTGCCCGCCCGACGCTGCCGCTTTGGCCGACGCAATCACGATTTGCTGCTTCGGCCAGATGACGAGGACGACGTTGAAGAACATCAGCGTCCCGAACAGCGCGCCCGTCAGAATCGTAATCGCCCACGGCGTGGACCAGGCGCCCGCACCCAGCGGCGATTCGCCGAGCCGTTTCCCGAGAATCGCCAGTCCAGTCAGAAACGTGACGATGGCGCCGCCGCGGAACCAGACCAGCGCGCGGGGCAGCAGCTTCTGGGTTGCAGTGCTCTTGGCCGCCGGGTCGGCCTCCGCCATGAACGGGCCCTGCACGAAGTTGAAGTAATACAGCAGCCCGATCCACGTAATTCCGCCCAGATAATGAAACCAGCGCAGCAGAAACTCGGCCACGAGCGCCTCCGGATGTGGGAGCGACAGCACGTTCCGCGGAGCAAAATATGGAGGGAACCGGGCCGCGCAATGCGGGGTTTGACAACCACACTTTTCAGGAATGCAAGCAATGGCACAGGTGAAACAACAGAAACCGGCTCCGCCGGGGGCAGAAACGCGACACGTGCTCCCCGAGCTCCCCTACGACGTCGCGGCACTCGAACCGCATATCGACGCACAGACGATGCAGATCCACCACGGCAAGCACCATCAGGCGTATATCACGAATCTCAACAACGCCTTGAACAAACACCCCGAGCTCTTCGGGAAGAACGTCGACGAGCTCCTCCGCGGCATCACGCTGATCCCGGACGACATCCGTGCCGCGGTCCGGAACCACGGGGGCGGCCATCACAATCACTCGTTGTTCTGGACGGTCATGGCGCCCGCCGGAAAGGGCGGCGGTGGTGAGCCGCGCGGCGTGCTGGCCGCGGCCATCACGCGCGCGTTCGGTGACTTCGCGAAGTTCAAGGAGGTCCTCGGCAACGCCGCCACATCCCAGTTCGGCAGCGGCTGGGCGTGGTTGACCGTCGCGAACGGCAAGCTCGAGGTCGCCGCCCGTCCGAATCAGGACAGCCCCCTCATGGACAACAAGACCCCCATCCTGGGCCTCGATGTCTGGGAGCACGCGTACTACCTCAAGTATCAGAACCGCCGGCCGGACTACGTGGCGGCATGGTGGAACGTGGTGAACTGGGAAGAGGTGGCCCGGCGCTACGCCGCGGCCTTATAGGCGGTCAGCGAAAATCCGGTTCACCGTAATCCGCAGCAACTCGAGGTCGACGGGTTTGGTCAGCACCTCTTCGACCTCGAGGTGCGCGCCCGACCACTCGCGGGTCGCCGCCGACAAGATCACCACGGGAATCGTCTGCAGCCGCGGCACGCGCCGCATCATCGAGAGAAACTGCTTGCCGTCCATGATCGGCATCTTGTAGTCGAGCAAGATCAGGTTGGGCGGGTCAATCTTATCCAGCACATGCAGCGCATGCTGCCCCTCCCGGGCGGTATGCACCACAAACTTCTCCGCCGTGAGAAAGTCCCGGAGGGCCAGGCGGAGATCCGCATCATCGTCGACGAGCAAGATGGAACGCATCGGTAGTGACTTTAACGGGACGCGGGCGTGTGGGTGAAGGCCCGGGCGATGTAGCTCCTAGGAGTGAGACGGGGGGCACTCCACTAGCAGCTTTACTCGTCGAGCGGTGAGGCGGAGATCTCCGCGCTGCCTGCGTCGTTATAGACGATGGTCACGCGCCACGGCCGGCAGCAGACCTGGCAATCTTCGACGTACTCCTGATTCGCTCCGCCGCCCGCATCGATTCCGATTTCATTGGGCTCGCCGCAATAGGGACAGATGACGATGCCTTCGGTGTCGGCCGTGCCGTCACCCAGCGGGAATTCTTCGTCCAGATCGTCGTCGGCGAAGTCGACCATCAGTCTCCCCACCCCATCCGCTGCCGCAGCGACGTGACGTGCGCGGTATGATGACGGCCATGCCAGGCGTACAGGGCGAGCATCGCGTCGAGGGACGGTGTACCCCACTCGGGATGTTTGATCGTGCGGGCGAAATCGGCGGGACCCATCCCGCGCAGCAGCGTCACCCAGCGCTGGTGGAGCGCCGTCAGCAGATCCAGCGACATCGCGATCGGCGCGCGCGTCTCCGGCGTCTTCGCCCAGTCTTTCTCTTCGTACGTCTTGATCGCCGGCGTGTCCTCGGTGAGTCCCCACTTGAAGCGCATGTAGGCGTTCATGTGACTGTCCGGCACATGGTGCGCGACCTGGCGCACTGTCCAGCCGCCGGTGCGATAGGGCGTGTCGAGCTGCGCGTCGTTCAAGCCCGCCACCGCGCGGCGGAAATTCGTGGGCGCGGCGGCGATCTGCTCGATGCAGGCGTTCCGGTCAGCCGGTGACAGACTCGGGACGCGGGTGAACTTGCCGATCGGATAGCGTTCGTCGGTCATTGATCGATTCTCCAGGACGTTGTCAACTCCGTCGTGCCCCACTTGATGCGCAGCGTGCCCCGCAGCTCGGCATAGCCGGTCGTGGGATCGGGAGAATCCGGCACGAGGTAGATCGACAGCGAGGGCTCGGCCTCGGCCATCGCGCGGCTCGCCAGCGCGACACGACCGATGTCCTTGGTCGCATCGTGGTCAGTACCCCATTGGCCCGTGCCGCGATTCACGATCAGGGCGTAGCCTGTGCGCGCGTGCAGGATGTACAGCGAATAGTCGCCTCGTGACAGTTTCAGGTCGCCGAGCGTGATATCGAGATCGGTGTGCAGCGTGGTCGCCATGTTGGCGCCGAACCGCCACACCGTGTCGACAGGAATCAGGCCGCCTTCGACCTTGCGGCCGCGCGCATGCGGCTGCCCGTACGAGATCGCGATGCGCGAGGGGCCCGACAGGCTCGCGTCTTCCTCGTACCAGCGGTTGCCGATGCGGCGTGCGTTGAGGTGCACCTCCACCGTCGCCTGGCTGCTGGCGGCGATGCGCAATGGCGTCGGTGCAGCCTGGGGCGCCTGGGCCAGTACGGCGAAAAGGATTCCAATCATGATCGGCCTCGATGGGTTCGTGTCGAATGTAACATCCGCGGGACTTCGGTGTCTTCAGAAGTGCAGTTAATACCAAAGGAGTCGACGATGAAAACGATATTCCAGTTTCTGCTCGGCGCCGGTGCGGTGAGTTTCACCGCGTGCGCGCCCGGGTATACGAGCGCCAGCTTCGTCTATGCCGAGCCGGCGCAGTACGAGTATGAGGTCCCCGTGGACCGCGTCGTCGTGGTCACGCGGGAGGTGCTGGTCGATCGCGGCTGGACGGTCTACCGGGTGGAGCGGTCCGGACCGAACCGCATCATCTGGGCGCGCCGCGGCGACAACGATGTCGTCCGGATCTTCGCGTCCCCCACAGGGCAGCGCGTTGCCGTGCGCGGGCTGTGGGAAGCCCGTGAGCGCAAGGCAGAGCGCGAGCACGGCGACCACGACCGGGATAACGACCGCGGCCGCCACAAAGGTTGGGTGCGGCGTGGCCCCCCACAGGACGTCATTGCCGCGATCGACGTTCGGCTAAAGAATCACTGAACTACGACGGCCCCCCGGGATGATCCGGGGGGTCGTTGGTTATTCCGGATCGGGCAACGACTGGATGATCAGGAGCAGGTGTGTCCGCAGTGCCGCCACGTCGCCCCCCCCCGGCAAGCTCCGCACGCTTTCCTCGAGCTGATTGACGGCCGCAATCCGCAGATCGCGTGACAACAGCGTGATCGCGAGATCGAGCTTGTTGCGGAGCCACTTTCCATCGCCGCCAGCGAGGGCCCCACTCGCCACGAGCGCGAATGTCGGGGCGAGACGGTCGGCAGAAACGCAGGCGGCAAACAGCACGAGCACCGCGGCGGGGGCGAAGGCACGACGCATGCAGCAACTCTCCAGAGGGCGCTGGAGTGTGGGGAGACAACGACAACCGGCGTCGAATTAATACGATGCCTAGTGGAGCGGATGGGATTCGAACCCACGACCCCCTGGTTGCAAACCAGGTGCTCTCCCAGCTGAGCTACCGCCCCCCGGCAACGAACATAGAGACGCAACAGGTAGCGGGGTAGGCCACATGTCGCGCACGTGCCACAATCAAAAACGGAGTGGAACGATTTCACCGCTCGGGCATATCGACAAGGAACGAACCCAGCATGACGCGCTACGCGCTGGCACTCGCCCTCCTCTGCACCGTGCAAACCGGATGCACGCGGGGACCGCACGCGGTGCCGGTGCGCCTCGGCACGACGACGACCGTCGAGCAGTCAGGCGCGCTGGCGCTGCTCGACTCCCTGCAACCACCCACGCCCGTACGCGTCGTCGTCGCCCCGTCGGGAACGATCCTGCGCTCAGCGGCGGCCGGTGACCTTGACGTCGTCCTCACGCACGCGCCGAGCCTCGAGCAGCGGTTGCTCGTCGACCCCGGCCACGCTGCACTGCGTTGCCCGTTCGTGGCCAGCCGCTTTGCCATCGTCGGGCCGCCCGCCGATCCTGCGCACACGGCAGCCGCCGGGACCGCCACCGATGCGTTTCGCCGTATCGCCGGCGCGCGCGCGACTTTCATCTCGCGCGCTGATTCGTCCGGCACGCACGTCAAAGAGTTGTCCCTGTGGAACTCTGCGGGCGTCACACCCGACCCGCAGCGGAATGCCTGGTACGTGCAAGCGGGTGTAGATCAGTCGGCCACGTTGCGCATCGCCGACGAGCGCGCAGCCTATGCGCTCGCCGACCTGCCAACGTTTTCGCGGCTTGTGGGGCTCGGCCTGCGCGTCCTTTTTGCGGCGGATACTGCGCTCGGCAATCCCTACACGCTATTTGTGATTCGCTCAGCCTTGGACAGCGGCGCGGCGGCGCAATTCACCGCCTGGGCCATGGCCGACTGGCGAGACCGGTTGCTCGCGGTGCGACTGCCCGACGGTCAGGCAGCCTTCGCGCCGCTGGCCGCCGGCTGCGCCGTGCCGGTCGTGGGCGCCGCCCAGTAGGAGGTCGCATGCAGTTTCCAGACCTGGTTCCTCGCGCGCTCGTGACGCTGACCCGCCGTGGAGTGTCCGTCATTGGAGAGCGCGAGGCACGACTGCTTCAAGCCGTAGAGCGGGTGAAGTCGATCAAGGACGCCGCGGCCGAAGCGGGCATCAGTTATCGCACCGCGTGGAGTGCCATTCAACAGATGGAACAGGCCCTGGGCCGGCCCATAGTCGTGTCCCGGGCCGGCGGCCCCGGCGGTGGTGCGACCACATTGACCGAGGAATGCCGCCGACTGCTCACGCTGTATCAGGAGCTCGAGGGCAGGCTCGAATCGATGTTGCAACAGGCCTGCGAGACGCCGCAGAACGCGGCTGAAGCCGGCGACTAGCGCGTCAGCGCCAGCGCGTAGCTGCCCAGCGACCGCAGTTGATAATTGGGCTGCGCGACGCCGTTGATCGTCCCCGTGTACTGGCTCAACGCGCTGATGTCTTGCACCCCGATCGTCAGAATGGTCGTACCGGTGTTCAGCCGCCCGATGAGGGCGAACTTCGTGGAAGTCCCACCGAGAGGTTGCTGAAACAGCCGCAGCCCGGCGCCTGCGGCGGCGCTCGTCAGGGCGGCCGGTCCCGTGATCGTGAAGACGATCGCCGAATCAAGGCCCGAATTCGGCGATGTCAGTCGTACCTTCAACGTGCCGGGTCCCGACATCGTCGGGTCTCCCCCGCAACTCAATCCGAAGACGAGCGCGGTGGCCAGCAAGGCCACGCTGCCGAGCCGTTTCATCGCGGGCCTCCTTTCCTATTGCGTGGTGTCGCCTGGAGCGCTGCTGCGCTCAGCGGCGCGCCCGTGGCTTTGACCCACGCCAGGAAGTCGCCGATGTCGAAGCCGCCGTTGTTATTGCCGAGGAAGTCGAGGTAACGAACCTGATCGGCGGTGAGCGGCGATGTGGGGCCGAGCAGCTGCGCCGTTACGTCGGTCGTCGCCAGCGTCGGCGCCGTCACCGACATCGAGAAGGTGCGGCTCTGGGTGTCGCAGGACACGACCTGCGCCGTGTAGGAGAAGGGGCCGGCCTGATGCGGGAATCCGGAGATCACGCCACTCGGACTCAGCGACAATCCCACCGGCAGCGCTCCATTGATCACGCTCCAGGTGACGGATGGGCTCCCTCCGGCGATGCGCAGCGTGTCGGCATAGGTCGCCCCTATGATTCCGCTTGGGCGCGTGCCGGCGGACGTGATCGTCGCGCTGGACCCAAAGTTGGCGGTCAGGACGTAGGGGTGCGGCATCGAGAGGGTAAGGACGGAATCGGTGGTGGTGGAGTCACCAGTCCAGCCGCAGAAACTCGCGCTGCCATCCACGGGCGTAAGATGCACCACGCGTCCCTCGCGGACGAAATCGCCTGCCGTCAGATCGATCGCGGTGTCGGCGGTTACCGACCCGCCAGTGCCCGAGGTTGCCCGGAGCAGGAAGTCGCGGCCGACCGTCGCGGTGAGCGTCCCCCCGGCGAGGCTGCCGCTGATCGTGTGGTTTTTCAGCCCCGCATCGGACCATGACAGCCAGTGGAACCGGGTGCGGCCGTTGGATGAGGTTTGGCCGTCGGTGAAGGCCACACTGTGA
>DASWDA010000034.1:0-3125 GCA_036395695.1 Gemmatimonadales bacterium
CCGAGCGACGTCGATCCTGGCATAGGCTCGAGCTGCGTTTCCCCAACGCCGCAGCTCAAACGCGAATAGTCTCTGTGGCCAGAATTCGGCTGGATTCCCGCAAATCTTTGCGACCTTTCAAAGGGATAATTTGCGCCGACATTTCTGAGTTCGAGTCCTACCACCTCAGCCACGCAGTCGGGTCTCTGTGAACCCCGGACGGTTTCGGTTGCCATTCGCGCGCGCAAAGAAAGCCCCGCGTGCGTGAGCGGGGCTTGAGTCGATGTGGTAGGGTGTAATTGGCGCGCCGCCCGTTAGGATTTGCCGCTCCACCCTTTAGCCAAGCGGCGCCTCTGCAACAGGGTAGAAGGGCGCTTCATTGGAGGCGCCTCGCGTCGCTGCGCCATTTCCACGGCGCGATGTCGCGCCGCGGCCACAATCAACTTAGCGCGCTCAAGCCACTCTTTGGTGTTGCGTGCCCGCTTTGGTGGAACAAAGAGGTCGACGCTCGTCAACATTTTCATGGTCTGCCCCCGATGATCGGCTCGTGTGTCTCCGACCAGAACCATATTCTCGCGTCATCGCGGCCATCTCATGGCATGAGCCGCGTGGGCCGCGGCGATACGTCCGGCAATGGGACTACAAAGGAGTCGCACTGCGGTTGACCCGCGGCGATCTCGCGCCATATGCATCGTCTGCGCGCCATCCATGCGCCGGTCTCGCGGGCGTTTCTTGCCAGCGACGTCGTGGTCCTCGCTCCTTCGCACCTGTTATGCCCGCCCCAGCAAAACGTACCTCCGCTCATCGCGCAGCCAAGTCTCGTCCCGCAAGCCGCCTTGGCTCCTTGCCGGAATGGAATCTCAGCGATCTCTATGCCGGCATCGATGATCCGCAAGTAAAGCGCGATCTCGATCGCGGTGCTGCCGAAAGCCTCGCGTTCGAGCAGGCCTACAAAGGCAAGCTGGCGGCGCTCGCCGGGGGGCCCGCGGCCGGCGCGGCGCTGGCCGAGGCGGTGAAGCGCTATGAGGCGCTCGACGATCTCCTCGGGCGGCTCACGTCCTATGCCGGCCTCCTCCACGCCGGCGACACCGTCGATCCCGCCCGCGCCAAATTCTACGCCGACGTGCAGGAGCGCGTCACGGCCGCCTCCACGCATCTCTTGTTCTTCACACTCGAGCTCAATCGGCTCGAGGACGCCAAGCTCGAAGCTGCCATGCAGGATCGGGCGCTGGCACATTACCGGCCCTGGATCGAAGACATCCGCAGGGAAAAGCCCTATCAGCTCGAGGACCGCATCGAGCAACTCTTCCACGAGAAGTCGGTGACGGGCTACTCGGCGTGGAACCGCTTGTTCGACGAAACCATTGCCAGTCTGCGGTTCAAGGTCGGCTCGAAGTTGCTCACGATCGAGCCGACGCTCAATCTCCTGCAGGATCCGAGCGCGGCGACGCGCAAGGCGGCGGCGCAGGCGCTCGCCAAGACATTCAAGGAGAACCTGCGAACGTTTGCGCTGATCACCAATGTCCTCGCCAAGGACAAGGAGATCTCCGACCGTTGGCGAGGCTTTGCCGACGTCGCGGACGCGCGCCACTTGGCCAATCGCGTCGAGCCAGAAGTGGTGGAGGCGCTGGTGGAAGCGGTGCGCGCGGCCTATCCGCGGCTGTCGCACCGGTACTATGCGCTCAAAGCACGCTGGTTCGGCAAGAAACGGCTGCCACACTGGGACCGCAACGCGCCGCTCCCGACGGTTGCGACCCGCACCATCGGGTGGCGCGAGGCGCAGGCGACCGTGCTCGACGCCTACGGTGCGTTCTCACCGAAGATGGCGGCGATCGCGGAGCGCTTCTTCAAGAACCGCTGGATCGATGCGCCGGTGCGCGCAGGCAAGGCCCCCGGCGCGTTCTCGCATCCGACCGTACCCTCGGCGCATCCATACGTGCTGCTCAACTATCAGGGCAGACGACGCGACGTGATGACGCTCGCACACGAGCTCGGGCACGGCGTGCATCAGGTGCTGGCCGCGCCGAACGGTGCGCTGATGGCCCCGACCCCGCACACGCTCGCCGAGACCGCGAGCGTCTTCGGCGAAATGCTCACGTTCAAGAAGCTCCTCGCCAAGGCCGACCGCAAGCAGCGCAAGGCCATGCTCGTCGCCAAGGTCGAGGACATGATCAACACGGTCGTGCGCCAGATCGCGTTCTACACGTTCGAGCGCAAGGTTCATAGCGAGCGCCGCAGCGACGGGCTGACCGTCGAGCGCCTCAATGCGCTCTGGCTCGAGGTGCAGCAGGAGAGCCTCGGTCCCGCGATCGAGCTCAAGTCCGGCTACGAGACCTTCTGGGTTTACATCTCACACTTCGTGCACCGCCCGTTCTACGTCTACGCCTACGCCTTCGGGGATTGCCTGGTAAATTCGCTCTACGCGGATTACGAGAGAGCAGCGGAAGGCTTCGCGGAGCGCTATCTCGAAATGCTCGCGGCCAGCGGCACCAAGCACCATTCCGAGCTGCTGGCGCCCTTCGGTCTTGAGGCCCGCGATCCCGCGTTCTGGCAGGGCGGGCTGGGCGTGATCGAACGGATGATCGGCGAGCTGGAGTGGTTGGAATAACTCGCGCTCGTC
Organism: Gemmatimonadales bacterium; assembly: GCA_036395695.1. Classification (GTDB taxonomy): domain Bacteria; phylum Gemmatimonadota; class Gemmatimonadetes; order Gemmatimonadales; family GWC2-71-9; genus 20CM-2-65-7. The sequence goes on from DASWDA010000034.1 coordinate 2,600, forward strand.
GGATCAACGTGCGCACATCGACACCGATTGCTCTAGCAATCTTCTATATGTGATGTGGCCTTGGCAAGTTTCGTCGATGCGGTCTCGAACTGCTCTCGTTTCGTCGGCTTTCGTCTCGCTTGCTGAGATCGATGAGCGTGATCCAGACGTAGCAGCAGTGATCGACAATGTCGTCGAAGGATTTGAAATATTTTTCTTGGCCGTTGAGTTCGGGCGCGCGTGGCGGAGCTGCGAGAGCGAGCCACGCGGACATGAGTTACGTGGCGTTGCGATATGCCGTTGGCTCAGAGATGATCCATCGGCAGGAGGAAGAATTACCAGATGACCGAAATCTGATCGGGCATGATGCGAACCATTGGCGCGATTTCCGCTACTCATGGCCTGGTGCGGCCGCAGGCGCTCGCGGCTCTTGCCGGCTGCGATCCCATCATCCATGCCGGGGATGTTGGCAGCCCTGACGTACTTACGAGGCTCGGCGCGCTGGCGCCGGTCCACGCCGTGCGCGGAAACGTCGATCACGGCGCCT
>DASWDA010000035.1:0-1845 GCA_036395695.1 Gemmatimonadales bacterium
AGCCAGATCGGATGGACGACGCAGCTGCCGTGGTCGGCGGGAACGCTGGAGCAGCGGCGGTTCGACGGACTCAGGTTACTACGACAGGTTCCCGCTATCACCGAGCTCGCTCAGCTCGATGCCACGGGGCACGAACAGCTGCGGGTCTCGCGCCTTGCCATGGACGTGGTCGGCAGCCAGACCGACTATTCGAAGGACCCGAAGTTCGTCGATGCGCTCGCCCGGAAGGTCTACTACGGCCCGGTCTATTTCCGGCGCGAATCGGAGCCGTACATGACCGTGGCGCTCGCCGGCACCCGGCGCGACGCTGGCGTGAGCGTTGCAGAGGTGAACCTCAAGCTGATTTGGGACGTGGTGTCCCAGATCAAGGTCGGCCAGCACGGCCAGGCTTACGTGGTCGATGCGCAGGGGCGGCTGATCGCCCATCCCGACATCAGTCTCGTACTGCGCAACACCGACCTCTCCCGCCTCCCCCAATTGCAGGCCGCGCGGACGGGGGGCGGGCCCCCGGCGCCCGACGACGTGCAAGAGGCGCAGGACTTGCAGGGACGGCGAGTGTTGACTGCGCACGCGCCGGTCGAGCCGCTCGGCTGGCGGGTGTTCGTGGAGCTGCCGGCGGACGAGGCCTATGCGCCGCTCTATGCCTCGATCCAGCGCTCGGGCGCTTTGCTGGGTGGCGCACTGATCCTTGCGGTGCTGGCCGGCACCTTTCTTGCGCGGCGGATGGTTGGACCGATCCAGGCCTTGCGCAGGGGGGCGGCACGGATCGGCGCGGGCGACCTCTCGCAGCGCATCTCGATCAAGACCGGGGATGAGCTCGAGACACTCGCCGACCAATTCAACGACATGGCGGGGCAGCTCCAGGAGTCCTATGCCGATCTGGAGAAGAAGGTCGAGATCCGAACGCAAGAGCTGGCGGGCTCCGTGCAGGAGCTGCAAGCCCTGGGTGAGGTCAGCCAGACAGTAAATTCGACACTCGACCTCGACACCGTGCTCACTACCATCGTGGCCAAGGCGGTACAGCTGTCCGGCACCGATGCGGGGACGATCTATACGTTCGATGAGTCGCGCCAGGAATTTTGCCTCCATGCGACCCACGGCATGACCGAAGACATGATCAAGGCCATCGCCGCTCAGCACATTACGGTTCGCGATGCCAATATGGGTATTGCTACCACGCAGCGCCGGCCCATTCAGGTGCCCGATGCGCAGAAAGATCGGCAGACCCCGATGAACGACATTGTATTGCGAGAGGGATACCGCGCTCTGCTCGTCATGCCCCTGCTCCGCCCCGACCGTATCGTCGGCGCTCTGGTGGTGAGGCGGAAACAGCCCGGCGAATTCCCCAAAAACATCGTGGACCTGCTCGACACCTTCGCGGCGCAATCTGTTGTCGCGATCCAGAACGCGCGGTTGTTCCGCGAGATCGAGGAGAAGGGTCGTGAACTCGAGATCGCGAGCAAGCACAAATCGCAGTTCCTGGCCAACATGAGCCATGAGCTACGTACTCCGCTCAATGCCATCCTTGGCTACGCCGAACTGATGCTCGACAGCATCTACGGAGAGCCAACCGAAAAGATGCGAGCTGTGCTGGAGCGGTTGCAGGCGAATGGCCGTCATCTGTTGGGGCTGATTAACGACGTGCTCGATCTCTCGAAAATCGAGGCGGGCCAACTCACATTATCGCTCGATGATTACTCGTTAAGCGACCTGGTGCACGGAGTTGTGGCTGCGGTCGAGCCCCTTGCTGCCGAGAAGCGCCTGATGTTCAAGGCAGAGGTCACCCCCGGCCTTCCGGCTGGTCGTGGAGATGAGCGCAGGCTCTCGCAGGTGCTGCTCAACCTA
>DASWDA010000036.1:0-31421 GCA_036395695.1 Gemmatimonadales bacterium
GCCAACAGTCGCACCCGGCACTACAAGCAGGCCGACGGCTGGATCCACGCCGTCGATCTCCGGACCACGGGCCGCGGCATCATCAAGAACCGCGGTGTGCAGTTCTACTTCTGGTTGATGGGATTCGATACCCGGCGCCACATCGGCACCGCCGATCACCTGCACGTGGAGTTGAACTAGGCGAACAGCTGCTGCAGCTCAGCGAACGGAATCCCGTACGCCTCCAGCGTTCCGTACGTCCCTTTGTCCCTCCATTCGCGCGCCATCCGGCGTACCAGGCCCAGCGTCGCGCGCATCGGCGCCGACCCAAACGTTACGCGCCGCACGCCCAATGCGGCCATTTCCTTGAGTGTCGGCGCGTTGGGTGTGCCGAGGATGTTGAGGGGCGCGTGGATCTGCTGCACGAGCTGCGCGATCGTGCCCGAGTCGCCGACAAACGGCACGAACACCGAATCGGCCCCCGCCTCGCGAAACGCGTTGCCGCGCCGCACCGCCTCGGCGAGGCGTTTGTCGCGCGGAATCTCGGGGGCTTCGAAGGCATCGGTTCTGGCGTTGAGCACGAGCGGAACACCGGTCGCAGCGGCGGCTTGCCGCGCGGCCCGCACGCGCTCGACGGCGAGTGCGAAGTCGATCAGATGTTTCTCTTCCATTCGGTCTTCGAGATTCATCCCCACCGCGCCCGCATCGATCGCGCGACGCACCGTCTCCCGGACGGCGTCGGGCGTCTGGCCGTAGCCGGCTTCCAAATCCGCGGTGATCGGAACTGCAATCCGGCGCGTGATGCGGGAGACCGCCGCGAGCATCTCATCGCGGCTGATGCGCTCGCCGTCGGGCATGCCCAGGCTGAACGCGATTCCCGCGCTGGTCGTCGCAAGCGCCTTGAAGCCCGCCTCCACGAAGATCCTGGCGCTGCCGGCGTCCCAGGCGTTCGGGAGCACCAGCATCGGCCCGTCGACGTGGAGCCGTCTGAGGGTCTCGGCTTTTTCGCGCATGTGCGGGGTATGTTATCCGTTCCACGAGTGGAGTCAAAGGCGATGTCTCTTCCTGTCCTCCTGCTTCTGTCTTTGCAGCAGCCTGCGTGCGTTTCGCAGCCTACCAAGCTGCCCGCGGTCGCCGAGCGTTGGTCCGCGGTGGGCGCGCGAGCCCACGCGATCGCCTGCGAGAAACTGTCACCCAATATCCCCGGCTTCGCGCTGGCCGTCGCCGTGGACGGGCAGATCGTGTGGTCCGAGGCATTCGGCTACGCCGACCTCGAGGCGAAGCGCCCCGCGACGCCCGCGACGCAGTTTCGGATCGGCAGCGTGTCGAAGTCCCTGACGGCCGACGCGGTCGCCCAGCTGTACGAAACCGGCAAGCTCGATCTCGACGCGCCGGTCCAGCGCTACGTCCCGACCTTCCCCGACAAGGGCGCCGTGATCACGACGCGCCTGCTGGCCGGGCATCTCGCCGGCATTCGCCATTATCGAGGAAACGAGTTCACGCTGAACCAGCGATACCCGACCGTCACGGCGGGCTTGGCCATTTTTCAGAACGACTCACTCGTCGCGCCGCCTGGCACGCGCTTTTCCTATTCGACCTATGGCTTCAACCTCATCAGTGCCGCCGTCGAGGGCGCATCGCGAGAAGCGTTTCTCTCGTACATGAGCCGCCACGTCTTCCAACCGCTCAAGATGACGAGCACGGCGCCCGACAAGAACGACAGCCTCATTCCCAACCGGACCCGGTTTTACGAACGCACCGCGACGGGAGAATTTGTCGTCGCGGCGACGGTCGACAACAGCTACAAGTGGGCGGGTGGGGGATTCATCTCGACCGCCGAGGACCTCGTGCGATTCGGCTCGGCGCATCTCGCGCCGGGGCATCTGAAGGCGGCGACGCTCGAGCTGCTGTTCACGCCGCAGCACACGACATCCGGTGAAGCGACTCCCTATGGGATCGGCTGGTTCATCGGGACCGACACGCTCGGCCATCGGTACGTGTATCACGGCGGGGGATCGGTGGGTGGCACGACCGCGTTCGGTGTGGACCGGGACTCGCGGGTGGTGATTGCGCTCGTCACGAATCTGACTGACGCGCGGCTCGACGCCGTGCAAGAAATCCGACTCGTGTTCGACTCGGCCGCGACCCGGCCGCCCCAACCCCCGCGGCCCTAGGTCACCTCGCGAGGCGGTAGCCGGTCTTGCGGACGGTGAGAATGTGCTTGGGGTTTGCCGGATCGCTCTCGAGCTTGCGGCGGAGCTCGGCAACGTGCGTATCCACGGTGCGACTCATCACTTCAGCGCTGTAGCCCCAGACTTCCGTGAGCAGCTCGGTGCGCGTGATACAGGCGCCGTCGCGCCGGATCAACGCGAGGAGGAGATCGTACTCCTTGGGCGTCAGCGCCACCGGCGAGCCGTCGCGCAACACCGTCCGCGACGGCGTGAGCACCTCGATATCGCCGAACTTTTCGAACGGCGGCGCCGGCGGTCCGCCGTTCTTCTTCGGTGCCACGACGCGTCGCAGCAGCGCCTCGATTCGTGCCAGCAGCTCGAGCACGCCGAACGGCTTGGTCACGTAATCGTCCGCACCGAGGCGGAGACCGCGGACTTTGTCCGCCTCTTCGCCGCGGGCGGTGAGGATGAGCACCGGCATGCCGTGCCCGTCTTCGCGCAGCGCACGCAGCACCCGGAACCCATCCATCCCCGGCAGCATCAGGTCGAGCACAACGAGGTCAGGATTGGCACTGCGCGCGCGCGACAGACCTTTCGTCCCGTCCTTGGCGACTTCGACCTCGTAGCCCTCGATCTCGAGATTATTGCGCAATCCGTACGCGAGATCGGGGTTGTCCTCGATGACGAGGATCCGCTTGGGTCCGATCGCGGACGCGGTCATGCGGGCAGCTCGATCACGACGCGGGTCCCACTCCCGCCGGCGTCGGGGGCGTCATCGATCCAGGTTCGACCGTGATGCAGGCTGACGAGCTCGCGGACGACGGCGAGTCCGATGCCGCTGCCCGCGACGGCTGAGCCGCGGTCGCGCTCCAGCCGCCAGAACCGCTCCCACACCCGCTCGCGGTCGGCGCGCGGGATGCCGGGCCCTCCGTCCGCGACCCATAGCCGCGCGGCGCCGTTTTCCCGCGTTGCGCCGATCCGCACTTCCTGGCCCGCGGGGCCGTACTTCACGGCGTTGTCGAGCAGGTTGAGCAGCATCTGCCGCAGGGCGCCGGGATCGGCGGGCACGACGAGGTCCTCCGGTATCTCCGCGGCGACCGTCGCGCCGCGCGCGGCGGCGAGCGGCGCAAAGCCGTCGATCACCTCCTGCACCAGCGGCGCGAGGGCGGTCGGCTCGGGCGCGATGTGCGTCGTCTGCCGCTCCGACCGCGAGAAGTGCAGCAGGTTTTCCACCAGATGCGTCAGCCGGCGCGCTTCTTGATCGATGATTGCCAGCGAGCGGCGCCGTTCTTCGTCCGATCGCACGCGCCCCAGCGTCAACGTCTCGGAGAACATCCGGATCTGTGCGAGCGGCGTGCGCAGCTCGTGCGATACGCCGGAGATGAAGTCGGTCCGCAGGCGGGTCAGCTGGGATTCGCGGCGCAGCTGGAGCAGCGCGGTGCCGATCAACGCCGCGGTGAGCCCCAGCAAGCCGAGGATCAGCGGCAGCCGAGACTTGGGCAGGCCGCCGATGATCAACTTATCGGCCATCGATGCCCGTAACGTCGTCTGCGCGGACAGATCGCCCATGTCGGTGCCGACCGTGTCACTCCCGGTGAAGGGCGACGTGTACTGCACTGCCGAGCGGTAGATCTCGACGCCGTAGCGGTCGGTGATGATGATCGAGCCCATCGAGTCGTACTGCACACCGCCGGTCAGCGGCCGCGGCAGCAGCGGAAATTTATCGGTGGCCTCGGCGACGAGCGGCCGGAGCGCGGCCGGCTTCGCTTCGAGCCCGATCGCGGTGCGCAGCATCCCATCCGCGTCCCGCAGTACTGTATACGCGATGTAGCGCCTGTCGCCTCCCAGTTGTCCGAGCACCGTGCCCATATGCCACGAGGTGTCATAGACGGCGCGCGTGTGTTGGGGCAGCGTGTCGACCAGCCAGCGCCGTACGCGTTCGGGCACCGTCTGCCCGGACGTCGTGAGCGCGCCGGTCGCCAAATCCAGGCGGAACGTGAACCGGATGTAGGGCGCGAGCGAGAACTCGTGCTCCATCATGTCGAAATGCAGGTCCTTCGGGCGCGGCAACGGCCTGTGTGGCGCCATTTCATGCGCATGCTGGAGCGCTTTCAGCGGCGGCGTGACGGCAAAGTAAATCCCGCGCGCGCTTTGCAGCGCTACGCGCGATGCGGCGAGCTTCGCGTAGTCGCGCAGCACGCGATCGGCCTGCGCGCGATGATAGCGCGCCGTCCCATATGCCTGCACGCCGAGAGCAGCCGCCACGGCAAACGCGAGCACCAACAGCACCGCAACGACGGCGCCGCGTCGCACGCGGAAACGAGTCATGGACTGAAGATTCCCTCCCCAACCCTCCATCGGCAACACTCGGTCAACTCGGCTGGACGGTTCCCTGACACAGCTCGCACGCCGCGCGCATCATCCCGGGGGCGGGGGCTCCTACATTCGTGGGTGAGGTACGGGAAGTAGATCGCGGCGCAAGTGTCGACGGCCACTTTCGCCCGATCTCGCCAACCCGGAGCGCAACAGTGGCTCCGGGTTTGGTTTTTGTGGAGATGAACTGGCGGCGGCGAAAACATGTAGGGGCGCAGCATGCTGCGCCCCTACGATAGGCAAACCGGTCTACCGTGTCGACGTTAGCGGTTCGACATTGCCGGCACGACCCTCATTCTCCCGAGCATCTCGGCAACGCGCTCCGCGGCGATCCCCAACACGCAGCCGATCGCCAGCGCGATGACGATGCGAATCCCACCGTTGATGGTGACGGCGCGCGCACCCATAGCGGTCGCGGCGCCGACCAGAGCGCCCACGGTGTACGTCAGCAGCGGGATACGGGCCTGGTACACCATCCCGAACACCGCGGCACCCAGGAGCAGAGCGTCCAGGAGATCATTCCGGCCGAGCGCGATAGACACGGTAGCATAGAGCAGCGCCCACACGACGCCGGATGCCGACCCGAGTATCGACTTCTGCAGGCCGAGAATTCCGCCACCCGCGCCCACGAAGCACCCGAGGCCGACGATGACGGTCCAGAGCTGCAGCGGCAATCTGCCGAAGTGGGAGATGACGGCCCAGAGGGCCGCGACGATGGCCAGACTCAATGCCTTGGTGGTTGAAGCGCTCATCTGTTGGGCCTCCTCCATTGAAGGGGGATCTGGGGCGGCAACATAATGAACCGGCAGGGCGGGGTGCAACGCTCCGTGCCTAAACGCGTTGAATTACATAGGCTTCCATCGCGTAATACTCGGGTAGCCCGAGGCGGTCGGCGCGCGCCGCGGTCTCCAGATTCCGCGCTTCCACCCGCTGCCAGAACTCCCGTTCGTCGTACCCGGGGAAGGGCGCCGTGTCCTTTTGGGATTGATGCCGGAAGATCGCGAGGATCTTGGCGTGCAGCTCATCCTGCGACAGGGGCACGAGCACATCAGCCTCGGTGAGCGACCACTCCTGCCACGCGCCGCGATACAGCCACACCTCCGGCTTGCCGCCCTGATAGCGCGCGAGCGCCGCTTCGACGGCGGCCTTGCACGTGCGATGGGTGCCGTGGGGATCGGAGAGGTCGCCGGCGACGAACACGAGACCAGGTCGCGTCTCTTCGATCAGCCGCAGCACGATCGCGATGTCGTCTTCGGACAGCGGCCGTTTGCGCACCTCGCCCGTCTGGTAGAACGGGAGATCGAGGAACCGCGCACTGGTCGGGGGAATGCCGACCGCGGCCAATGCGGCGATCGCTTCCGATTCCCGGATGAACTTCTTGAGGTTCTGGACAACGGGGATGTCGATCTCCCCGGGCGCCTTCTGCTCCATGCCGGCGTTGACGGTGGCGCGGGCGCGCTGCACGGCCGATGTGTCGAGCCCCAGCGACCCAGCCGCCCGTTCGACGAAGTCCAGATGCCGTGTGACATCGTGATCGAATACGGCGATGTTGCCGCTCGTCATGTATGCGACGACCATCTGGTTCTCGTTCTCCCACAGCTTGCGGAGAATGCCGCCCATCGAGATGACGTCGTCATCGGGGTGTGGGGAGAAGACGAGTACGCGCTCGTGCGCCGGAAGCTTGGCCCGGCCCCGAATCTTCTCGCGCAGCCGGTTGAAGACCTGGCCGTTGATGGGACCGGCCGACCCCGCGCGCGCGAGCAGCGGGCTCAGTTGATTCTCCGCGTAGTCACGCGCGGACAACTTCAGCACCGCCTTCGTGCTGCGGTCGGCGAGCCACACGACGGCGCGTTCCACCATCGCGGGTGTCCAATCGATGCCCTCCAGGATCCAGGGCGTCTTGATCCGTGTCAGCTCGGCGGCCGCCGGCAGGTCGAGATAGAACGTGACGCTCGGGTGGCGCTGCAGGAACGTGGCGGCGACGTCGGTGGAGATGTCACCTTCGACCGCGCGCGCGACGATCCCGGCCTTGTGCTCGCCGGTCGCGAGCAACGCGATCTCTTTCGCGTCGAGAATCGTCGCGACGCCCATCGTGATCGCTTCGCGCGGGACGTTCTCGACACCGAAGAAGTCGGCGGCCGCGTCCTTTCGCGTCAGGGTATCGAGCGTGACGATCCGGGTCCGCGATGCCGCGTCGGAGCCCGGCTCATTGAACCCGACGTGTCCCGTCTTCCCGATGCCGAGCAGTTGGAAGTCGATGCCACCGGCGGCGCGAATCGCGTCTTCATACGCGGCGCACGCGTCGGTCACACGCTCGCGCGGCGTCACGCCTTCGGGAATGTGGACGTTGTGCTTCGCGATGTTCACATGCGCGAAGAAGTTCTCCCACATGTAGCGGCGATAGCTGTGGGGACTGTCGGGCGACATCGGGTAGTACTCGTCGAGATTGAACGTGATGACGTGTGAAAAATCGACGTCGCCCGCCTGGTGGAGGCGGATCAGCTCTTCGTAGACGCCCAGCGGGGTACTGCCGGTGGCGAGACCGAGCACCACCTTGCCCTTGGCCTGCGTCTCGCGCTGGATGACCTCCACGATGCGCTCGGCGACTCGGGCGGCAAGATCCGAGTGCTCGGGAAAGACGACGGTGCGCAGTCGCTCGCGGTCGCGCGAGCTTTCAATCGTGGTGGGCGGCGAGCGGCGCGCGGTAGCCTTGGCCATCTACACCTTTACTTCGATCGTCGCACCGCGCTTGTAGCGCACGTACAGCCAGGCCATCGGGACGATCATCATGCCGGCGGCGATGATGGTGAGGGCGAGCAGCACCGCGGATAACAGCACCGCCTGCTGGGAGGCCTGCGCCGCCCGGAACATCGCTGAATCCTGCTTGGCGAGCAGGACGATCATCGCCTGGCGCGCGTCGGTGCCGACCCCGGTTGCGGTGCTCGTCAGGCCGCTGAGCACGGTCTGGACCAGGTCGCGCTCGCGGTCGTCGGGCAGGGCGTTGCCGAGTTCGGCGAGCTGCACCCGCAGCATGCGGCCCAGGGTGTCCCGCTGGGCCACGGCCTCGGGCCGGCGGAACCGCGGATCGGTGCTGGTCGCCATTTCACGCCAGACCTCGAGCCCGGCGTTGTAGCGGTGCAAGGTTTCGGACGTCCGGGCGCCACGGGTCACGGTGACGGCTGCCCCGTTGAGCGAAACGATCAGCCACAACCCAATGACGAGGGCCACGGCGAGCGTCACCGCGCTGATCGTAACTGCGATCCCCGGCCGGATAAACGTGTAATCCTTCATTGCGACGGCGAAGGATGAGCGTCCGACCGAGGGGCGCGAGGGGAAACCAGGAGGTGGTGTCGTCATGCGCCAGACGCTAGTCTCCGCTTGACGGCGCTGCAAGGGGGCGCAATTTCTATTGTGCGCCCCCACCCGACACCCCGATCACATTGGGATGCCGATGGAGGACATGTTGAACGCAGAGGTGCTTCGCCAGGCAAGTGCGGTCGTGGGACGCCCGGTCGTGCTGTGGGAAGTTATTGGGTCTCACCAAGCCGTCGCTCGCGCGAGCAGCGGTACTGATGTTGGTGCTCAGCCTCCCGGCTTCGATCTCGACGCCATCCTGAGACGTTGGAACGTTCCTATCGCGGTGGGATCGCTGTGGGTGACGGCGCCTGGTCCCACACCGGAGGCATGGGTTGTGGCGCCCGTGCGCGCGCGTCCACCCGCGCCGCCGCCCGGCGGCCGCGAGCGACGCAGCAAGGAGCGACTCGCCCTCGAGCTGGCGGGGCTGGCTATCGGCCTCGCTTCCGGCTCCGCGTCTGGCGACTCGTCGTCCGGCATGCTCGTGCATCAGGCGAGCAATCCGTTGACCGCCGCGCGCGCCGGACTCCAGCTCTCCATGGAATCGATCGGCCGGTGGGTGGACCTCGCGGCGGACCGCCGCCTGGCTCTGCTGGATGATCTCGGCCAGGTGCTCGAGGATCTCGACCGCACCTCCGAGCTGCTGCGCGCGATGCGGCAGAGCGCACGCGCCGGGACCCTGACCGCGCGCGCGCAACGGGGCGGCCGGTTCGACGCCGTCCGCGTTGTGCGGTCCTGTCTGACGCTCGAACGGCGTCTGTTGCGCGACCGCGGTATCGAGCTCGAGTTTACGACATCGCTCGACACGCTGTACATGAAGGGCGATGCCAACGCGCTGTTCGACCTGCTCGTGAGCCTCGTTCGCACAGCCGCCGATCCGAGCGCCGGTCCGGCGCAGCCCGTGCGCGTGCAGCTCGAGCAGAAAGGCAAGGAGCTCGAGCTCACGGTTAGCGGTGGCCGGTCGCTGGCGAATTTCACCAAGGTGCGTACTGCGACAGAGGACATCTTCAGCGGCACGGTGAAGGTCCAATCACCGGCGAGCGCCGAAGCCGGCGACACGACCCTGACGATCGCCCTCCCGCTACCGCCGCAGCGGGACGCGGACCGCCGCCCCTAGGCGAGCAGCGCCTGCAGATCGAGCGGCCGCGTGTGCATTCGGATGGCGCCGTCCGGTCCACGCGGCCATTCGTTTTCCGGCCGGTCGCGATACAACTCGATGCCGTTCCCGTCGGGATCGCGCAGATAGATCGCTTCACTCACGCCGTGATCCGATGCGCCCTCGAGGGCCACGCCATGCTCGAGCACCCGGCGCACGGCGACGGCGAGGGCGGCACGGTCGGGATAGAGAATCGCGAAATGGTAGAGCCCGGTCGTTCCCTCGGCCGGGCGCGGGGCGCCGCGGCCTGCCCAGGTGTTGAGGCCGATGTGATGATGGTAGCCGCCGGCTGACACAAAGACGGCGTCGGCGCCATAGCGGGCCGTGACCTCGAAGCCCAGGACATCGCGGTAGAACTGCAGGGCGCGATCCAGGTCGCTCACGGTCAGGTGAACGTGGCCGATTCTGGTGCGAGGATCGATCGTCATGTCATCTCCACAACATCCTGAGGTTCCCCGGTTACATTTCCCGGCATGAACACAGCCAAAATCCCTACCCCGGTCAACGAACCCGTCCTCGCCTACGCTCCCGGGTCACGCGAGCGCACCGAGCTCAAGCAGTCGCTCAAAGACCTAAGCGGTCGCCAAATCGAGATCCCGGTCGTCATTGGCGGCAAGGAAATCCGCACCGGCAAGACCGTCGATGCGGTGATGCCGCACTGTCACCGGCACGTCCTCGCCAAAGTTCATCAGGCCGGCCCGGAGGAGGTCACCGCGGCGGTCAAAGCCGCTCGTGATGCGTGGCGCGACTGGTCGAGCTGGAGCCTGGCCGATCGCGCCGCCGTCTTCCTCAAGGCAGCAGACCTGCTCGCGACGCGCTGGCGCGCCATGCTCAACGCCGCCACGATGCTCGGCCAGAGTAAGACGGCGTTCCAGGCGGAGATCGATGCGGCGTGCGAGTTGATCGACTTTTGGCGCTTCAATGTCCACTATGCCGAGCGGATCCACGCCGAGCAGCCGTTGTCGGTCGCCGGGAGCGGGATGTGGAATGCGCTGGACTACCGCGGGCTCGAAGGATTCGTCTACGCCATCACACCCTTCAACTTTACGGCGATCGGCGGCAACCTGCCGACCTCGCCGGCGATGATGGGGTGCACAGTCGTCTGGAAGCCGGCCGCGACGGCGTCCTACTCGAATTACCTCGTGTTCCGGCTGTTACAGGAGGCGGGGCTGCCCCCCGGCGTCATCAACTTCGTCCCCGGTCCCGCCGCTGTGATCAGTGAGCGGCTGCTGGCCGACCGTCATCTGGGCGGCATCCACTTCACGGGGTCCACGGAAGTCTTCCAGACGCTGTGGAAGCAGGTCGCCGGGAACCTGACCGGCTACGCCGACTACCCGCGGCTCGTCGGCGAGACCGGCGGCAAGGACTTCATCCTCGCCCACGTGAGCGCCGACGTCGATGCGCTCGCGACCGGAATCGTGCGCGGCGCCTTCGAGTATCAGGGCCAGAAGTGCAGCGCCGCCTCGCGCGCCTACGTGCCGGAATCGCTCTGGCCCAAAGTGCGTGAGCGCGTGCTCGGCCTGCTCGCTGAGGCGAAGGTGGGTGACCCGGCCGACTTCCGCAACTTCATGGGCGCGGTGATCGACAAGAAGTCGTTCGACAAGATCGAGGGCTACATCGAGAAGGCGAAGCACGACGCGAAAGCGAAGATCCTGTTCGGCGGCGAGTGCGACGACGCGGACGGGTACTTCGTGCATCCGACGGTGATCCAGGTCGAGGATCCCACCTACCGTACGATGTGTGAGGAGATCTTCGGGCCGGTGCTCTCGCTCTACGTGTATCCGGATAAACAATGGAAGGAGACGCTGGCGCTGGTGGATCGGACGTCGCCCTACGCGCTCACGGGCGCCGTGTTCGCGCAGGACCGCGCGGCGCTGGCCGAGGCCGATGCGGCGCTGCGCTACTCAGCCGGCAACTTCTATCGCAACGACAAGCCGACTGGCGCCGTCGTGGGGCAGCAACCGTTCGGCGGCGGACGTGCCAGCGGGACGAACGACAAGGCGGGGAGTCTGCTCAATCTGATTCGCTGGACCAGCGCCCGGGCCGTCAAGGAGAACTTCGTGCCCCCCCGCGATCCCTGGTATCCGTTCATGGCGGAGGCTTGAAGGCGCCTCTCCTGGTCTGGGCGATGGCGGTGGCATTTCTCCTGCTCGTGGCGTCGCTGTTGATCGGCTCGTTCACCAAGCCGGAGTTTCCGGCCTATGAAATCGGGCCGCACGCCGACAGCACCTACACGCTCGATGCCTCGCGGGGCGACGCGTGGCGCTGGTGGGGCGACCTCGGCTTTCGCCGCAATCACGTCATCACCGCTCCCGGCGCGGGAGCGATCGACCTCGGTCCCATGGCGTTCGACTCCGTCACGGCGCTTCCAGCGGACGGCTACGTCGCAACGAGTTTCGCCGCGGACACCGCAAACTCGGCCATCGGCAAGTGGTACGACTACAGCATGTGGTCGCACCTGCTGACGTCCAGGCATCACGTCTATGCGATCCGCACGCGGTCCGGAGAGCTCGTCGCGCTCGAGATTCTCGCCTACTACTGCCGCGAGGTCGGCGCGGCGTGCTACACCGTGCGCTCTAAAACAACGCGCCCCCGACCAGCTTCATCGGGGGTGCGTTAATGAGAGACCGCGGGAGCGTTACTTAGCAGCGGCGGGCGGCAGGATCTTGAACATCCCCGTCCCGCAAACCGGACAAACACCCTTTAGCGCGGGGCGGCCATTGGCCATCTTCACCTGCTGGGCGTTCGAGATCTTCCGCTTCGCCTTACACTTCACGCAGTAACCTTCATCCGCGGCCATCGTGCTCTTTGCCTTTGCCATTGTCTGTCGCTCCTCCAGTTCGGGGCACGGCGGGGAACGGGAAGTCTAAGCGCCAGACAACATAATAAGGTCGTGCTAGGCGGTGGTAACCTGGCCGTCCTGAAAGCCATTACGTTTGTGCGTTCCGTCACAAAACGGTTTTATGGCAGAGCCCCCACATCTGCACAGCACAACGACTTCCGACGGTTTGCCGTCTTTCCGGGGCGGAGGCGTTAATTCCTGCCCGTCGGGCGTCACGATCCGCACCGGCCCGTCGATGATGAGCGGGCCATTGGGCCTCGGAGTTATGGTCACTTGGGTCATGCCGCCCAATATAGGGGCACGCTTCCCCGCCAGACGGGGTATTTCCCGCGTGCGTAGCACGATGCACACCCGCCTTTCCCTCATCGTATGCGGCGCCGCTCTGGCGGCGTGTCTCGGCGAGCGCGGTCCGTTCACGAATCGCATGGCCCATTCCGGGACGAGTTATCTCGCGCGCGCGGCGCGCCAACCGGTTCGCTGGCAACCCTGGGGCCGCGATGCCTTCGCGCTCGCTGCGAAGCTCGACCGGCCCGTCCTCCTGTACATCGGCAGCGATGCCTGCCGCTGGTGCGCCGAAACTGACCGCGCGATCTACACCGATCCGGCAATCGGCGGGCTCATCAACGCGCTGTTCGTGCCGATCCGCGTGGACCGCGACGAACGGCCGGATGTCGCGCAGCGCTACCAGGCGGCGGTCGAGCACCTGGCCGGACTGCACGGGTGGCCGCTGACCGTGTTCCTCACCGCCGACGGCTCGGCGTTCTTCGGCGGCACCTATTTCCCCGCGGATGATCCGATCACGGGGCGCGGGCTCAAGCAGCTGTTGCCCGAAGTGGCGAGGACCTATCGCGAGCAGCGTTCCTTCATCGTCCGGCAGGCCGCGCTGGTGCGGCAGCTGGTCATCACGAGCAACGGCACAGCACGTGGCGTGGTGCATGCGGCACTCGTGCAGGAGGGAATCGCGTCGGTCGCCCGAGAGCTGGAGAACGTCGTTCGCACCCGAGCGGCCGCCGGCAGCGTGATGCTCGCGGAGGCGACGGGCCTCCTGCTGTCGGGTGACACGACGGCGCACGCGGGGGCGTTGCGGGCGCTCGATCTGATGCTCGACACGACCGCCGCGCTTGCCGGGGAGGATCCTCCACGGCTCGTGCGCGCGGCACTCGCCGGCAGCCTCGTGAAGGCGTGGGCGGCGACCGGCGAGGCGCGCTATCGCGAGGCCGGCCGCCTGCTGGTTCGGGATCTGGCGAACGACCTGGCGGATCCCGCTGCGCAAGGCGCGGACGGTGCCGTATTTGCCGACCAGGAAGCATTCGTCATCGAGCACGTGCTGATCGCTGCCGCCACGCTGGGCGAGGCCGCGGCGGAAAAACGCGCCCGCACGGCGCTCGATGGTTTGCTGCGGCGCACGTACGCGCGCACTTGGGGCGTGCGGCACGCGATTGGGGACGCTCCAGCGGCGGGACTCACGGCGCCGCTCGGCATGCTGCAGGACCAGGTGCAGGTCGCCGCGGCGTGCCTGGCGGCGCACCAGGTCAGTAACGAGTCGCGCTATCTGGCTGTCGCGCTCGACCTCGCCGCCGTTGTCGAGCGGCGCTTTGCCGATTCCCTCGGCGGCTACTACGATCTCGCGAATGCGCCCCCCCCTCCCGCGTCATTGCCCACGCCCGGAGATCGAACCAAGCACGTCTTCGACGACGTCCTCCCGGGTCCCAATGCCGAGGTCGCGTTGCTCCTTACTCACCTGGCACGGGTGACCGGCGACCCGACCTACCGGCGGCGCGCCCAGGCCACCTTGGAGACGTTCGCCGGCGCCATGCCCGGCGCTGGTGTCCGGGCAACGACGTTTCTGGCCGCAGCGCAGGAAACCCTTGGAACACCGTGACGAAGCCCCCCCGGAGGGGGTCACTGAGATGGTGAACAACGGGGCCCCCGATGTTGAAGTAGTCGCCCGGATCTTGGGCGGCGATGGGGAGGCGTTTGGGATTCTCATCCGGCGATACGAGCCGGGTCTGCTTCGCTTCGCGACGCGCATGCTCGGGAATCCCGACGCCGCCGCCGATGCGGTCGCTGAGAGTCTCGTACGCGCTTACCGGCATTTGGCCCAGTGCCGCGATCCCGAGCGCCTGCGCAGCTGGCTGTACCGGATTACCGGGAATCGTTGCCGCAGCCATCTTGCGCGCCGGCACACGAACGACATCTCGCTGAGCGACGCACCGCCGCTCGCAGACGGCTCGGATGCCTGGGCGGCGCTCGAACGAGGTGAGCAGGTGGCGCTGGTGGAGCGTGCGCTGGCCGCGTTGCCGGCCGAAAAGCGCGAGGCCTTCGTCTTGAAGCACGTCGAGGGGATGAGCTACGAGGAGATGGCGACGGTGACGGGAGCGCGCATTCCGACGCTCAAGATGCGAGTCCACCGCGCCCGCGAAGCATTACTGGCGGCGCTGGAGGAGGTCGTACGATGAGCCCAATTGATCCACGGTTGCAGGAAGCGCTCGACGGCGAGCGTGATCCAGGCGAGCTGCCGGCGGATCTGCGGGAGGCGTACGCCCGGCTGATCTCCGCCACGGAGGTGCTCAGTGCGACACCGCGGTTGAGCGTCGCGGCGCGCGTGATGGCGGAGATCCGCCAGAACCCGGCCTCCGCCCCGGCCCAAACCAGAGGTCCGTTGCGGCGCTCGATTCGCTGGCTGGGCCGGCCGATCACCGTGCGCCTGCGCCCCGCCTGGACTCTGGCGCTCGCTGCGGGCCTCGCAGCCACCCTGCTGCTGCGGTTCGGACCCAGCGGCCCGGTACCGGGCGTCGCTGAAGGCGTCGCGAAATTCGTGGGCCACTTCCCCGGCGCGCGGTCGGTAGAAGTCGTCGGCTCGTTCAACGACTGGAGCCGCGGTGCGCTGGCGCTGAATGACGACGACCACGACGGCATTTGGCACGCCGACGCGGTTCTCCCCGCGGGTCAGCACGAGTACATGTTCGTGGTTGACGGCGAACGCTGGGTGCCCGACCCGCTGGCGGGGCGATACGTCGACGATGGATTTGGCGAGGGTCAACAGAACTCCCTGCTCATCGTGCGTCCGGCGGCCGCTCAGCCATGAGGGTACGGCTGGCGCTCGCGCTCGCGCTGGCCGCGGCGCCGCTTACGGCGCAAAGCGGCAATCCTCGGCTCGCCGGTCGCGTTCCCGCTGCTGCGCTTCCGGCGATCGACTCGATCATCGCCACCGCGGTGGCCGAGAGCCTGCCAACCGAGCCACTGGTTCAGAAGGCGCTCGAGGGCAGCGCCAAGAACGTGCCCGCCGACCGTTTGGTGAACGGCGTGCGGCGCGGCCTGCTCCAGCTGCGGGCGGCGCGCGTCATCGTCGCGCGTGCGGTGCCGGGCCAGTCTCCCCCCGAAGGCCATGTGGCGGCGGTCTCGGCGGCTTTGGCCCGCGGCTTACCCGCCCCCATCGTGGAGCGGCTGCTGACCGTGGCACCGAACGAGCCACCCGGCCCGGCGCTGCATGCGGCGGCGGACCTGATCGCGCATCGCTTTGACCCTGATTCCGCCGCCGACTTGCTGGTGGACGCGCACAACAAGGGCTTGCGGGATGGGCGGTTACTCGACGTGGCGGTCGCTGCCGATCACGAGCTGCAGCGGGGCGGGGGCCGAAGTCCTTCCGAAGCGCTGGCGCACGTCCGGGCCATGCTCCCCAACGTGCCGCTGCCCAGGCGGCCGTGACGCGAGGTGGAACGGGCGGGTCGTAAGAGCAACCCTAAACCCGAGGCTTTGAATGTTTCTCCCCGCAATCCTGTTTCTGAGCCTGGCGGCGCAGCAGCCCACGCAGCAGCCGGCTGCCGCACCCGCGAAGCCGACGGCGAACGCCTCGCAGCAGGCGGATACGTCGAAGACCAAGCACAAGGCGCGCCGGACGGCCCGCAAGGCGAAACCCGCCGCCGCCGCCGCTCCGCGCGACACGACGAAGAAGCCGTAACCTACGACGTGTAGTCTGAGTTGATCCGGACGTACTCCGGAGAAAGATCGCAGGTCCATACCACCGCCTCCGACCGACCGAGACCAAGGTCGAGTCGGAGGCGGATGGCTTTTTGCTGGAAGATGGCGCGTGCCTGCGCGAGGTCGGCGAGCGCGGTGGCGCCGCCGCTCGCGAGCGTGAGCCAGGGTCCGCCGTTGGCGAATTCAGCTTCCAGCGTCAGCCGGTCAGGCACGAGCGCCACCCCGGCGACGCCAGCCGCCGCCAGCACCCGGCCCCAGTTTGGGTCGCCGCCGTAGATCGCCGTCTTCACGAGCGTCGAGCGCGCGATTGCCCGTCCCACCTCGCGCGCGTGCCCTTCCGTCTGAGCGCCCGTGATGTGGATCTCCAGCCGCTTGCTCGCTCCTTCACCATCCTCCACAACCGCAAGCGCAAGCCTGCGCGCCACCTCGGTCGCGGCTTCTTCGAACAGCTTCCACGTGGCACCGTCGCGGGACGGATCGATCCCCGCATGCCCGTTCGCGAGGAAGAGCGCGGTGTCGTTGGTGCTCGTGTCGCCGTCCACGGAGATCGCGTTGAACGTGCGGTCGACCACCCGCTTCCAGAACGGCCGCAAGGCGCCGGGCTCCGACACCGCATCCGTGGTGAGGACGCCGAGCAGCGTGGCCATGTCAGGATGGATCATCCCCGCACCTTTTGCCATGCCGCCGATCGTGATTGGCCCTCCGGGCGTTTCGACCCGCACCGCGCAGTGCTTCGGGCGGGTGTCGGTCGTCATGATCGCGCGAGCAGCGTCGATGCCGCCGTCTGGTGAGAGCTTGCCAGCCGCCTCGCGCAGTCCCCGTTCCACTTTGTTCACGGGAAGGGGCACGCCGATCACGCCGGTCGAGAGGACGAGCGCCGTGCGCGGCGGCAGGCCGGCTGCCTCTTCGGCGCAATGCGCCATCGCTCGGGCGGTCTCGAGCCCCGCAGCCCCGGTGCAGGCGTTCGCGATGCGGGCATTCATGGCGACCGCCCGCACGCGCCCCGGCTTCTCGCTGAGCAGCGCGGCGTCGTAGATGACGGGTGCGGCGCGCAGGGCGTTCTTGGTGAAGACGCCGGCGGTGGCGCAGCTCGTCGCGCTGACAAGCAACGCCACGTCGAGTGCGCCGTCCGATTTGAGACCGGCGTGCGCCGCCGCGGCGGTGAACCCGCCGGGCGATGTCGCCGAACCGCCGTCTATCGTGGAAATTGCGGAGGACATGGTCGCTTGTGTAACAGTGCTCCGTTTCTTATCATAGCACAACCTTCCCTGGGGAGACTCGTTCGATGTCGGACCCGTTCCTCAGTTCCGACGAATACGACGAACGTGCGCATCAGCTCTACAACGAAGGACAATACGACGACGCCATAGATACCCTGCGCGAAGGCCTGGGGTTGTATCCCCACGCCGTCGAGCTGCATGTCGGGATGGGCTACGCCCGGCTCGCGCGCGAGGAATTTGCCTGGGCCAGGCGGGCGTTCGAAGAGGCGCGCGGTCTCGACCCCGATCACGAGGATACGCTCGCCGGACTGGGTGAAGTGCTCCTCAAGTTCGGGGACCGCGCCGGTGCGCTCGCCTGCTTCGAGCATGTGCTCGCGCTCGGATTTCAGGACGATCACGACCTCATGTTACAGATCGGTCGCGCGCTGTTTCGTGAAGGCGTGCTCGACCAGGCGCGCCGCTTCTTTGAAGGGGCGCTGCGCGCGCACCCCGACTCCGCCGATGCGGCGGCCTGCGTGGGGTACGCGGCGCACCGGCTGGCGGACGAAGGCGGCAGCCTGCATTGGCTGCGGCGCGCGCTCGAGCTCGACGCGAGCCTCGGTGAGGCGCGCATCTATCTCGCCAACCTGCTGTACGACCGCGGCGAGTATGAGGCCGCCCTGTTTCATCTCGAGCGGACCGGACCCGAAGAGCACTATGACGCGCTCGCGATCTGGCGGCTCGTCGAGCTGAAGAAGAGTGTGTACCGCCTTCCCGACGACGATCCCGAGCTCGTGCCGTGGAACGAGCGTCTCACCGAGCTGGCGGGCGACGCCGCGCCCGAGGACATCCTCCTCGCAGAGATCGAAGCGATGATGCCGGACGGCCAGATCCGCGATCCCCGCCAGCTGGAGCTGTTCGGGACGCTGCTCACCGAGCTGCAGGGAATGAGGAACAAGGGCTTCGAGGTCCACCGCGTGAGCACCGTCTCCGGGGCCACCTACGTCGGGACGTGGGAGGAAATCGTGCGGCAGATGAAAGACGACGCCGCCGAATGGGTCGCGGGCTCGCTCGAGGAGTACATGGAAGCGAGCGCCAAGCGCTGGCGCAAACAGACGGGAGTGGCGATTCCGGCCACGGATCCGGAGAGCTTTCTCCGGGCTGGCGCCGATGCCGGGGTCCTAAGAATCCTGCATTAGGCAGTCTTCTTGAATCGGATCCCGATCGACAGCGGCCCATCGCCCAGCGCCATCAGGGTGACCGAGCCGGCGAGCAGCAGCGCGTCGAGCTCGATGTTGGCGTGATGCGGCAGTTGGATGGCGATGATCGTCACCGCCATGAACGCCGCCATCGCCGTGGCCCAGAAGCGGGTCCACATGCCGAGCAGCACACACACCGCGCCGACCGTCTCGATGGCGATCACGAGCAATACCAGGAGGGCACTGAGCGACAGGCTCGGGATACCGCCCTGGATCCGGTCCAGGCCGCGGCTCAGGAACACCCCACCAACAGCCAGCCGCATAAAGAACGCGGCGTACGGCGCTAATGAGTTCACGAGGTCTCCGCTAGAACATGGACATCGCGAGGAACGACCGCAGATTGTCGTTCGTCACGCGCAGCCGGGCGGACAGGAGCCGCACGACCGACCATAGCACCTTGTAGGCGACGTCGCGGTTGAAGTCGAGGAGGAGCTCGAAGTCGGAACGGGAGATCGTGATGAGCGTGCAGGAGGTATTCGCGATCGCGTCGGTGGATCGCTCGGACCGATCGAAGATCGACATCTCCCCAAAGCACGCGCCCGGCTTCAAGACGGCCAGCGCCTCTTCCCCGGAGCCCGGGATGGTCCGCGAGATCCGGACTTCGCCTTCCGAAATCAGGAACAGACGGTTGCCGGGTTCGCCTTCCTTGAAGACGTATTGGCCGACGGTGTGCTTCTGTTCGCGGCAGACTTCCGCGACCCGGGCCAACTCGCCCTCATCGAGGTCCTGGAAGATGGCGGCTTGTTTGAGCAGCTTGAGGTCCACGGAGGCTAAGGTACGGTCAAACCGCGTTTTGCGGTAGCGGACGCGCTCACGGCGCTGCGATTTCCGCTCGCCGCGCTGTTTCCGTTCGTGGCGTCGCCCCTATGGCAGCTGGCCATCGTCGCGACCGCCGCCGCGAGCGATGTCGCCGACGGGTTCCTGGCACGGCGCTCCGGGTCGTCACGCGCCGGCGCGGTGCTCGATCCCGTCGCGGACAAATTCTTCATGGCGGTTACGTTCGTCACCGTGGCGCGCCGCGGGATGCTGGTCTGGTACGAGCTGATCGGCGTCCTGCTGCGGGATATTCTGGCCGTGCTCGCCTTTCTGGCGACCTGGGTGCTGCGGCGGCCGGTGGCCGTTCCAGCCCGCGCCGGTGGCAAGGCGGTGACGATCGCGCAGCTGCTGACGCTGGTGGCGGCGATTACGGATTGGACCTACACTCGTCACCTCGCATGGGCCACCGCGGCCATTGCAGTGTACGCAATCTGGGACTACGGACGGACCGCAGCGCGCACAACGGCGTCGTCAACCCCGTGACTCGCGAGGAGACAGACAGTGCCCGGAATGGGAACCATCGTGTTGGCCGTCGCTGTGGGAGCGCTGCTCGTCGCTGATGGGGGCGCGGCGCAACAGTTCCAGCCGCCCAAGAACGGGGCGCACGGCGGGACGCGCATCGGGCTGTTCGGATTCGGCGTGCGCAGCGGCGTCGACTTCAGACGATCCGGGCAGTTCGTGCTGGGAGCGACGCTCGACCTCGGCGACCTGTTCACCAATCGCATCCGCTTGCGCCCCTCGGCAGAGATCGGCGTCTTTAATGGTCCGAACAGCTACGTCGGCAATTTCGAGGCGCTGTGGCGCTTCACCGATGACGAGGAAGTGGCGACTCCCTACATCGGGCTGGGTCTCGGCGTGGCGGGCCGCGACGGCTGCGGCGCCGATCCGGCATGCCCCGGACTCTGGCTCAACACCGTCTTCGGATTCGAGCTGCACTATCACTCCACCTTCAACTGGCTGCTCGAGTACCACGGCATGGACCGGATGCGGCGGCACCGGCTGTACATCGGCCTGACGACCCGCCGGGGCAACTGAGATGGCGAAGACCGCCGAAGTGACGATGCGGTGGCTGCGGGCGCTGCAGTTCGAAGGCAGCGGCACCGGACGGCCGCCGATTCTCGTCGACGGCGATTCGGCCGCCGCCACATCGCCGGTCGAGCTCCTCCTCCTCGCGGCTGCCACGTGCACCGCATCGGATGTCGTCATCATTTTGCAGAAGCAGCGCGTGAAGCTCGAAGGTCTGGACGTCACGGTGCGCGGCACGCGCCGCGAGACCGAGCCGCGCCGGTACACGGCGATCGCCTTTCACTTTGCCGTCCGCGGGGAAGGGGCCGACGACGTGAAAGTCCGCCGCGCCGTAGACCTCTCGCTCGAGAAGTACTGCTCTGTCGTCGCGTCGCTCGCGCCTGACATCGCGATCAGTTACGACGTCGCCATTGCCTAGCCTGTTGTTCCTCCTGCCGGTTCTGGCCTTGCAGTCACAGCAGCTCTCCGCGACCGAGCTGAGCCTCGGCGCCGCCGCCGTGGTGGCCCGCCGCACCTTTGCCGGCGGCGAGGTGGGTCTCGCGCATCGCCCCAGTGGGGACAGTCGCATCGCGCTGGCGCTGGGTGGTGGAACGGTCACCGGTCGCGCCGCGGCGCGCGCGCAGCTGACCCTGCAGTTGCTCGTCAACTCGTCATCGCGCTCCGGCCCCGGCCTGTACGCGGGCGTGGGAGGCGCGTTCAGCGCGCGCCGCGGCGCGCCGGGGCAGGGGTTTCTCGCGATGCTGCTGGGGATCGAAGCCGCGCCGGGACGCCGGCAGGCGTGGTATGTCGAGCTGGGGTTCGCCGGCGGTGTGCGGGCCGCGGCCGGGTGGCGCATGCGCTGGTTTCCCGTGTGGTGGCGCGCCCCCTAGAAAGCAAGAAGGCGCCTCCGCCGAGGCGCCCAATCACACCGACGACAAACTGCTCAGACGTTCGCGCCGACGGGAGTCGTCCGGGCCACGACGGGGCGGCAATACCGCTCGCCCAGCACGCGCAACTCGTTCATCTCGCTCTCGGTCAGGTCGGTGAAGCGATCCGCGAGGTACAGCAACGTGTCGTCGAACCATTCCTTCTGATGCTCTGGCGTCGCCTCCAGCACTCCGCAGCGGAGGATGTGCGAGAACAACTCGTCGCGCGCCTGCTCGAAGCTTGTGGGAATCGAGTACTTCCGGGGCTCACCACGCTTTTTGGCCATGCAGGGGTCTTCCTTTCGGGTTGGCACCTCACAAAAAACGGCGCCGCAAGATAATTAGTTGTGTGGTATAATGCCACAGCAGGAGCGCGGGTTCCCGCGCTCCGGGAGGTAGCAATGAGCGAAGAAGTCTACGGGCCCGATCGAGCACAACGCCTCGTCGCGTTGCTCCGGGCGTTGGCCGAGCGGATCCAAGAGCTGGACCGGACGGGCCGGTTGCTCGATGCGGCGCCGGAGCTACAGAAGTTGCTGGGTAATGCGCGCAGCGAGCTGTTTCATTACGAAGTGCGTAGCACGTACGACACGCCGGACGTGGCCGAGAGCCGCCGCATCGTCGAAGAGGCGGGGGGGAGCGGCGACTTCTCGCTGGACGATCCGGACGACGACGAGCCCTGGCGGGGCGGAGGGGGAGGGGAACTCCTGGCATGAACCGATTCTACGCGATGGTGGCTATACTCGCGGTCGTGCTCGGCATCGCGGTGTTCGCGCTGCTCCGCACCGGCGGCACGGCGCCGGCCGCGGCCGCGGGGGCGCCACCGACGGTCGTCGACGATGGATTTCGCGGCTACACACTCGGGCAGGGGACTGCCCCGGTCGAGATCACAGAGTATCTCGATTTCGAATGCCCGGTGTGCGCGTCATTCGCCACCATCCAGATGCCGACGATCAAGGAGCAGCTGATCAACACCGGCCGGGTGCGGTGGCGCTACCGGGACTACCCGCTGCCGATTCACAAGTACTCGCGCTTCGCCGCGCACGCCGCGCAATGCGCCGGCACGCAGGGCAGGTTCTTCGAGATGCACGATCAGTTGTTCATTCATCACCAGTGGGCCCAGACGGGCAAGGATCCCTCCGATCTGTTCCGGGGCTTCGCGCAGGCGGCGGGCGCCGACCTCAAGGCGTACGACGCCTGCATGGAAGCGGGCCGGTACGCCCAACGCGTCGAGTTCAGCCGCCAGGAAGGCGATCAGATGCTCGTAGACGGCACGCCGACGTTTTTTGCCAACGGCAAGAAGCTCGACTTCCGCCGGCTGCCGGGGTCGGACGATTTCAAGGTGATCGTCGACAGCATCATCGCGCATTCGCCGCCGAAGCCCAAGCCGCGCTGATGCGGCATCGCCAGGCGATCGCGCTGCTCGCGCTCGTCGGCCTGTTCGTCGCGCTCTATCTCTGGCTGCATGCCCTCGGCTTCGGCGGTGCGATCAAGTGCGGTGCATCGGGTGGGTGCGAAGTCGTCCAGACGAGCCAGTGGGCCGTGTTCCTGGGGCTGCCGGTCGCGTTCTACGGAGTGGTGGGTTATCTCGCCGTGCTTGTCGTCGCACTGGCGTCGCTGCGGCCCGCGGCACTAGCGCAGCGACAATGGAACGTGATGCTCGTGGGTCTGGCGAGTGTCGGCCTGTGCTTTACGATCTTTTTGACCTATCTCGAGCTCTTCGTGATCCACGCCATCTGTCGCTGGTGCGTGGGCTCGGCGGTGATCATTGCGGCGATCTGGATTGTGGCTGTTGCCGCCCTTCGCCGCCCCCTCGCCGCCCCTTCGCCGCCTACGTCTCCTGAGATTCGTACTGGTCCCGTAGCTTAGCCACAACCGCCGGGTCAGCCAGCGTAGTCGTATCGCCTAACGCCCGTCCCTCGGCAATATCCTTCAGCAGGCGCCGCATGATTTTCCCGCTGCGGGTCTTCGGCAGGTCAGCCGAAAAAAGAATGTCATCCGGCTTCGCGAGTGCTCCAATCTTCTTCGAGACGTGATTCTTCAGCTCTTCGCGCAGTGCGTCGGTCCCCTGCCGTCCCTCCTTGAGCGTCACGAACGCCGCGAGCGCCTGACCCTTCAGGTCGTGCGCCCGCCCGACGACCGCTGCCTCCGCGACGGCCGAGTGGTCGACGAGGGCGCTCTCGACTTCCATCGTGCCGATGCGATGGCCCGCGACGTTGAGCACGTCGTCCACGCGGCCCAGAATCCAGAAGTAGCCGTCTTCATCCCGCTTCGCGCCGTCACCGGGGAAGTACGTGTTCTTCCACCGGCTCCAGTAGACCTGGCGGTAGCGTTCGTCGTCGCCCCAGATGGTGCGGAGCATCCCCGGCCACGGCTTCGGGATCGCCAGGTACCCTCCCCCCACCTTCACCTCTTTCCCCTCACCATCGAGCAGCACCGCTTCAATGCCGGGGAACGGAACAGTCGCCGACCCGGGTTTCGTGGCGGTCACGCCGGGGAGCGGCGTGATCATGATGCCGCCGGTCTCGGTTTGCCACCACGTATCGACGATGGGACAGCGCCCGCCGCCGATGTGCTCCTGATACCACATCCACGCTTCCGGGTTGATCGGCTCGCCGACCGACCCGAGCAGCCGCAGCTTGGAGAGATCGTGCTTCGCCGGAAGCGCCGTTCCCCATTTCATGAACGCGCGGATCGCCGTTGGGGCAGTGTAGAAAACGGTCACGCCGTGCGCCGCGCAGATCGACCAGAACCGATCTTTCCCGGGATGATCGGGCGCGCCCTCGTACATCACCTCGGTAACGCCGAGCGCCAGCGGGCCGTATACGACGTAGGAATGCCCCGTCACCCAGCCCACATCCGCCGTGCACCAGAACACGTCCGAGTCCTTGAGATCGAACACCCACTTGGTCGTCGCGTACGCCTGCGTCAGGTACCCGCCGGTCGTGTGCAGAATCCCTTTTGGCCTGCCGGTCGTGCCCGAGGTGTAGAGGATGAACAGCGGATCCTCGGCGTCCATCGCTTCCGGCGGACAGTCTTTTTCCGCTCGGGCCATCAGCTCCGACCACCAGAGGTCGCGGCCCGTCTTGAACGACACGGTCTGGCCGGTGCGCCGCAACACGACGACGTGCTCGATGGTCGGCGTCGCCGAGACCGCGTCGTCGGCGTTCTGTTTCAGCGGCACGATCGCGCCGCGGCGATAGCCGCCGTCCGCCGTGATCAGGATCTTGGCGCCGGCGTCGTTGATGCGGTCCCGCAGCGACTCGGCGGAGAACCCACCGAACACGACCGTGTGGACCGCGCCGACCCGCGCGCACGCGAGCATCGCGACCGCGACCTCGGGAACCATGGGGAGATAAATCGCGACTCGATCCCCTCGCCCGACGCCCAGGCCTTTCAGCACGTTCGCGAACTTGTTGACGTCGGCGTGCAGCTCGCCGTACGTGATGCGGCGGACTTCGCCGGGCGGCTCGCCTTCCCAGATCAACGCGATGCGGCCGCTCCTCCCGGCGCGCACGTGCCGGTCGAGGCAATTCACCGATGCGTTGAGCTTACCTCCGAGGAACCACTTGGCATGGGGCGGCTTCCACTCCAGCACGCGGTCCCACGGCCGGCTCCACTCCAGTTGCTTCGCCCAGTCCGCCCAATAACCTTCCGGGTCCCGGCGCGCCCGCTCGTGCGCGGTCGTGTCGCGCACGTGGGCCTGGGCGGTGAAGGATGCCGGGGGAGGAAAACGCCGTTGCTCGTCGAGGAGAGTTTCGATCCGGTCCGTGGCCATGATTCGGGATATTAAGGAAGAGGGTGAGTCTAGCAAGTTGCACCGTGCCGCTCGCTATGCGGCAATGTGCGTGGGTGAGCAAGCTCACCAGTTTAGGTCAACCGCTTGATCCAGCACGGCTTAGACGGTATGGCACTGGAGTCGCATACACGGCCACGGGAGGAATTATGTCATCACCCGTGGAGCACACATTGATGTCTACGCGCCCGATGGAAAAGACAATCGCGGCACCGGAGCGGCTCGATCTCGAGTCCCGCACCGTGTTTCGCCGCGCTGCCGGGGAGGTGCTGGACCTGCTTGCCGAGGGGGCCGGCCGCCTGGTGATCGATCTGTCCGGGACGCGCTCGGTCGACAGCGCCGGTCTTGGCGCCTTGATGCTGATCCAGCGCAAGGCCGCCGAGCGCCGCCAGACGGTGTGCCTGCGTGGCGCGAACGAGGAGCTGCGTTTCCTTCTCGTGCTCACGAAGTTGGATGACCTGTTCGAATTGGAGACGGGCGTTTCCTGAGGTAGATTGGCTCGGATGGCGCCCCCCCCGTCGCCGCGCAAGGTCCTTTTCGTCGAAGACGAAGCCGCACTGCAATACTCCTACGAGCGGTTCTTTAAGGGCAAGTACACGATGGCCTACGCGCCGAACGGCGCGGAGGCCATGCGTCAGCTCGGCAGCTTCGAGCCCGACGTCCTCGTGCTCGACATGCGGTTGCCGGACACCGACGGCATCGAGCTGTTGCAACGCATTCGCGAGACGCGGCCCACGCTGCCGGTCGTCGTGACGACTGCGTACGTGAGCATGGAGCCGCTGATGAACGTGCTCGACCTGGGCCACAGCCGATACCTCGTCAAACCGTACGAATTGAGCGAGCTCGCCGCCGCGATCGATGCTGCGGGCTGAGGGCCTCAAACACCGCTTCGGTGCGGTCAGGGCCCTAGACGACGTTTCCTTCAGCGTTCAGCCCGGGCAAACCCTCGCCGTGTTCGGTCCGAACGGCGCAGGAAAGACGACCCTCCTCAAGGTGCTGGCCGGTCTCATTCAACCGCAGCGTGGTAGCGCACACGTGGAAGGCGGCCGCCGCGCCATTGGGTGGATCGGGCACCAGCCACAGCTCTACGCGCAGCTCACCGTGCGCGAGAACCTCCGGTTCTGGGCATCGCTCTACGATGTGTCCGCGCCGGGCGACCTCCTGACGCGGCTGGGACTGGACGACCACGCGGATCGTCCCGTGCGCGCGCTATCGCGGGGGCTGGTACAGCGCGTCGCGATCGCCCGGGCGCTGGTGCACGACCCGACGGTTCTGTTGCTCGACGAGCCGTTCACCGGCCTCGACCGCGTCGCGGCCGAGGCGCTGCGACGCCTTCTGGGCGACGTGATGAAACAGGGTGGTGCGTCTGTTCTGGTGACACACAACGTCGAAGAGGGAACGGAGCTCGCGACGGACGTCGCCTTCATGCGCGCCGGCCGTTTCGTCCATTGCGCGCCGCGCGCCGGCCGTGGACCTGAGCAGGTCGCGGCGGAGTATCGCAATGCGATCGCCTAGCGTCCTGCGGCACGCGTGGGCGGTCGCGTCCAAAGACCTGCTCGTCGAGTTTCGCTCCCGTACCGCCATTCTCTCCGTGGCAGTCTTCGTCGTGCTCGTGCTCGTGGTATTCAATTTTGGACGCGACCCGACGGCCGTTTCCAACGTCGACCTCGCGCCGAGCATCTTATGGGTGACCTTCACCTTCGCGGCGATCCTGGCGTTGAACCGAGCGTTTCAGATCGAGCTGGAGAATCAGGCACTCGAGGGCTTGCTGCTCGCGCCTATCGATCGCGGCAGTATCTACCTTGGTAAGCTGATCGCGAACTTGATCTTCGTCGTCACGATCGAAGCCATCGGCCTGCCGCTCATCGCGCTCTTCTTCAACGTGCAGGTTCTGCTTGCCCCGCTCGCACTCGTCATCGCACTCGCCACGGTGGGATTCGTCGCGGTCGGGACGCTGTTCTCCGCGATGACGGTTCGCACGCGCTTCGCCGAGCTCCTGTTGCCGGTCCTGCTGCTGCCGTTCATGATTTTGCCGCTCAGCTGGGCGGTCCAGGCGACCGTGCGCTTGATGGCGCATCGACCCTTGAGCGAGTTCGCGGCGTGGCTTAAAATGCTCGCGGTTTACGATGTCGTGTTCGTGACGCTCGCACTACTGCTCTTTCCGGCGACGGTGAACGAATGAGAATGTTGCGCGCAGGCCGCTGGATTACGGCCATTGGCCTCCTGCTCCTGGCCGGTGTATACGTGCGCGCCTTCGCTTTCACTCCGATGGACCGGCTGCAGGGGCTCGCGCAGAAAATCATGTACGTGCACGTTCCGGCGGCGATCTGGACCGAGACGGCGATGATCCTGGTTGGTCTCGCGAGCGCCTTCTACCTGTTTACAAAGGACTCGCGGCTCGATCGCTTCGCAGCGTCATCGGCGGAGGTCGGAACGGTGTTTTGCGTCATCCTCCTCACGACCGGCCCGATCTGGGGAAAGCCAATCTGGGGAACGTGGTGGACCTGGGATGCGCGGTTGACGTTCAGCCTGTTGCTCTTCTTTCTTTACGCGGCGTATCTGTTGCTCCGCGGCGCAGTGACCGATCCGGCAGCCCGAGCCCGCTTTGCCGCTGTACTCGGAATCTGTGGAATGTGCGAGGTGCCGTTCATTCACTTCAGTGTGTACTTGTTTCCCACCCTGCATCCGATGCCGGTCATCCTCAAGCCGAGCCAGCCGTCCTTGCCCTGGAGCATGCTGTCCACATGGCTCCTGTCCTTCGGCGTTTTTACGCTGCTGTACGTGGGGTTTGTCATGCAACGGTATGCGCTCAGTTATCTGCGCGAGCAGCTCGAAGCGGCTCAGGAGCCGCGCAATGCCTGAACAAATCCCTCAGAACGGCGGCTACATGGTCGCCGCGTACGTCGTCGCGGCGGTCATTTTGATCGGTTACACGCTGTCACTGTACCTGCGCGCGCGCCGCAGCTTTCGCGCGTAGCTCCGCCCGCGCTTCGGGGAGCCGGCTGTGCCCGTCCGGCACCTCTGTCGCCCAGAGGTTCAGCGCGTCGTCCGCCGCCCCGTGATCCCCCGCATCATAGAGTGACTGCGCGTTATGCCACAGGGCGGTTGCGCCACCGCCCGCCGCGTATGCCCGCGCGAACCGCGCCGCGGCTTCCGCGAAACGGCCGGTGCGCTGGTACAGCGCCCCGGCGGCCATCGCGGCGTCGGCCCGCTCCTCGAGCGCCAGCGCCTGCTCGAACGCGCCGAGGGCCTCGTCCTGACGGAACACCATCTGCAGCGCTTCGCCGAGCAGCATCCACGCGTCGGCGTGGTCGGGGAACCGCACGGTGGCCTCACGCGCCGCCTCGACGGCCCCCCAGCGGTCATCGAGCGCACGCGACAGATGGACGAGCGCGGGATAGGTATCGGCGAAACTGGGTGCCAATTTGCAGCCGAGCCGCAGCCAGGCCAGGGCGCGGTGCGGGGCGTCGCGTTGAGCGGCCGCCGCGCGGCGTGCACAGAAGCGGCCCAGCGCGGCGCGAAGTGAGCGGAACATTGCTTGATAATGGGGAGAGCCACGGTGAGATTGCAACGGCGCATGGGAGCATCCTTGCAGGGGCGCCGCATCGTGGTCACGCGCGCACGCGAACAGGCCGTTGACTTGGTCCGGGCGCTGGAGGAGCACGGCGCCGAGGCGGTCATCGCGCCGGTCATCCGCATCCAGCCGCTCGAAAACCTCGGCGCCCTGCGCGCCGCGCTCACCGGCTTATCCGCCTACCGCTGGGTCGTGTTCACCAGCCAGAACGGTGTGCAAATCGTGTTCGATCGCCTCGTGGCGTGGGGACTGACGCCGCGAGTGTTCGCGTCGACCAAGGTCGCGGCGATCGGGACCGTGACCGCCGAGGCGCTCACCGTGCGCGGGGTCGTGCCCGCGCTCGTCCCCCCCGAGTTCGTCGCTGAAGCGCTTGCCGAGGCGCTGATTCGGGAGAGCGGAGGCACCCTGGTCGGCGCGCGAGTGCTGATCCCCAGCGCGGAGGACGCCCGCGAGACGCTCGCCGCAAGCCTGCGGCAGCACGGCGCTGAAGTCGAGCCCATTGCCGTCTATCGCACCGTTCCGGTGCAGGACGATCTCAGCAGGCTTGCGGCCGACATCAGGCGCGGCCGCATCGATGCCGTCACCTTCACCTCGTCGTCGACGGTGCGGAGCTTCGTCGATCTGGTAGGCCGCCCGGCTGCGACCTCGGGCCGGTTCGTCGCCGCGACGATCGGCCCGGTTACGGCGGGCACCGCCCGCGAGCTGGGGCTGCGCGAGATCATCGAGGCCGAGCCACACACCGTTCCGGGACTGGTCGATTCGCTCGCCAGGCGGTTCGCGTGAAGATCGGGACGCGGGGCAGCCAGCTGGCGCGCTGGCAGGCGGACTGGGTGCGCGACCGGCTCGCCAAAAACGGCGTGCGCGCCGAGATCGTCGTGATCAAGACGCGCGGCGACGCTGAGGTGGACCGGCCGCTCCATGAGCTCGAAGGGAAAGGGTTCTTCACCAAAGAGATCGAAGACGCGCTCCTGGACGGGCGCATCGACGTCGCGGTGCACTCGCTCAAGGATCTGCCCACCACGTTGCCGCCCGGCCTGGCGCTCGGCGCGATCCCCGCGCGACACGATCCGCGCGAGGCGTTGGTCAACGGCAAGTCACTGCGCGATCTCAAGGCGGGTGCGCGCGTCGGGACCTCGAGCCTGCGGCGCGTCGCGCAACTCAGGTTTCTGCGCCCCGACGTCACAGTCGTTGCCTTGCGCGGCAACGTGCCCACGCGGGTCCGCAAGGTCGAAGCGCACGAGGGCCTCGACGCCGCGTTGCTCGCGATCGCGGGCCTCGAGCGGCTGGGCCTGGGCGGCAAGGGCAGCGTCCTCGATCCCTTCGATGTGATGCCCGCGCCCGGGCAGGGCGCCCTCGGCATCGAGATGCGCGCGAACGATGTCGCGACGCGCAAGGCGCTCGCGCCCTTACACGACGCCGCGAGCGCCGACGCGGTCGCCGCCGAGCGCTCGCTTCTCGCCGCGTTAGGCGGTGGTTGTCAGGCGCCGGTGGCGGCGGTGGTGACGGGCGGGCGGTTATACGGACGCGTCACAGAACGGGACGGCGCCGTGCAGCTCACGGCGTCGGCAGACATCGATCGCACCGCGCCGGAGCGGGCGGGCGAGGCTGTCGCGAGCTTGCTCGAGCGCGAAGGCGCCGCGACCTTACTCGCCCGATGAGCTCAGCCCAATTCCCGATTCGCCGCATGCGGCGGCTGCGCCGTACCGCCGCCCTCCGCCGCCTGGTGTCCGAGACGCACATAGTGCCATCGCAACTCATATGGCCACTGTTTGTGGTGCACGGCCAAGGAGTGCGCCGCCCCATCGCCGCCCTGCCTGGCGTGTCGCACGTTTCAGTTGATGAAATAGTGAAGGACGCCGAGCGGGCCGCTGGGCTCGGACTGGGCGGCATCATTCTGTTCGGGATTCCGGCGACGAAAGACGCCACCGGCTCCGAAGCCTACGACGATCAGGGCATCGTGCAGCAGGCGATCCGAGCGGTGAAGCGCGCAGTGCCACAGTTGCTCGTGGTTGGGGACGTCTGCCTCTGCGAATACACCGACCACGGCCATTGCGGGGTGATTCGTGATGGCGACGTGGACAACGATTCGTCCGTCTACCTGCTCGGGAAGGTCGCCGTGATGCAGGCGCGCGCCGGCGTGGATCTCGTGGCGCCGAGCGACATGATGGACGGCCGCGTCGCCGGCATCCGCAAGGCGCTCGACGCGGGGGGATTCTCGCACGTTCCGATCATGTCATATGCGGCGAAGTTTGCGTCTGCGTTCTATGGGCCGTTTCGCGAAGCCGCCGGCTCCACGCCGCAGTTCGGGGACCGGCAGTCCTACCAGATGGCGGTCGCCAACGGCGATGAGGCCATGAGAGAGATGCAACTCGATCTGGACGAAGGTGCGGACATCGTGATGGTGAAGCCGGCGGGTCCGTGTCTCGACCTGATCCGGCGGGCCAAGGAGCGCTTCGGCTCTCCGCTCGGCGCGTATCAGGTGAGCGGCGAGTACGCGATGATCAAGGCCGCGGGGGAACGCGGCATGCTTGATGAGCAACGCGCGATGTGGGAGTCGGTCACGGCCATCCGGAGGGCGGGGGCGGATATCATCCTGACGTATTTCGCGCCGGATCTGGCAGAACAAATGTAGGGGAACAATTTGTAGCGTTGTAAAAACATGTAGGGGCGCAGCATGCTGCGCCCCTACCCTGACGACGGTGCACCCGGGGCTACCTCAGATCCGTGGTACCCGGCGGCAGCAGCAAGTACCGCCACAACCCCGCGGCGGCCGCCGCACCCAGCAGCGGACCGATCCAATAGACAGCCTGCGCGTGCCAGTCCCACGAGACCAGGGCTGGACCGAAGGCGCGGGCGGGATTCAGCGCAGCGCCCGTGAGCACGCCTCCGCCCAGCACGCAGACGAGCACGACCAGACCGATCGCGAATCCTGCGACGCGCTGCGCCTGCGACGA
This sequence comes from Gemmatimonadales bacterium, assembly GCA_036395695.1. GTDB lineage: Bacteria > Gemmatimonadota > Gemmatimonadetes > Gemmatimonadales > GWC2-71-9 > 20CM-2-65-7. The sequence continues at coordinate 31,383 of DASWDA010000036.1, forward strand.
GACGACGGTGCCGTAGACGGCGCTGACGAGGAAGAACGT
>DASWDA010000037.1:0-4924 GCA_036395695.1 Gemmatimonadales bacterium
GGGGGAACCTATGACGATCTCGCGTCGCGACATGATCCAGGCGACCGTCGCCGGAGTAGCGGGCGCGGCCGCAGTGCCTCTGGCGAAGGCCGGCGTGCCCATGCCGCCCGTGGCGCCCCTGCCGCCCAAGTTTTTCACCGCTGCCGAGTTCGCTCTCGTCGACGAGATGAGCGACCTGATCATTCCGACCGATCAGCAGTCGGCCGGCGCGCGCGCGGCCGGCGTGGCGATCTTTATCGACGGCCGGCTGGCGGAAGCGTTCGAGAAGGACGAGGGGCAGCGGTGGCGCACGGGAATCGCGGCCGTCGAGGCGCTGTCGCGCGAGATGCACGGCAAAGGATTCATGGCGTCCAGCCCCGAGCAGCGGCTCGCGCTGCTCACGCGCGTCGCCGCCGCCGAGTCAGATCCGAAGACCGATGCGGAGAAGTTCTTCAAGCAGATCAAGGGCGGGACGATTCGCGCCTACTACACATCCAAGATCGGGATCCACGACGACCAGCAGTATAAGGGCAACGTCATTCAACCCGGAGAATACGCTGGCTACGATGCCACATGATCACCCCCGGACTGAAATCGACACGCCGCGCCTGACGCTGCTCGCCTTCACCCCCGCGCAACTGCTCGCGCTGATCGAGCAACCGGACCGATTCGAGGAGATCGCCGCGTTGACCCCCGCCGATGGACTGCGGGGGTTTTACGTGTCCGGTGAGGTGTCCCCCGTGTGGCTCGAGTCGCTGCGCAGCGCCGCGGGGCAGGGGGGAGGGGGGGGGCCCGACCCGTGGCGCCATGGCTTCTTCATCATAGAGAAGGAAAGCGGCGAGATCGTCGGGGGCGCGGGGTTCAAGGGCGCACCAGACGCTGCGGGGATGGTCGAGATCGCCTACGGCGTCGTGCCGTCTCGCGAAGGCCGGGGATACGCGACCGAGGCGGCGCGCGCGCTGATTCATTTTGCAAGCAACGACGCGCGCGTGCGGACGATCCGGGCGCACACGCGCCCTGAGGCGAATGCATCGACGCGCGTGCTCGCGAAATGTGGCTTCGTGCATATCGGAATGGTCGTCGATCCCGAGGACGGGCCGGTCTGGCGGTGGGAACGAAGCGCGCAGCATATTGGAACCCCATGAGAGAGACCGTCATGAGCGGGACCGGCCAGGGCGTGTTCGTTCCAGGGGAATGGCGCTCACTCGCCAGCTGTCTCGGCCTCTCGCCGCGCGAGTGCGGGATCGTGCGCGCCGTGTTCGACGGCAATTCCGAGAAGGACACCGCCGCGCGGTTCGGGCTGTCGCCGCACACCGTGCACACCTACCTGTGGCGCATCTATCGCAAGCTCGGCGTGCAGAGTCGCGAGGAGCTGCTGGTGCGCGTCTTCGCCGAATTCCGTACTCTCCCGAAGCGTTCCAGCACCGCACGAAAAAAGCAGGACGCGCGACAGCGCGCGTTGTAGCCTGATCAGGTGACCCGGAGTAGGGGTCTTGTCGTTCCATCCTGCAGGGAGATGTTACGTCGCAGTAACACGTTCGATACCGTTGGCAACGGGAGCGCCGTCTATGCGTCTGATTCGAACAGTCACCTGTTTCAGTTGGCTGCTGTCCGCCAGCCTGGTGACGTTCGTGTCCGCGCAAACCGCCACGCCGCACTCTTCCTCCGTTTCCTTGATCATCCGCACCGACGACATCGGCATGAGCCACAGCGTCAACATGGCGATGCAGAAGCTCGTCGCGACCGGCATGCCGGTCTCGGTGTCGGTGTTGTTCGCGTGCCCGTGGTACCAGGAAGCGGTGGAGATTCTGAAGCAGCATCCGAACGTCGCCGTCGGGATCCATCTGGCGTTGAATTCGGAGTGGAAGAATTACCGCTGGGGTCCCGTCGCAGGCAGTACCGCCGTTCCATCGTTGGTCGATGCGAACGGCTTTTTCTTTCCGTCGTCCGAAGCGCTGCACCAGCACAACCCGCAGGTCGCCGAAGTCGAGAAGGAGCTGCGGGCCCAGATCGAGCGCGCGCTGCGCTCGGGTGTGAAGATCGACTACGTCGATTATCACATGGGCACCGCGACGCGCTACCCCGAGTTCCGGGAGATCACGGAGCGGCTGGCGCGGGAGTACGGGCTCGGCATGTCGGAGTATTTCGGGGAAACGGAAGACACGCCGCAATACTCGGCGGCCCCCGCCGCCAAGGGTGACAGCCTGGTCGTCATGATCAACCGGCTGAAGCCCGGGTTGAACCTCGTCGTCACGCACGTGGGTATCGACGACGCGGAGTTGGGGGCGCTGCTCGACATGAATACCGACGAGCCGCTGCCCGACATGAGCAAGAACCGTCAGGGGGAATTGACGGCGTTGACGTCGCAGCGATTCAGCGCGGCCCTCAAGGCGCGCAACGTCGTGCTGGTGACGTATCGAGACTTGATCGCCAGGGAAGGCCTGCAGTCCATGCGAAGACCCGTCGAATGAGGGAGGCGGAGGTGTACATGGAAAAGAAAATCATTCGTGCTTGTGCCGCACTGGGAATGGGCCTGATGCTCGCGGTCTCGGTGACCGCCACGGCCCTGGCGCAGGGGACGCAAGTCTCCGGTACGATCACCGCGATAACCGGTGAGCGGCTAGCCGGCGTCACGGTCCAGGTGCGTGGGACGACCACCACCACGACCAGCGACGCCAACGGTAAATACTCTATCGCCGCTCCGGGCGACGGCGTGCTGCTGTTCGCGCTGATCGGCTACAAGGGAGCGGCGCGCACGATCGGGAACCGTCCGCAAATCGACGTCGCGCTGGAATCGGCCGTCGCCGTGCTCGAGCCGGTGATCGTGACCGGATACACGGCGCAGCGGCGCGCGGACATCACGGGCTCCGTCTCCAGCGTGAACGTCGAGGGGGCGCAGCAGCAGACCTCGACGAGTGTGCTGCAGCGGCTGGACGGCCGCGTCCCCGGCGTCACGGTCGAGGACGGCGGCGCCCCGGGTTCGCGCAGCACGGTGCGCATCCGCGGCATCACGGGGTTCCAGAACAACGACCCGCTCTACGTCGTCGACGGGACGCCCGTGTCGGAATCGTACATGAATTTCCTGAACCCGAACGACATCGCCTCCATGCAGGTCCTGAAGGACGGGTCGGCGACGTCGATCTACGGGTCGCGCGCGAGCAACGGCGTCATCATCATCGAGACGAAGAAGGGCCGGCCGGGCCAGCAGCAGGTGACGCTGGACGTCCGGACCGGCTTTGCCACGCCGACGCACGGCTATGACGACATCCTGATGCAGAATTCGCTGCAGTACTTCCAGGTCGTCAAGAAGTCCTACGAGAACTCCGGAACGCAGATCCCGATCAATATTTATGGGGATTCCGCAAGCCCCAGCGTTCCCGCCTACATTTGGCCGCAGGGCTGCAAAAACGCGGACAGTACCCAAGTGCCCTGCACCAACGTCGATCCTTTGACCTATTTGTACCCGACCAACCTCATCATGCGTGGCAGCCCGGGGACGAATTGGTGGAAGGCGGTGTTCGGGACGGGCCAATATCGCGACGCGAACCTGGCGGTATCAGGCGGCGGCGACAACAACGCGTACCACCTGTCGTTGAGCTATCTCGACCAGGCGGGTACGGCGAAGGACACGCGGTTCCAGCGCGGCGGAGCGCGGGTCAATACGACGTTCAACGTGGGCCGCGCCAGCCTCGGGGAGAACATCTCCCTCTCGCGCGAGCAGCATCATGGCGCCGAGGGACTGACGGATGACAACGTCGGCGAGGGCGGGATCGTCGGGAAGAATATCTTCATGCAGCCGGTGATCCCGGTCTTTGACGTCGGCGGCAACTTCGCCTCCGGGAAGGCGAACACGCTCGGCAATCAGTCGAACCCGGCAAAAATCAACTACTACGCGCAGAACAACATCGCGACGAACGACCGCATGTTCGGCAACATTTTCGGAACGGTCGATGTTGGCCACGCGCTGTCGCTGAAATCGAAGTTCGGCTTCAATCTGCTCCAGGGTTCCTACCACGGGTACACACCCGCGACGCCCGAAGATCACGAGCCGACGAACATCGACGGGATCAACGAGAACTACAGCGGGTTCTCGGAGTTGACGATCACGAATACGCTCAACTATTCGCGGACGATGAACCAGCACAACCTCACGGTGCTGCTGGGCCAGGAAGCCATCAAGGCGAATTTCCGCTTTGAGGCGGGCAACTGCGCCAGCCTGCGCAAGAACGACGTCAACTCGCGCTACATCGACGACGCCTTGTGCGATCCGAACTCCAAGAACGTCAGCAGCTCGGGCAGCAAGCGGGCGCTGCTGTCGTTCTTCGGCAAAGCGGATTACAACTATGGCGAGCGCTACTATCTCAGCGTGACGATGCGGCGTGACGGATCGTCCACGTTCGGACCGGCCAACCGGTGGGGAACTTTCCCAGCGGTCGGCGCCGGCTGGCGGCTGTCGCGGGAATCGTTCTTCCAGAATCTGCCCCTGCAAAACATCATGCTGCGGTTCGGCTGGGGCGTGACGGGGAATCAGAACGTGCCGTTCCGCATTATCGATCAGTTCGGCGGCGGCCGTGGCGAGACGTTCTACGACATCGGCGGCACGGGCTCCTCGATTCAGCCCGGGTTCAAGACCACCGCGCTCGGCAACACGACGCTCAAGTGGGAAGAGAATCACTCCACCAACGCCGGGCTCGATTTCGAGTTCCTGAACGGCCGCGGCAATGTCACGGTCGACGTGTATCGCCGCAACACGAGCAACCTGTTGTTCGATCCGCCGCAGCCGGCGGCAGGCGGCTCCGCGGCCCCGCCGGTCCTCAACATCGGCAGCATGCGGAACACGGGGATCGACTTCTCGGTCGGCTATCACGGCACGATCGGGGGCACGGCGTGGAGCGTGGCGTTCAACGGCAGCCACTATAACAACCAAATCACCAAGATCGACGGC
>DASWDA010000038.1:0-5751 GCA_036395695.1 Gemmatimonadales bacterium
TGAAGAGCGCGCGGACCGCCTCGGCGGCGAGCGCACGCCATTCCGCCGCGGACGCCGGTGCGGCCTGCCGCACCTTCTTGCGCCACTTTCGCTTCCATTCCTTCTGCGCTTCGCGCTTGAGCCGCTCGAGCTTTACGGCGAGGCCATCCATGTGGGAAATCTACGTTTACCGAATCGACATGTTTCCGTGCTCAAGATCTCATGGAACGCTGTGCAAGGTGCCATGTGGGCGTCGTCTCTTTGGGACAATCCTCCCACCGGAGCGTTCCCATGAAACGACGTTGGCTCGTCTTCCTTGGCGCAGCCTTCCTCGCCGCATGCACTGTAGAGCCCGCGGCGGTATCTAGAAGCGACACTGCCGCCGTGTTTCTCAATCAGGCGGAGCAGTTCGAGCCCCGCGATTACGCCGGCACCGGGCTCGCGGGAAGGAGTGCCAGCGCGCTGGCCGAAACCGAAGGAACCACCCGCGACAGCAGTCCGGTGTTTGGCGTCACCTCAAGCATGATCATCCGGACGGCCAACGCTTCGATCGAAGTGGATTCGCTGGAGCCCGCGGTTGCGTTGTTGTCGCAGCTCGCCGAACAGGTAGGTGGATACGTGGCCGGGACGGGAATCGTGACGGGAAAGGGCCAGCTCCGTCAGGCGTTCATCGAAGTGAAGATTCCCGCCCCACGCTTCGACGAAGTCGTAGCCGGGCTCAAGCCCATCGGGAAGCTCGAGTCCGTCAACGTCAACACCCAGGACGTGGGCGAGGAGTTCGTCGACGTCACCGCGCGGATGGACAACGCCAAACGGCTCGAGCGGCGGCTGATCGACTTGCTCGCCACTCGTACGGGGAAGCTCAAGGACGTGCTGGACGTCGAACAATCGCTCGCACGGGTGCGCGAAGAGATCGAGCGCTACCAAGGGCGGATCCGTTATCTCGCGGCCCACACGGCGATGAGCACCCTCAGCGTTAGCGTCCACGAGCCACTCCCAGTCGTCGGCGAGGCCGGGCACAGCGTGATGGGAGAGGCGTTCACCCAGGCGTGGCGCAACTTCGTCGTGCTCGTGTCCCTGACCGTGCAAGGGCTCGGTGTGATCCTGCCCGTTGGGCTTGTGGCGGGCGGCGCCTGGTTCGTGATGAGGCGCCGGCGGACCTTGACGGCTCCTATTGGCGGCAGTGGGGTTTGAACAGCCGACGGTTCAGCCCTAGGAGGATGCCAATGGCCACACGCACTGAGCGGTTCAAGACGGCAGCGGTCAAGACAGCCCGGACGGCCAGGAAGTGGGCGGAGACTGCCGCTCGCGAAGCCGACCGGTTGCTGAAAGAAGCGCAGAAGCGCGTTAAGTCAGAGCAACGGCAGCAACGCATCAAGGCCGCGCTGCGACGCACCGGGAGGGTGCTGAAGGCAGCCGGACGCGCGGCGATAGTCGCCGGCATCGCGGCCGGCATCGCTTCGGCCCGGGCCAACGGGCGTGGCCGCAGGGTCAGGAAGAAGCGCTAGTCGTCCGCACCACCGAGTTGCAACACACGTTTCCACTGGGGCGCCGTCACGGGACTCACCGACAGGCGCCCCTGTTTTACGATCGGCAGGTCCGCAAACGTCTTCTCCGCCTTGATCTGCGCCAGCGTCACCGCGCGCGGCAGACGGCGGCTCGCCTTGAGATCGATCACGAACAGCCTCGGGTCGTTCTTCTTGGGATCTGCGTACGGCGCCGAGACCACGGTCGCCAATCCCACGACGGCTTTCTCGTCGCCGGTGTGATAGACGAACACCTGATCGCCCGGATGCATCGACCTGAGGTTCCGCAGCGCCACCGGATTCTTGACGCCGTCCCAGACCGCTGTCGTCGCGCGCTCGAGATCGTCGTAGCTGTAGGTGCTCGGCTCGGTTTTTACCAACCAGTAGTTAGGCATGTTTCGCCGTCCATTCGGAAACTGTGTCAGCCAGCTCGTTCATCACATCGCTTTCGGTCTTGCCCGTGCGCTTGGGGACCTTGAACGAATGATCGCCCTCGTCGATCAGATGCAGCGTCGCACGATCGCCAAGCTTTGTCACCACCTCTTGCAGCAAATCGATCTGCGCGAATTCGTCACGCGTCCCTTGCAGGAATAACATCGGCACGTCAACAGACGCTAAATGCTCGGCCCGAGCCGTCCCGGGACGGCCGGGGGCATGCAGCGGAAAGCCAAGGAAAACGAGACCGCGTACGTCTGGTAACGGTTCACGCGCCTGTGCCTGCGACGTCATACGCCCGCCAAACGACTTCCCACCGGCGATGAGCGGCAATTCCGGTGCGCGATGCGCTGCCGCGACGACGGCCGCACGCACGGCAGCCTCCGCGACCCCCGGCGGATCGGGGCGGCTCTTTCCGGCCTGCATATACGGAAACTCGTAACGGTAGGTCGCGATGCCGCGCGCGGCGAAGACGTCGGCCGCCTGCGCGAGAAAATGGTGTCGCATGCCCGCCCCCGCTCCATGCGCGAGGACGTACAGCAGGCGCGCATCGTGAGGCCGAATCAGCATGCCGTCGTCAGTCTTCGCCAAGGCGGTCGTTCAGGCGTTCGAGGACGCCGATGAGCTTGGGTTTCACCTCGAGAACTTTGACGAGCGGATCGTGGCCGAGTTTCTGCATGCGCTTCAGCGCGTTGATGATCGTGAAGTTGCTGTTGTGGAGCTTCCCACCCACCTCATCCCATTCGATCGGCATCGACACCGGCGCGCCCGGCGACGGCCGGACGCTGTAGGGCGCGACCATCAGCTGGCCGGCGCGGTTCTGGAAGGCATCGACGTAGACCTTGCCTTCGCGCTTGCTGATCGTGCGCGCCGTCGTCGCAATGTCGGTGTGCTGATCGGTGACGAGCCGCGCAAACAGGATCGCCAGCTGCAGGCACTGCGCGTACGTCAGCTGGCGGCCGAGCGGCAGCATGATATGCAGACCCGACTTCCCGGTCGTCTTGATGAACGCCGGCATGTCGACTTCTTCACACAGCGTGCGCATCGTTTTCGCGAGCGTGATGACGTGGATGAACGGCGCGTCTTTGGGGTCCAGATCGATCAGGCACCAATCGGGCTTCGTCAGATCCTCGACGCGGCTCATCCACATGTGCAGCGGAATGGTCCCGAGGTTTACGAGGTAGACCAGCGTCTCGACATCGTTGCACACGAAATACTGGATGTCGCGCTGCGTGTCCTCGCTCCAGATCGGAATCGTCTGGATCCACTCGGGCACGAAGCCGGGCGCGTCTTTCTGATAGAAGGATTTGCCGTTGATTCCGTCGGGATACCGGGTGAGCACGACGGGGCGGTCCTTGAGATACGGCAGCAGCCAGGGCGCCATGGACCGGTAATACTCGATGAGGTCGCCCTTGGTGTACTTCTCCTCCGGCCAAAACACTTTGTCGAGGTTGGAGAACTTCACCTCTCGGGGGCTCGGGGCTCGGGGTTCGGGACTCGGAGGTTGCTCCTCAAGCCCCGAATCCCGAGTCCCGAGTCCCGGCATCATCACATCCTCCGGCTTCTTATCATCCCGAAAGCGCACAAAGACCGATTGCCGCAGCAAGCCATCAGGCGTGAACTCCTTGTACCGTACGTCGCACACCAGCTTCGGCTCGACCCAGGTGTGGTCGGGGCCTTTGGGGAGCGCGCCGTGCTCGGGCGGCTCGCACGGTGGCGTCGCTCGCACCAACGCCGCGAGCTCAGCACTGATCTCGTCGATCTGCTCACCACTGAACCCCGATCCGGCCCGGCCACAGTAGATCAGCGTGCCGGCTTTGTACGCGCCGACGTGGAGCGCACCGAAGCCGCCACGGGAGCCCTTGGGTTTCGAGAACCCGACGACCAGAAAGTCGTCCATGCGGTCGGCGCGAATCTTGAGCCAGTCGCCGGAGCGGCCGTCGCGATAGGGGCTGTCCGCCTTCTTGGCAACGATGCCTTCGAGCCCCAGGGTCACGACCTGCTCGTATAACGCTTCTCCGTTCTTCTCGAAGTGCTCCGAATAGCGGAGCGGGCCGGTCTGCGGCAGCACCTTCCGCAGAATCTCCTTGCGCTTGACCAGCGGCAGCTTGCGCAGATCGTAGCCCTCGAAGGCGAGCACATCGAACACGTAGAGCGTGGCGGGTGACTCGATCGCGGCGCGCTTCGCCTCCCGCGCGCCGAGCTTGGCGCGGACCTGGAGCTTGGAAAAACTCGGGTGGCCGGCGTCGTCCAAGACGACCAGCTCGCCGTCCAGAATCACACCCTCGAACGGGATCGCCTTCACGGCGCGGGCGATCTCCGGAAACGATTCCGCGTAATCGAGGCCTTTGCGCGAATACAGCATCGGCTCACCGTCCTCGCACGCGGCACGCATGCGGTAGCCGTCGAGCTTGACCTCGAAGACCCAGCCCGCCTTGGAAAACGGCTCGGCGCGCGTTTCGGCGAGCATCAGCTCGGTGTCCTCCAGCCTGAGCGCGCGCCGCGGCGCGCCCAGTTTGCCGAGCTCCTGCTTGATCGGCTCGGCACGCTGCGTCGCGTTGCGCAGCTCGTCGTTGGTGAGCCCCGAGAGCACGGACTCGTTCGTGTACGGCTCGGTCGACACGTATTGGTCGCGCTCCTTGATCAGGAGCCATTCCTTGTCGGTCTTTTTCAGTTTGATCAAGGTCCAGCGGCCGCGCAGCTTGTAGCCCTTCAATTCGAACAGCAATTTCCCTTTTGCGAATCCTTCCCGCACGTCCTCGAGCGGCACCCACACGCCCCGATCCCAGACGATGACCGATCCGGCCCCGTAATTCCCTTCCGGAATGATCCCCTCGAAGTCGCCGTACTCCATTGGGTGATCTTCGACTTTTACGGCGAGACGCTTGTCGGCGCGGTTGGCGGACGGGCCCTTGGGAACCGCCCAGGATCTGAGGACGCCGTCCATCTCGAGCCGCAGGTCCCAATGCAGGCGCGTGGCGTCGTGCATATGGACGATGAACAGCCCGCCCGGTTTTGGCCCTGGCTTCGGGACCAGCCCGCCGGGTTCGGGAGTCTCAGCGAACGCGCGCTTCGCGCGATACTGCGCCAGCGAATCGGGAGACGTCGATTTTGATCTTGGCATGAACCGGAATTCTAGCGGCCTGGGAGGGCAGCGACGAGGCGCCGTACCTCAGCGCGCATCTTGTCGCTAATCGCCCCTTCCGACTGGCTTAGGACGCGTTCGTAGTCGGCGCTAGCGCTGTCCGCCTTGCCCAGCTTCTGATACGCGAATCCCCGCTGCACCAAGGCGTCGGGATAGTTCGGCCGAATTCGCAAAGACTGGCTCAAGTAGTAGATAGCGGTCTCATACTTATCGAGCGCGACATTGGCGAGACCAAGGTTGTAATTGGCGATCGGGTCGTTCGGGTTGATGCTTTGGGCTCGTTCGAGAGGAGCCAATGCGTCCTGAGGGCGATTGGTGCGCATGTAGGCGACGCCGACGTTCTCCAGCGCCAGCGCATTGGTCGAGTCGTGACGGAGGACCAGCTCGAACTCGCTGATCGCTTCCGCATTCTTCCCTTCATGCAGGTACGCTCCGCCCCGGGCAAGATGCGCGTCGTCTCCATGACCTGGCCGCCATTCGCGTACCAATAGAAAAGCCACCACGAGAAAGAGCGCGAGCCCGACCAGGACACCTCGCGTTCGCAAAATGACCTGCCGACCTGCAGGCGATGCCGTGACCGGTGCGGCATACCCAGCCACGAAGCCGATCACCAAACCGCCGATATGTGCCGCGTTATCGATGCCGGTATTTGCAAACCCAAGGACA
>DASWDA010000039.1:0-1666 GCA_036395695.1 Gemmatimonadales bacterium
CTGCTCGTGCCGGCGGCGCAGGTCATCGTGTATGAGCAGGCGATCCGCTTCCTGATCGATCATCTCGAAGGCGATCGCTACTATCGCATCGCGCGGCCGGGGCACAATCTCGACCGCTGCCGCACGCAGTTGGCCCTGCTCGCCGCCCTCCGCGCGGGGGAGCGGGCACTGCAGCAAATTGTCACACATATGTAGGCTCGGCCGCTCTTGCGCCGGTCCGGAATTGCGCGCAGGCTACTGTCAGTCGAGACGTATGTGCGCCCGTCGATGACGTTACTCAACTTCCGCTTCGCCCATCAGGCCCAGCGCTCCCCCGACGACCTCAGCGCCGAGGCTGTCGAGCGGGCATTGGTCGATCGCATCCGCGCCGGCGACATGGATGCGTTCGAGACGCTCTACCGATCATACTGGCAACCGCTCTACGCCTTCGCCTTTCGCTACGTCCGCTCGAAGCCGGATGCCGAAGACGTTACGCAGGAAGTTTTTCTCCGGATCTGGCGCGGCCGCGCTGATTGGCTGCCCGCGGGCCCCGTGCGCAACTACCTCTACCTCGCCGTCCGCAACGCCGCGCGCGATCGGTTGGCGCGGGCCGCCGTGGCGCGCCGCAGCTGGTGGCGACTCGGGCAGGTCGAGACGACGCAGGCGTTTCAGTGCGACCTCGAGTCCCGAGAGCTGGCCGCCGCAGTCGAGCGAGCCCTCGCCGCCCTTCCTCCCAAACGGGCGGCACTGTGCAGGCTGCGGTTGATCGACGGCTTGAGCTACGCGGAGATCGCCGACCGGCTGGGTATCGGCACGAAGACAGTCGAGACGCAGCTCGCGCGCGGGCTCAAGACGGTGCGCGAGCAGATCCGCAGAGCCCAATAAGCACTCTCGTCGTCCTCGCCGCGGGCCTCGGGACTCGCTACGGCGGTCTCAAGCAGCTCGCGCCCGTCGGGCCGCACGGCGAGGCACTGCTGGACTACGGCGTGTACGACGCCGTGCGCGCCGGCTTCCGCAACGTCGTCCTGGTCATCCGTCGGGAAGCAGAGGAGTTGTTCCGCCGCCACGTGGCGGATGTCCTCGGGTCCAGCGTCGCGGTGTCGTACGCGCACCAGACGCTCGATCCCGCTCCGCCCGGCCGCACGAAGCCGTGGGGAACAGGTCACGCCGTGCTCGCCGCGGCTTGGGGGATTCGGGGGCCGTTTGCCGTTATGAATGCAGACGACTATTACGGCGCGGGCGCATTTCGTTTGTTGTTCGACCATCTCGCGCGTGCCAGTGACCACGCGCTGGCCGGCTACACGTTGCGCGAGACGACGTCGGCGCACGGCGGCGTGTCACGTGCCATTGCGGAGCTGGACGCACAGGGCTATCTGACGCGGCTCACGGAAGTCGCCGACATCGTCGGTCGCGGCTCCACATACACCGGGCGCACGATCGGCGGTGAGACCGTGACGCTCGACGGCAGCGAGCTGGTGTCGATGAATCTGTGGGGCTTCACGCCCGCGCTGCTGCCCACGCTGGAGCGGCAATTCGCGCGGTTCCTCGAGGTCCAAGGCACGGACCCGAAGGCGGAGTTCTTGTTGAGCGAGGCCGTTGGCGCGCAGGTGAGAGCGGGCGACGCGCGGGTGCGCGTGCTCCCGGCGGCAGGCTCGCAGTGGTTCGGCATGACCTACGCGGCGGATGA
>DASWDA010000040.1:0-21141 GCA_036395695.1 Gemmatimonadales bacterium
GCGGAGCGATCGACCTTGGACGGGTCCTTGCCGCTGAACGCGCCGCCGCCGTGCCGCGCCATGCCACCGTAGCTGTCAACGATGATCTTGCGGCCGGTGAGGCCGGCGTCGCCCTGCGGCCCGCCCACGACGAACCGTCCCGTGGGATTCACCAGTACGTGCTTGTCGTTGACCTCGAAGCCTGCCTCGCGCACGACCGGCCGGATCACATGGGCGATAATCCCCGCCCGGAGCTGCGCATTGTCGATCATGTCCGAGTGCTGAGCCGACACCACGACGGTGTCGATGCCAACAGGCTTGGAGCCCTCGTACAACACGCTGACCTGCGTCTTCCCGTCCGGCCGGAGCCAGGACAGCTCACCGCTTTTGCGCACGGCGGCCAGCCGCTCCGCGAGGCGATGCGCGATCACGATCGGCAGTGGCATCAGCGACGGCGTCTCGTCGGTCGCGTAGCCGAACATCATGCCCTGATCGCCCGCCCCACCGGTGTCCACCCCCATGGCGATGTCGGTGGATTGACGATCGATCGTCGTCAATACCGCGCAGGTCTGGGCATCGAACCCGAAATTGGCGTCGGTGTAGCCGATCGACGTGATCGTGCCGCGCACGATGTCCGGGATGTGGACGTAGGTCGATGTCGTGATCTCGCCGGCGATGACGGCCATGCCGGTCGTGACCAGCGTTTCGCAGGCCACCCGCGCATTCGGATCTTCGACCAGAATGGCATCGAGCACCGCGTCGGAGATCTGATCGGCGATCTTGTCGGGATGCCCTTCCGTGACCGACTCGGAAGTGAAGACGTGGCGATGAGTTGGCATGTTTTTGAGTCCTTAAAGGTTCAAGCTACCGGAGCGCCGTCCCGCGGGCAACCGCGCGTCGGGATCGAGCAGTGCTAGATCCACTGCTTCTGTAAGTGCAAATCGCAAGATGTCGAGCGCCAGCGCTGCGGAGCGTGCGGCGAGCGCGGCGTCCGCCGCGGCACGCGCCTGCGCCGTGGTCACCTGCCGGATCAGCCACTTGATGATCGGCAACGCCGGCGGCCCGACCGAGAGCGTGTCGTACCCCAGGCCCAGCAAGAGGAATGCCGAGACGGGTTCTGAAGCCATTTCGCCGCACACGCTGGCCGGTTTGCCAGCGGCGCGCGCCGCTTCTGCGACGAGTTTGAGCAGGCGCAGGACGCTCGGATCATGCGGCGTGAAACGGTCCGCCAGACGGGCATTCCCGCGATCGACGACCAGCGTGTACTGCGTGAGATCGTTGGTCCCCACACTGAGAAAGTCGCTCACTTCGGCGAGCCGGTCCGCCATCACGGCGGCGGCCGGCGTCTCGACCATGACGCCCAGGGGGACCGTTTTGGCAGCGGGGACGCCCGCTTTCTCCAGACCGGCGGCCTCTTCCTGCATCATCTCCCGGGTGCGCTCGACCTCGTCGAGCCGCGTCACGAGTGGAATCATGAGATGCAGGTTCGCCGTGACGGCGGCCCGCAGCACGGCGCGGATTTGGGTCCGGAACATCTCCGGCTCGTCGAGACAGACCCGGATCGCGCGCCAGCCCAGAAAGGGATTCGCCTCGGCGGGGCTGCGGAATGGTGCGGGGAATTTGTCGCCGCCGAGATCGTAGGTCCTGATGACGACGGGATACCCCGCGAATGCCTCGCCGACGTGCCGGAAGTATTTCGCCTGCTCGTCCTCGGTTGGAAGATCGTGGTGCCCGGTGATCAGGAACTCGGTCCGCAGCAGCCCGACGCCTTCGGCCCCATGGGCCACCGCCGCCGTGACCTCGTCGGGGAGATCCACGTTGCCACGCAGCGCGATATGGACGCCGTCGACGGTGACGGACTCCTGGGCGACCGCTTCTTCGAGATGCGCGGCCAGCTCGCGACGCCGCGTGTCCGTCCGCTGCGCCTCCTCGATCTCGGCCGGCGTCGGATCGAGCAACACCGTGCCCCGCGTGCCGTCGAGGATGGCTCTGCTTCCCTGCCGAATGCGCGCCACCGCGCCACGCAAGCCGAAGATCGCCGGAATGCCGATGGAATGCGCGAGGATGGCGGCGTGCGACGTGCGCGTCCCCTCCTCGCTGATCAGGCCGACCACGTGGCTGCGGTCGAGCTGCACGGTCAGTCCGGGCGACAGCTCGCGGGCGACGAGAATCGACGGTTCCCGCAAACTTTCCCACACGTCCGCGCCGCCGCTCTTGTGCATGAGGTGCTGGATGACGCGAATCGCCACGCCGGTCAGATCGGCGAGCCGCTCCTTGAGGAGGGGATTACCGGCCGCGGTCCAGAGATCGCGCACCTCGAGCGTCTTGAACTCGAACGCCTTTTCGGCGGTGAAGTGGTTTTCGCGAATCAGCTCGGCGACGCCGCCGATGAACTCCTTGTCCTCGAGCATCAGCATCTGCGCATCGAAAATCCGGGCCTCATCCGCCCCGGCGCGGTCTTCCGCCCGGGCCCGAAGCTCGCTGAGCTGGCCTCGCACGTCCTTGAGCGCGGCGCGGAGACGGCGAATCTCCTTCTCGACCTGCGTCCGTGGCACCACGCGGTGCGGGACCTCCGGCAGCGCCCAGCGCACCGTCACGGTCGGCCCCATCGCGATGCCCGGCGAGACGCCGATCCCCTTGAGCAGCCGGTCGGGAGCGCTCACGCGTCTTCCTTTTCCTTAGCCTGCGGCTTCAGGTGCATCTCATGGAAGCCCAGGGCAACCAGCTCGAGCAGCGCCGCCATGGCCTGCTCCGCGTCCTCGCCGTCGGTCTTGATTCGAATACTCGATCCACACTCCGCCGCCAGGGTCATCATGCCGAGGATGCTCTTGCCATTCACGACGGCGCCGTCTTTGTGCACTTCGACGGCCGCCTTGAACTTGTTCGCCACCTTCACGAACTCGGCCCCCGGCCGAACGTGCATGCCGAGCGGATTCACGATGAGCGCGTCGCGTTCGATCATTGCCATATCACCCCCGCGACGAGGGCGACGGCGGCCAGCACGAGCGAGAGCCTGAGTCCATTGAGACGATCGCCGCGGAGCCGCAGCGCCAGAAAGCCGAGCGCAGCCACGACCGCGAGCGCGACGCGGGCCCATGGGTCGAACGGTCCTGACAGATACGCGGCCGTCTGCGGAAGCGCGGCACCGACCGCGAAGGCCATCGCCGGGCCGAGCACCGCACCGGCCTTCTGCAAAGCGGGATGATGCAGCGCCACGCTGACGCGCCTGCCGTGGGTCCAACCCGCTTTCAACCCCCACCACCGCAGCGCCACGTGACCGATGTTGTAGACGACCAAGAAGGAGCCGACCGCAATCCAGCCGGCGCCGAGTGCGACGCCCGCGAGTGCCAGCCCCGACAGGAACGGCAGCCACCCCGCCCAGACCAGGCGATCCCCGAGCGAACCCAGCGGACCGCATAAGGCTTCGCGCAGCCGTTCGATCTGATCGGGTGAAGCGCCTTCGTGCTCGGCGCGGGCGGCGGCGCCGACCGCGAGACCGATGAGATACGGATGGGCGTTAAAGAAATGCGCGCCCCGTGCCACCGCGGCACGGTATTTCCCATCGCCAAGGTCGCGCAGCAGCGGCTCTTCGGCGACGCCGACGCCCACGCCGAGCAGCCGCTCGTAATTGTACGAGCCCTGCACGGCAAACAGCCGCAGCAACGCGCGGCCGAGGCTCGGCCGGGCGGTCACTTCAGCCATAGTGTCGCCGCAATTCCGCCGCCCAGACCGGCCGCGAACCACGCGAGGTTCGGCCCGCGTCCCACGAGCCGCAGCGTCCCTGCGGCGCCCGCGGCCAGCGCGGCCGCCACGGCGGCCACGGCGAGCAGCATGGCACCGCGAACCGTGAGCGCGCTGCCGAGCAGCGGCCGCGCCAGCCAGGCCAGCGTGAGTCCCACCACGGTCACCAGGGCGGCGCGGAGCGCGTCACGCAGGATTCCGCCTACATGCACGCGCACCAGCACGCTCGGATCTCCCGTTTCGAGCTGCGCCGCGGCGGCGTGGATGATCCGCGAGTTCACGCGCCGGAGCAGATTGATCGTGACGCCGCCGACCAGCCCCGTGACGAGTCCCACGAGCGCGCCGAGACCCAGGCCCAGCACACCGGCCGATGCGTGCGCAGTGGCGACGGCGGCGACGGTCGCCGGCCCGTACTCGGGGTAGCGCACCGCGCCCACCGGCAGGATGTCGTACTGCAGCAGCTCGAAGACGACGCCGAGCTTGAGGCCCGTCGGAATGTCGCCCAGAATCGCGCCGGCGACCGTGCCGGCCACGAGCGGGCGCGCGATCATCATCTGCGGCAGGCTGACGAGATCCACGCCGACGAGCGTGCCCCACACGAGGAGCGCGATCAGGAGCTCGAGAGGGAGGTTCATGTGAACTCCGTGACGGGAACGGCGCGCGCCGTCGGCACGTCCTGGGCCGTCACATCGACGCCGCGCGCCGCGAGCTGGCGCAGCTTCGCCGCCTCGTCATCGGTCAGGTACACAAAGCGGAGCCGCTCTTTCCGGCCGGTACGGTGGTGCACACCACCCACGTTGAAGCGCTTCAGCTGCGGCACGCGGGCGGCGAGCGCCACGGCGGTGTCGATATCGCCCACGAGCAGGATCCCGACGCGCGGGTCCGCCTCCCAGCCGGGCAGCTGCGCCGCCGCCTGTTCGACCGACGCAAAGATCACTTCGATCTGCGGCGGGACGCCCATCCGGTAGAGGTCCTGCTCCCAGTCGCTGCTGCTCACCTCGTCATCCACGAGCACGATGAACGCGACGTCGAGGGGCTGCCCCCACCCCACGACGACCTGGCCGTGGATGAGGCGATCGTCGATGCGGTACAGCGCGAGGCTCATGACGACGCGACGCGGATGGCCTTGGCGCCGGCATCGACGGCTCGGCGCGCGGCGTCCGCCGGCGGGATGTCGCGATGGAAGACGAAATCGAGCAGCATGGCGAGGTTGACGCCGGTCACGACGGCGATGTCCGCCGCTCCCCCCTGCTTGGCGTAGCGCGCCGAGCTCGTGAAGCACGAGCCGCCGGGGAGATCGACGAACAGGACCGCCGGCCCCGTGCCCACCGCCTCGCGCAGCCGCTGTCCGAGCGCTTCCGTGCCGCAGCCTTCATTCGAGACAGGCGTCAGCACGCCCTCGATGCCCGTGATGGCCGTGACCGCTGCCACGAGCGCCTGCGCCACCGCGGCGTGCGACACGATGACGCCGCGGAGCTCACTCATAGTCTTCCTCCAGGTACTGCTGGACCCCGCCGCTTCCTCCGCCCTTCTCCCGCATGCGGCGAATCAAGCGTTCGTTGAACGCGGTCGCCGAGTCGACACCGCTGTAGCGCAGCAGGTGCGTCATCGCAACGACCTCGCAGATGACCGTGAGATTCTTGCCGGGGTTCAGCGGGACGGTGACGAGCGGGAGCTCGACGTCGAGCAGATCGGTGCGCTGCTGATCGAGACCGGTGCGATCGTACTCGCGAGTGTTATCCCAGTCTTCGAGCTGCACCACGACTTCGATCCGCTTCTGCTGGCGCACCGACCGGATCCCGAACAGCGCGTTGATGTCGATCAACCCGACGCCGCGGATTTCCATGTAATGGCGGGAGATCTCGTGGCCCCGGCCGATCAACACGTCGTTGCCGCGCCGCGTGACGTGTACGACATCGTCCGCGACCAGGCGGTGACCCCGCTCGACCAGATCGAGGACGCATTCGCTCTTGCCGATCCCGGAGCGCCCGCGGAACAGGAGTCCCACGCCGAAGACGTCGGCGAGCGAGCCGTGCACCGTCGTCCGGGGCGCGAACGCGTCGTCGAGAAACGGCTTCAGCCGCCGGTAGAACTCCGCCGTCTTGAGCCGGGTGCGGATCACCGGGACGCCTCTGTCGCGGGCCAGCACGAGCAGCTCCTGGGGCGCCTCTTGTCCCTTGGTGATGATCACGCACGGCAGCTCGTAGGAGAGAAACGTCTGAATGGTCTTGCTGCGCGCCTTCGCATCGAGCGATGCGAGATACGTGATCTCAGTCTCGCCGAGAATATGAATCCGATCAGTGCCCGTAAAGCGCGCCGTGTACCCCGCGAGCACGAGGCCGGGGCTCGACGCCTCGGCAGAACGAATCTCGCGGTCGAGACCCACCTCGGCCGTCAGCAACTCCAGCTGCAGCGGGTCGCCCTTGCGAGCGAGCAGGTCGCCGACCTTGAGCCGCGGCGTCGGCGTCCCGGGAGGGGGAGGTGTGGCGGGGGCGTTCACCGGGAACCAGGGACCCTCGACGCGCGAGTCGCACGGCGTGCGCGCGGCGTCTCTTTCTCATCGAGCACCTGGCGCTTCACTCGTGCGAGCGCGGCGTCGAGCGCCGTGCGGTGGTCGGGTGCCAGCGACTTCGCCACGTGCACCCGTCCCCGGGGCACATGGATCTCGATCTCGACGCCTGCTTCGCCGTGATCTTCGGTGAAGATCACCTGCGCGTGATGCGGACGCCGCACAAGTTTCACCACCTTCTCGACCAACTCCTTTGCGAGTGCGCGCAAATCGTCGTCGATCGCTGCATGACGGGCGGTGATCGTGATTCGCATACCTCAGCTCTTCCTTTCTCGTTCGGCGACGGTCTGCTCGATGTGCTCGAGCGTAGCGTGCGCGGCGGAGTCCCACGACAGCCCCTCGGCAAACGCGCGAGCGGCCTGACCAAGCCGTTCCACTACCGATGGATTCACGGCCAGTGCCACCATCCGAGACGCGAGGGTCACGACGTCACCGTGCGGCAGCAGGTACCCTGTCACACCGTCTTGCACCGATTCGCGGAGCCCCGGGCTGTTCGATGCCAGGGCCGGCGTCCCGCACGCCGCCGCCTCAACGTTCGTGATCCCCCACCCTTCCTTGGGACTCGGGAAGACGACCGCCCACGCACGGCGCAACAGCCGCTGTTTCTCCTCTTCCGACACGAAGCCGAGGAATCGGACCGCGTCACCGAGGCCGAGCTCGACGGCTAAACGCTCGAGACGGGGCCGGTCGTCACCTTGCCCGCAGATGTCGAGCGTGATGTCTGGGCGCACCTTACGCGCGGCGGCCACCGCCCGGATCGCAAACTCCACTCCTTTATAACGCTTCAGTCGTCCGAGGTACAGAAATGTAGGCCGGGCGGCGCGCGGCGTCGCTGGATCAGGCGTGTAGCGCCGCGCATCGACCCCCGGATGGATGACGACCACCCGCTCGCGCGGGACGCCACGCCGGACGAGATCATCCGCGGTGCTCTCGGAAATGGCGTGGAATCCCGCCCTGTTGTAGACCCAGGGAATCGGGATCTCGGCAGCCCACACGATCGTGGCGAGCGGCGCGCTCGCCTCGGCGAACGCCGTGGTGCCGAACAAATGTGGCACGATCGCCACGAACGGGAGGCGAGTCAGGGTCGGAAGAAAGAGCGGGATCTTGTTGATGTCCTCGACGACCACGTCGAATGCCCTGTGGCGCAGGGCACGACGCACCGCACCGCGGCCCCGGACCGCAAAGCTGTGTCTCCCCCCCACCCGCGTCACCCGGATGCCGTCCACGACCGCCTGCGGGTCACATCCGGGCCAGCCGCTCGTAACGAGTTGCACTTCATGTCCCCAGGTCGCGATCCGCCCGAACAACTGGTGCAAGTGGGTTTCGGCGCCGCCCGCGTGGGGGTTTTCGCGGTCATTCCAGTTGACCAGCAGGATCCTCACAGCGCGCCGGTCTCCCGGGCGACGGCGTCGAGCACCCCATTAATGAATGCCGGCGCGCGCGAGCCCGCGAACCAGTGCGCCAGCTTCACCGCTTCATCGATCACCACGCGCGAGGGCGTCGACGCCTCATCCAGCTCGGCGAGCGCGAGCCGGAGGATGTTGCGCTCCACGACGCCGACGCGCTCGAGCCGCCAGTGCTCCGCGGCACCCGCAATCCGGGCGTCGAATTCCGGCAGACCCGCGATCGCTTTCGCGGCGAGATCGGCGCCGCGGTCGTAGCCGCTGGGCGCGCGTCCGTAGATCGCGGCGACCCGGGCAACGACCGCTGCGATCGTCGGTCTGCCCGACAGCTCCCACGCATGCAACAACTGGAGGGCGCGCGCGCGGGCCTTAGTCTCGGGGCGCTGCATCGAGCTTCTCGAGCGCGTCGGCGGTCTCGAGGGCCGCCTGCACCGCCTCGGCACCTTTGCTGACCCGCGCCAACGCCTGAGACTCGTTGTCCGTCGTCAACACGCCGAACCCGACCGCGATGCGGTGCGCCAGCGCGACGTTCCCGAGACCGCGCGCCGCCTCGCCCGCGACATACTCGAAATGCGGCGTCTCCCCGCGGATCACGCACCCCAGCGCGACGATGGCATCGAAGCGCTCGCTCGTGGCCGCGGCTTCGGCGACGACCGGCAGCTCGAACGCGCCGGGCACCCAAGTGACCTCGACGTGGCTGTCGGCGATGCCGCCACGGCGCAGCGCCTCGCGCGCGCCGGCGAGGAGCTTGGCCGTGATGTTCTCGTGAAACCGGCTGACGACGATCGCCACGCGCCGCTGGCGATTGGAGCTGCGCGCAGCGGAAGGGGGGGGAGCTTTGTGTGGCACGATCAGTGTGTGAGGAGGTGACCGAGCTTGTCGCGCTTGACGTCGAGGTACGCCCGGTTCTCGTCCGAGGGCGCCGGCACGATGGGCAGCCGCTCGACGATTTCGAGCCCGTAGCCTTCGAGGCCGATGAGCTTCATCGGATTGTTCGTGAGCACGCGGATCGAGGACAGACCGAGGTCGAGCAGGATCTGCGCGCCGATCCCGTAATTCCTGAGGTCCGGCTTGAAGCCGAGCTTCTCGTTCGCTTCGACGGTGTCGTGTCCCTGATCCTGCAGCTCGTACGCCTTGAGCTTGTTGAGGAGCCCGATGCCCCGGCCTTCCTGGTCGAGGTAGACCACGACGCCGGCACCGGCGGCGGCGATCATTCGCATCGCGCTATGCAGCTGCCAGCCGCAATCGCATCGCGCCGAGCCGAACACGTCACCCGTGAGGCACTTGGAGTGCATGCGGACGAGCATCTGCGGTTTGTTCGCGACGTCGCCGAACACGAGGGCGATATGCTCCGCCGCATCGACGTCATTGCGGTAGCCGATGATGCGGAACTCGCCGAACGGCGTCGGCAGGCGCGCGTCGGCGACCCGATGGACGAGGCGCTCGTGCTTCAGCCGGTAGGCGACGAGCTGCGCCACGGTGATGAACGTCAGGCCCTGCTGCGTCGCGAAGCGCTCGAGATCGGCCCGGCGCGCCATCGAGCCGTCGGGATTGAGGATCTCGCAGATCACGCCGGCGGGATACAGGCCAGCGAGCCGCGCCAGGTCGATGCTCGCCTCGGTCTGGCCCACGCGCTGCAACACGCCGCCGGGCCGCGCGCGCAACGGGAAGACGTGCCCGGGCCGGCGCAGGTCGCTGGGGACCGTGGAGGGGTCGATCGCGACGCGGATCGTCGCCGCGCGGTCGGCGGCGGAGATGCCGGTGGTGACACCGAAGCGCGCCGCCGCATCGACGCTGATCGTGAACGCCGTCTCGTGAGATTCGTTGTTGTGCTCGGTCATCTGCGGCAGGCCGAGGGCCTGGCAGCGCTCGGGCGTGAGCGGCATGCAGATGAGCCCGCGGGCGTGCGTCGCCATGAAGTTGATCATCTCGGCGGTCACCTGTTCGGCCGCACCGATCAAATCCCCTTCGTTCTCGCGCCGCTCGTCATCGGCCACGATGACGAGCTTACCGGCGCGGATGTCCGCGATCGCCTGTTCTACCGCTGTGAACGACATAGCTGCCTCACATATTTTCCCAGCACGTCGGCCTCGACGTGTACGCGGTCACCGCTGCTGAGCCGCCCCAACGTCGTGTGCGCGCGTGTGAAGGGCACCAGCGACACCTGCACGATCCCGTCTTCTGCCAGCGCGTTCACCGTCAGGCTCACCCCATCCACCGTGATGGCCCCATGGAGGACCGTCGTCTCTTCGACCTCGGGCGGCACGCGAATATCCACGAGCATCGCGTCATCGACTTCTGCGACCCCTTCCACCGTGCCCACGCCATCGACGTGGCCCTCTACGAAATGCCCGCCGAACCGGTCCCCTGCCCTGAGCGCCCGTTCCAGGTTGACGCTCCGGCCTTTTTTCCATTCACCGATCAACGTGCGACCGAGCGTCGTCTGCACGGCGTGCACCGTAAAGGCGCCTTTGAGAACCTTCTCGACGGTGAGGCAGGCGCCATTGACGGCGATGCTCTCGCCCTTTTTTACGCCCTTATAGGACGCCTTCACACGCAGTTCCACGCCGTTGTTCACGTGCACCGCGTCGATCCTGCCCAGCGCATCTACGATTCCGGTAAACATAGCCGTCGATCCAAGACCAATAATGTATCAGAGCCCAAGGGGCGGCGCTCCACGACCACCCAGCGTGGCGCCTCGGCCAGCGGAAATGCCGGAATGCCTTGGAAAGCGGGCACCGCATCCTCACCGAGCCAGATGGGCGACTGCACCCAGTACAGGCGATCGACCAGCCCTTCCGTCAGGAGCTTGGCGCCGAGGGCGCCCCCGCCTTCACATAACAACGACTGGATCCCGGCGAGCCGCAGTTGGGCAAACGCTTGCGCGAGCGCTTCAGGCCGGAAGACCCGAACGCCGTTCCCCTCGAGCACCGAGACGTTGGCCATCGGCGCTTCGGGGGACGCGACGACCCACGTCGGCACTTCGCGTGCCGTCTGGACCAACGAGACGCCAAGGTTGAGCATCGCGCGGCGATCGAACACGATGCGGACCGGCGGCTTGCGCGGCGTGAGTCCACCGCGCGCCGTGAGCTGCGGATTGTCGGTCAGGGCCGTCGTGCCGCCGACCGCGATGGCGTCGAACCCCGCGCGCAACCAGTGGACGTGATCGCGCGCTTCGGGACCCGAGATCCACTGCGAGCGGCCGCCGGCATCCGCGATGCGGCCATCGATCGAGGTGGCAAGCTTGAGCGCGACGAACGGGCGGTCGGTCTGCTGTCTGGTGAAGAGGAACGGGGCGTTTTGCGCGGCGGCCTCTTCGGCAAGCAACCCGATCTGGGTCTCGATGCCGGCGCGCTTCAGGACCTCGACGCCGCCGCGCGCTTCCGCGTCGGGATCGCGCACCGCGGCGACGACGCGCCGGACACCGGCCGCGCGGATCGCATCGGTGCACGGCGGCGTCTTGCCGTGATGCGCGCACGGTTCGAGGCTGACCACCAGCGTCGCTCCGCGCGCCTTCTCGCCCGCGGTGTGCAGCGCAGCGAGCTCGGCATGCGGGCCGCCAAATTCGGCGTGCCATCCTTCCGCGACCGTCTCGTCGCCGCGCAGCACCACCGCGCCGACGAGCGGATTGGGGGACACGCGACCCCATCCGCGCCACGCGAGCTCGAGCGCGCGTCGCATCGCCGCCAGCTCGGCCCCGTTATCTTTCTTCAAACCGCACCACAGGCTTGCTGCCCGCGCGCACCTCTCCGATGAGCCAGGCCTGCACCGGCGCGCGCGAGGCCGCGCGCATAGCCGTCTCGACGTCGTCGCGCCCGACGACCGCGATCATCCCGACCCCGAGATTGAACACGCGCCGCATCTCGTCGCGACTCACCTTGCCGGCGCGCATCAGCACCCGGAACAACGGCGGCCACGGCCAGCTCCCCGCGTCCACGACCGCCTCGACGCCGGGCGGCAGTACACGCACGAGGTTGCCGGCAATCCCGCCGCCGGTCACGTGTGCCAGCGCATGGACGGTGTCGAGCAGCGGTCGCAGCGCCGACGCGTAGCTGCGATGCACGGCCAGGAGCACCTCCCGCACCGACTGCCCCGTCTCGGGGAATGGATCGTCGAGGGCGAGTTTCATCCCCTCGAACACGATCTTGCGGGCCAGGGTGTAGCCGTTGGTGTGCAGCCCGGTGGATGCGTAGCCGATGAGCTGGTCGCCGGCGGTCATACGATCGCCGTGCAGCGCCTTGTCTTCCTCGACCACGCCGACGATCGAGCCCGCGAGGTCGTAGTGGCCCGGCTGGTACAGATCCGGCATCTGCGCCGTCTCGCCGCCGGCCAGGGTCATCTCGTGCGCGCGACAGCCTCGGGCTACGCCGCTGACGATCTGCGCGGCGATCTCCGGCACGAGATTTCCCGTCGCGATGTAGTCCAGAAAGGCGAGCGGCGCCGCGCCGTGGACCAGAATGTCGTTGACCGAGTGATTCACGAGGTCTTCTCCGACGGTGTCGTGAATCCCCGCCGCGGCGGCGACGAGCACTTTGGACCCGACGCCGTCGGTCGACATCACCAGGACGGGCTTCTTGTAGCCCTCGGGCACGCGGATCATGCCGCCAAACCCACCGACGGCGCCGCGCGCGAGCGGCGTGCGCGTCGCCCGTACCAGCTCGGCGATGCGCCGCTTGGCCTCGTCCGCTGTATCGAGCCTGACGCCGGCGGCGGCATAGCGGTCCGCTTTGGTCACTCTTCGCCGTCCAGCGAGAAGTGGACGAGATCGCGGAATGCTCTCACGCGACCGCGGACCTCCTCCAGGGTGATCTGCTCGAGGCGCTGCACGCCGAACGCTTCCACCGCGAGTGACCCCAGCGCCGACCCGTAGACCATGGCGCGGCGCAGATTGGAAAACGCGAGGTCCCCGGTGCGCGCCATGTAGGCCATGAACCCGCCCGCGAACGCGTCGCCTGCGCCGGTCGGGTCGAAGACCTCCTGGAGCGGGTAGGCCGGGACCTTGAACATCGTGGTGGGATCCACGAGCAGGGCGCCGTGCTCGCCCTGCTTGATCACGACCATCTTGGGACCGCGGCCGAGGATCCAGTGGGCGGCGCGGTAGACGTTCCAGTCCCCCGAGAGCTCGCGCGCCTCGGAGTCGTTCACCATCAGGATGTCGATGTGGCGCAGCAGCTCGAGCAGCAGGTCCTTCTTGCCCTGAATCCAGTAGTTCATCGTGTCACAGGCGACCAGCAGCGGCTGCCTTACCTGATCGAGGACGTTGAGCTGGAGCTCCGGGTCGATATTCCCGAGGAAAACGAACTTCGCGTCGCGGAACTTGTCGGGAATGCGGGGTTGAAACTCCGCGAAGACGCCGAGCCGGGTCTCGAGGGTCTCGCGGCTGTTCAGATCGTACGAATAGCGAGCCTTCCAGCGGAACGACTCGCCCTTTTGCCGCTCCACGCCCGCCAGGTCCACGCCGCGCGCCGCCAGCTTCTTGAGATGCGATTCGGGAAAGTCGCTCCCCACCACGCCGACGACTTGCACCGGATGCAGCACCGCGCCGGCCATCGCGAAGAAGACGGCGGCGCCGCCCAGGGCATCGGCGGTCTCACCGAACGGCGTGATGACCGAATCGAGCGCGATCGAGCCGACGACGAGCAATCCCACGCTTACATCCGTTCCGGGGCGCTGATCCCCAAGAGTGAAAGGCCGTTGGCCAACACCTGTTTGACAGCGCGCGCGAGCACCAGCCGCGCCGCTTCCTCAGGCTCGCCCAATACGCGGTACTTGTGATACCACGCGTGGGCGATCCGGGCCAGTCCCTCGAGGTAACCGGCGATGCGGTGAGGTTCGTAGGCAGCCGCCGCGCGCTGCAGGACGGCGGGAAAGTCGGCGAGCTCCTTCACCAACTCGAGCTCTTCCGGTTGGGTGAGGACGGCCAGGTCGACGCCATCCGCCCGCACGCTCCCCGGCTCCCGCCCCGCCACCCGGAAGATTCCCGACATGCGCGCGTGGGCCATCTGCACGTAGAAGACCGGATTCTCCTCGGTCTGACTTTTCGCAAGATCGACGTCGAACACGAACTGGGAATCACCGCGCTTCATCAGAAAGAAGTAGCGCGCCGCGTCCACGCCGGTTTCCTCGAACAGATCGCGCAGCGACACGAAGTCCCCGCTTCGCTTCGAGAAGCGTACCTCTTCCTCGCCGCGCATGACCCGTACGAGCTGCACGATCTCGACGTGGAAAAAGTCATCGGGATACCCTAGCGCCTGGAGCGCGGCGCGCATCCGCGGGATGTAGCCGTGGTGATCGGCGCCCCAGACGTCGATCGCCTTCACGAAACCGCGCTCATGCTTGTCGCGGTGATACGCGATGTCGGGCATGAGATACGTAAAGGTGCCGTCGCTCTTTTTAAGCACGCGATCCTTGTCGTCGCCGAGCGCGGTCGCGCGGAGCCAGAGTGCCCCCTCCGCCTCGAACGTGTGGTCTTTCGCCGCCAGCTCGGCGAGGGTGGCGTCGATCAAGCGGCGCTCGTAGATCGCCGACTCGCGGGACACGACGTCGAACCGGACGCCGAATTGGCGCAGGTCTGCATCCTGCTCGGCGCGCTCAGCGGTGACGCCGATCTCGCGGCAGCGACGCACGCCTTCGTCCTCGGCAAGGTCCGCGAAGCGCTTCCCTTCCTTCTTTAGGATCGTTGCCGCCAGCTCGTTCAGGTATTCACCGTGGTAGCCACCTTCGGGGATGGTGCCTGGCCGCCCCGCCGCCTGCTGGACTCGTGCCCAGAGCGACCGCGCCATCCGGTCGATCTGCGTGCCTGCGTCGTTGACGTAGAACTCGCGCGTCACCGCCCAGCCGGTCCACTCGAGCAGCGCCGCGATGCCATCGCCGAGCGCCGCCCCGCGTCCGTGCCCCACGTGCAGCGGACCGGTGGGGTTGGCGGACACGAACTCGACGTTGATCTTCGCCTTCCGGCCAACATCGCTCTTTCCATACTCCTTGCCGCCCGTGATGATAGACGGCAGCACGCCGACGACCTGCTCTCCCACCAGGAAAAAATTGATGAACCCGGGCCCCGCAATTTCGGTCTTGCGCACGAGGCCCCGTGGCAGCTCGATCGTTGCCACCAGCCGCTCCGCGATGGCGCGCGGCTTTTGCCCGAGAGTCTTTGCCAGCGTCAGCGCGAGGTTGGTGGCGAGATCACCGTGGGTAGGATCGCGGGGACGCTCGAGCGCGACCTCCACATCGGACGCGCCCAACTGGGACGCCGCTTGCGCCAGCGCCGCACGGATCGTCTCGGGAACCTTCACTTGTCGGAGCTGGAGTCTTTTTTGGGCGTCGGCTTCGAGTCGGACTTCTCGGTCTTTTCGGCCTTCTCCGCCGTTGTGTCGGCCTTTTCGGTAGTTCCCGCCGGCCGTTTGTAATCGGTCGCGTAGAACCCCGAGCCCTTGAAGACGAGTCCCGCCCCCCCCGAGATCTGCCGCTCCGAGCGCTTGCCGCACTTGGGGCATTTGGCGAAGCGCTGGTTGGAGATGCGAGGAAACGTTTTTTCGAACAGGTGCCCGTTCGGACACTTGTACTCGTAGGTCGGCATCGCGGGGTCAGTCCGGCTTCGGCTTGCGCACGAACTGCAAGGCACCGGACGGGCACCGCATCACCTGCGCGGCAACGACGTCGGCCGGCTGCAGCTCCGGCCGGATCCACCGCTGGCGCTTGATGTCGAACACGTCCGGCAATCCCAGGACGCACACGCCGGAGTGAATGCACACATCAGGGTCAAAGGTGACGGTGATGTCGTCGGACTCGTAGGTCTGGCGGCGCTTGGCCATGACTCGAAACTAATCGGGTTTGGTGGTCGGTGCTTGACGATGCGCCCGCTGCGGGCAACTTCGGCCCATGGAATTGCCGCGGCTGACACGCTGGCTGCGCCGCTACGGACCGGCCGAGGTGACCGGCATCGGGACGGCGCTGCTGGGCTCCTACGTCGTCCACGCGCTGACCGGCAACGAGATCGCCGCGGCCTTCGGCGGCGCCCATCAGATACAGCGTGCAGAAGTTCTTGTGCGCAGCGAGGCTCACGTAACACAGCGGCTGGCCGTTGGGCGTTTTGGGATAGCGCGTGAGGGGGACTTCCCACGTGATGGCGCCCCAATTCATCGCCTCCTGGTAGCCTGCCGAAATATGCTTGTTGACGACGTCTCGGACGGTACCGATCGCCGCGCGCCGGTCAGCGAGCAGCGATTTGAGATACGCGACGGGCGTTTTCGCGCCCTCGGTCATCTTGCCGGGGGTGGCGGAGGTGGCGCCGAGACCGATTCCTGCTGTTTCGCCTGATAGACCGACATCAATCCCCGAATGATGAAGAAGACGCCGAAGCCATCGAAGAGAATGCTGAGCACATTGAAGTCGCCGCGAAATACCGAGTGGCCCCACACGAGTCCGATCGCGACGATCACCGCACCCCCGAGGATGCTCTGCACGAAAGATTCCTGGTTCGAGGAGCTTCCAATGTAGCAAATCGCCGGATAGCGCCTAGCCCTCGCTGCGCGTGAGCCGGAGCTCAGCCCACACGACCTCACGGGACTCGACGACGTCGCGCACCTGGCGCTCGCGCGCCGTGAGCGATGCGCCGCCCGTCTTCACTTCCAGAAAGACGATCCGCCGCACGTCGCCCGCGGCGAGCCCGTCGAACACGATCAGATCGACCGGGCTGCCGAGGAACCGGGCGTCCTTGGGGTTGAACCCGAATTCGGGGAGATAGGGCACGAGCTGCTCGTGCACCTTGCCGGCCGTCACGGCGAGACTACGCTGGACGGCGTCCTCCCGAATCGAGGCGCTATACCGAAGTTTCCAGACCAGGAAATACAACGATGCGATCGCGATCCCGATCGCGATCCCGACGAACAGCTCGAACCGGCCAGACGCCACGCGATGCTCCGATGAATGGTGCTCAACGGTATTCAGGTCGCGTGGCTTGGCAAGCGCTACGAGCGGGCGCGTTGCTCCCAGCTCTGGAGCCGCGGCTCGACGCGGGCTGCCAGTCGCATGGTCCCGGCGAGCAACAGGAGGACGAGCAGGGCGGTGGCAACCTGCCAGCGACGCCAGCGGGTCAACGGCGGGGCGAAGCCGGCGAGGCCGAGGGCCGCGACCAGCACGATCACGGCGTCGAAGCTGGCGCGTTGCCAGTAATCGCCGTTCAGGTGCAGCCACATCCCGAACTCGTCGAACGTGAGACCGAGGCCGATCCCGTAGATCACTGCGGCGGCGGGGGGCGTCGGGGCTGCCGAGCGGGGACTGAAGAGCAGGTAGGCGCCGACGCCGACGAGGAGGAAGATGCCATAGTTGAGGTGATGGACATGTGTATCGCGCACATGGAGATACATGTCCTGCCTGTGGAACAGGATCATGAGGATGCTGACGAGACGGGCCACGATAAACGTCAGCATCAGGCTCAGGAGGACGAGCCGCGCGAGCGGGCGGGTGTTGGTTGGGAGCATAGGCTCCCATCAAGACTCGGCGATTGCCTCCGGGGACACTACACGGAGCACAGCTCGACCGCCTGCTTCAACGACGTCAGCGGCTCCCGAGTCGGCACGAACTCGTGGGCGAGATACCCCGGGAACCCCGTGTCCGCGATGGCCCCTGCGATGGCACGATAGTTCAGCTCCTGGGTGTCGTCCAGCTCGTGGCGCCCGGGGACGCCGCCCGTATGAAAGTGGCCGATGTGACCCGCGTGCTGGCGGATGGTGCGAATGACGTCGCCTTCCATGATCTGCATGTGATAGATGTCGTACAGGAGCTTGACGCGCGGCGACCCAACGGCCTCGATGATGTTCGCGCCGAACGCGGTGCGATCGCCCTGATAGTCTTTGTGATCGACTTTGCTGTTCAACAGCTCGACACAGATCGTCACGCCGTAGCGCTCGGCGGTCGGCGCGATCCGCTTGAGCCCCGTGACACACGCGTCGGTGGCCTGGGCATCGCTCCGGCCTTGCCGGTTGCCGAACATCGCGATCAGGTTGGGCACGCCATGCTGCTGTGCCAAAGGCAGCGCGCGCTCGAGTTCGCCGACCAGCAGATCGTGGTTCGCGGGATCGTTGAACCCTCGCGGGATGAAATCGTTACGGATCGCCGCATATCCCATGGAGCAGACCAACCCGTTTTCACGGACGATCGGCCAATCCTCGGGCGCGAGCAGGTCGATGCCCGCCAGACCCATCGCCTTACCGGCTTTGCACAGATCCGGCAGAGCAATGCTCCGGTAGCACCAGCGGCTGGCGGACTGCTTGAGGCGGTCGGTTGGACGGTTGGACGGCTGGACGGTGGCCCCTGGAAGCAGCGACGCCGTGACGGCGGCCGCCGCGGTCCGCAACGCGTCCCGGCGAGTTACCAGGTCACCTTCCAACCGTCCAACATTCCAACGCATTTCAAAACTCCAGTTGGCTGAGGTACCGATAACTCACCGCGACGTCCTGGAACGGCTGCGGCGGCTGATCGTGCTCGACGATGAAATGTTTGATGCCCGCCTGATCCCGTTTCGCGAAGATACGCTTCCAGTCGATCTTCCCCTGCCCCACGTCCGCCATCTTATGCTCGGGCGGGCCGGCGGAGTCCTTCACGTGCACCAGAGGAATCCGACCGGGCCAGCGCGCAAAATACGCCAGCGGGTCCGCACCGGCCTTGGTGATCCAGTAGAGATCGATCTCGAGCTGCACGAGCTTGGGATCGGTGTTCTGGAGCAGCACGTCGTAGGGGACCTGTCCGTCCATCTTTGGGAATTCGAAATCGTGGTTGTGATAGGCGAACTGGATTCCGGCATCGTGCGCGGCCTGTCCGGCGTGGTTGAAGACCTGCGCGAAGTTCTTCCAGTCGTCGAGTGTCTTGCGCCGCTCCTGCGGAATCCATGGCATGACGATGTACTCGTGCCCGATCGTCTTGGCCGCGTCGAGCGCCGCCTTCCATTTATCATCGTTCTCGAACGGGATGTGCGTGGAGGGGGACGAGAGTCCGTGCCGGTCGAGGATCGCCTTCACATCGGCCGGCGAATGATCGAAGTAGCCGGCGAACTCGACCTCCTTGTAGCCGATCTCTGCGATCTGGGCGAGCGTCCCTTCGAAGTCCGCTTTCATCTGATCGCGGACGGTGTAGAGCTGGATCCCGACCTTCTCCAAACGCCGTGCGTCGTGCGTGGTGCGTCGTGCGTGGGGGACCGCGATGGCCACGCCCGCGGCGGCGAGCGTTTTCACAAATTCGCGACGTTCGATCGATGTCATAGCTCGTTCCTTTTGATCGCGTCCACCGCATAGGCAGCGGCGCGCGCGGTGAGTGCCATGTACGTAATCGATGGGTTCTGACACGCCGTCGACACCATGCAGGCGCCGTCGGTGACGAACACGTTCGGGACATCCCAACACTGATTGTGCGCGTTGAGTACCGAGGTCTTCGGATCCTTGCCCATCCGCGCCGTACCCATCTCGTGAATCACGAGTCCCGGTGGGTTATTGCTGGTATACGGCTGGATGTCGTGCGCGCCGGCCTCGGCCAGCATCTCCGCGGCGGTGATGGACATATCGTGGAGCAGCGCCTGCTCATTTGCGCCGTACGCGCAACTGATCCGGGCGACCGGAATACCCCAGGCATCGACCTTGTTCTTGTCCAGCTCGACGAAGTTCTCTTCCTTCGGCAGCATTTCGCCGAAGCCGTACAGGCCCATGCCCCAGGGACCAGGTTTCCGGAGCGACTTCTTGTACTCGGCCCCGAAGCCAGCCTGCTCGGTGCCGCGTCCCCAGTCGGACCGTCCCCCGCCACCCTGGAACCCATAGCCGCGCAGAAACGCAGACTTGCCCTTTCCGATGTTTCGGAAGCGCGGCACGTAGACGCCGTTCGGCCGATTGCCGATGCTATCGCGGTCGGCTGGTCCGTCCATGCGGCCGTTGGCGCCGCCGCCCATGATGTGATCCATCAGGTTCTTGCCGACCTGGCCGCTCGAGTTGGCGATCCCGGAGAGCAGCAGAATCCGCGCCGACTCGATCGTCGAGGCGCACAGAAAGACGACCCGGGCCTTGAACTCGATGGCGTGCTTCGTCTGGCCATCGATCACCCGCACGCCCGTGGCGCGTCCGGTCTTGCGATCGTACGTGATGCTGTGCACGACGCTGTACGGACGAAGCGTCAGCCGGCCGGTCGCCTGGGCGGCAGGCAGCGTCGCGTTCACGCTCGAGAAGTAGGACCGCGTGATGCAGCCGCGATGACACGGGCCGCAATAGTGGCAGGCGGCACGGCCGTTGTGCGCTTCGGTCAGCACCGCGCAGCGACCGATCGTGACCATCCGTTCGCCGGGCCACGCGCGGCCCACCGCCTCGCGGACCGACTGCTCCACGCAATTCAGCGCCATCGGCTTCAGGAATTTGCCGTCGGGCAGCTGCGGCAATCCTTCCGCCTGGCCGCTGATCCCCACGAACGTCTCGACGTAGTCGTACCACGGCGCGATGTCGGCGTAGCGGATCGGCCAATCGACGCCGATGCCTTCGCGGGCGTTCGCTTCGAAGTCGAGATCGCTCCAGCGATACACTTGGCGGCCCCACATGATCGAGCGTCCGCCCACCTGACGGCCGCGAATCCAGGAGAAGGGTTTGCCGTCGGGGGTGGTGTAGGGGTTGTCGAGGTCGTTTACGAAAAACTTGTAGGCCATCTCATCGCAGGCGTAGCACTGTTGCTGGATCGGCTGTTCTTTGGACAGACGCTTGCGGTCGCCCATGCCGCGAAATTTCATCTCCCACATCGGCACATGCTCGACGTAGTCCTGCTCGGGAACGATCGGCCGCCCCGCCTCGAGCACGAGCGTCTGCAGCCCGCGCTCGGTCAGCTCCTTGGCCGCCCATCCGCCTGACATGCCCGACCCGACCACGATGGCGTCGTACGTTTTCATGGTTCGAGCGTGTAGCAGGGTTCGTAGCGACCCGGCACGACGCGGTAGTGCAGCTCATTCGTCGCGCCGATTTCGGAGGTGTAGTAGCCGGTGAGCGTAAGCCACTTCACGGCCTGGAAGAAATTCTTGGACGTGTCGGACTTGGTGTCCCGCAGGCGCGCCAGCTCGTAGTCCAGATCTTCGAGGATCTCAGCCTGCTGCGCCGGCGTGGACGAGACAAAATCCTTCCCAAACGCCGTGCGACTCCGTTCATCCACGTTCGCGAGCCCCGCCGTGAACATCTGGCGCTGATCGTCGTCCCCCCAATCGGCCAGCATGACGTCGATGAACGCCGGCACGCCCGCCTCGCGCGCGCCCGGCGTGTCGGTCTTGGGGATGATCAGCTCGGCGATGGTGGCGACGGTCTCATTCTGCTGGGGAGTCAACGCGCGCAGCGATCCACTGCGCACCTTCTTGTGGACAGCGCGTCCCACGGCGAGCAGCTGATCGGGGAGCGCGGCCGTCCCGGCGAGCAGAAGGAGTGCTTCACGCCGGTTCAT
>DASWDA010000041.1:0-14650 GCA_036395695.1 Gemmatimonadales bacterium
CCAATGATCATTGATCATTGATCATTCGCCGTCAGGGCTCCGTCGCGGTCGTAATCGTGAACGCGCTGCTCGTCGCGCTGGCGGCGCCGCTGGCCGCTTGCAGGGTGTACGCGCCCGCTTCACTGACGGAGAGATTGCTGAAGGTTGCGATTCCATTGGTTGGTCGCACCGATGTCGTGCCGCTCAATGCCGCACCGGTCGAGTTCGACCCGAGTTCAATCGTGATGGTTGCCGTGAAAGCGCTGTCAATACTGCCAAGAGAATCGCGGACGACGACCTCGACCGGCGGCGAGATAACCTGACGGACGTTCGCGGTGTTCGGCTGGACGAAGAAGTCCAGTACCGCTGCGCCGTTGCCGGTGCCGCCATCGCCACCGGATGTCCCGACGAGACCGGAGCCCGTCCCGCCAAAGCAGCCGCCGCTCGTCAGCGTAACCAGCGTGAGAATTAAGGCCGCGTGTGCGATTCGCATGGGTTCGCTACCCACACAACCCGCCGCCGTTCCCTCCGGTCACCTTTTTGTGGTAAACTGGGGGCCATGCCAACACAGGTTGCAGGCCGCAAGATCGACCACCGAAACGGCCAGTGGATCGTCCCCGACCATCCGATCATCCCGTTCATCGAAGGCGACGGCACCGGGCCCGACATCTGGCGCGCCTCGGCGAAGGTCTTCGACGCGGCAGTCGCCAAGACCTCCGGCGGCAAACGCAGCGTCGTATGGCGCGAGGTGTTGGCCGGGGAGAAGTCGTTCAATCAGAACGGCAGCTGGCTGCCGGACGAAACGCTCGCGGTCATCCGCGAGCACCGCGTCGCGATCAAAGGACCGCTGACAACGCCCGTAGGAGGTGGGATCCGGTCCCTGAACGTCGCGCTCCGTCAGATCCTCGACCTGTATGCCTGCATCCGCCCCGTCCGCTACTTCGAGGGCGTCCCGTCACCGATGAAAGACCCCGGCAAGCTCAACATCATCATTTTCCGCGAGAATATCGAAGACGTCTACGCCGGGATCGAGTACAAGGCGGGCAGTGCCGACGCCGACGCCGTGATCCAATTCCTGCAGAGCCGCTTCAGCGCCAAGATCCGCGAAGGCAGCGCGATCGGCATCAAGCCGATGTCCAAATTCGGCTCGCAGCGGCTGGTCGTGAAGGCAATTCAGCACGCCATTAAGCGCCGCCTCCCGTCGGTGACACTGGTGCACAAGGGCAACATCATGAAGTTCACCGAAGGCGCCTTCCGCGACTGGGGATACGAAATCGCGAAGGAACGCTTTGGCGCGCAGACGGTAACGGAAGCAGCGGGTGGCAAGGCCAAAGCAGACACCGGCACGGTCATGATCAAGGATCGCATCGCGGATTCCATGTTCCAGCAGTTGTTGTTACGCCCGGACGAATACTCCGTCATTGCCTCGCCCAATCTCAACGGCGACTACCTGTCCGATGCCGCCGCCGCGCAGGTCGGCGGCCTGGGCCTCGCGCCCGGCGGCAATGTGGGTGACGGCTACGCGGTGTTCGAAGCGACGCACGGCACGGCGCCCAAGTATGCGGGGCAGGACAAGATCAATCCGAGCAGCGTCATTCTGTCGGGAGTCATGATGTTCGAAGAGCTGGGCTGGGACGACGTCGCACGCGCGATTGTGCGCGGACTCGAAGGTGCGATCGGGGCACGGCGCGTCACGTACGATCTCGCGCGGCAGATGCCGGGTGCCACCGAGGTGTCCACCTCTGCCTTCGCCGATGCCATCATCGAGCACCTGTCATGAAGACTCTTGTTTCGACGCGCCCCCTCGCTAGCCTCGAAACACCGCTGCTCGCGGTCGTCGTTGCCCAGGGATCGGCACCGCCGGTCCAGGATGCGAGTCTCGAGCGCGCCATCGCGTCAGGGGATTACAAGGGAAAGAAGGACGAGACGCTACTCGTCTACGGCAGCGGCAAAGCTTCGCGCATCTTGCTCGTCGGTGCGGGAAAGCCCGGCGACATCACCCGCAACTCGATCCGCCGCGCAAGCGCGATCGCCGCGAAACGCGCACGCGGCCTGGGTACCAAGTCCCTGGCGCTGGCGGTCTCGCAGGAAGCACGCGGAGGCCTCGGCGCCGCCGAGCTGGCGCAGGTGGTCGTCGAAGGCGCGGCGCAGGGCGGCTGGCAGTTCACGGAGCTCAAGAAGCAGCCCGAGGACCCCAAGCCGGAGATCGAGACTGTCGAGCTGGTGGTCGACGTGCCGGACAAGACCGCGGCCGAAGCGGGACGCCGCATCGGCGACGCCATAGCGGCGGGCTACCTCTTCACCCGCAATCTCCAGATGCAACCGGGGAACGTTTGCACACCCAGCTACCTCGCCGAACAGGCCCGGAAGCTGGGTGCGGCGCACGGGTTCAGCGTCACGATCCTGGACACGGCGCAGATAAAGAAGGAAGGGATGGGCGCGCTCCTCGCCGTCGCCCAGGGCAGCGCCGAGGAGCCCCGCTTCATCGTGCTCGAATATCAGGGTGGCAGCGGCGCCCCGGTGGCGCTGATCGGGAAGGGTGTGACGTTCGATTCCGGCGGCATCTCGATCAAGCCGGCGCTGAACATGGAAGACATGAAGTTCGACAAGTCCGGGGCGACCGCCGTGCTCGGCGCATTCGAAGTGTTGGGGCGGCTGCAGCCCAAGATCAACGTGGTCGGTTTGATCCCGGCCACGGAAAACCTGCCCTCCGGTACCGCCATCAAGCCCGGTGATGTGGTGAAGAGCCACCTCGGCAAGACGATCGAGATCATCAACACCGACGCCGAAGGCCGGCTGATTCTCTGCGACGCGTTGTCCTACGCGCGCCGCTTCAAACCGGCCGCCGCCATCGACGTGGCGACGCTGACCGGCGCCGTGGTCATCGCGCTCGGCCACCACGCGATCGGCATGCTCGGCAACGACGAAACCCTGCTCGCTGAAGTGCGCGACGCGGGCGAGCGCGCCGGGGAGCGGTGCTGGCCGCTGCCGCTGTGGGAGGAATACCGGGAGCTGCTCAAGTCCGATGTCGCGGACGTCAGGAATTCTGGCGGCCGCTCCGCCGGTACCATCGCCGGCGCGTGGTTCCTCCGTGAGTTCGTCGACGGCTTCCCGTGGGTCCATCTCGACATCGCCGGTACGGCATACCTCGAGGGCGAAGGCGCGGCACACGCGAAGGGGCCGACGGCGATCGGGGTTCGGCTGTTCACGGAATTCCTGCTCAAACGCGCCGGCGCTTGATTCCTCCGTGGGCCAGGGCGAGCCTCCTCGTCCTCGCCCTGTTGCCGGCGGCGCTCGCCGCCCAGGTGGATACCGCGGGTCGAGCCAGGGCGGCGCGGGACACGTCGGCACGTGATACCACGGCGCGCGACACGACGCCCGCCCTGCTGCCGACGTTTGAGCCCGCCATCATGTCCGGTCCCTTGCCGCTGGGCACGCGCTACACCTTCACGAGCGACTCGGTTCTGCTGTCGAACGCGCGCACGCTGAGTGATCTGCTCGTTCACATTCCGGGCGTGTTTGTCGCGCGCGGCGGCTGGTATGGAGAACCCGAGATCGTGTTGTACGGCGGCCGCGGTCCCGCATCGCTCGAGGTCTATTGGGACGGCGTGCCGATGCTGCCGCTCGGCCGTGACTCCGTCTATCTCGATCCGGCGCGGATTCCACTCGGGCCGATCGAGCGCGCCGACGTCATCGTGTTGCCCGCATCGCTCCGCGTCTATCTCGTGACCGCGCAGCACCGCTCGACGACGCCGCGCACCCAGATCGGAATCGTCACCGGCCAGCAAGACATCGCCGATTATCGGGCCGGCTATGCCACGCGCACCCGATCGGGGTTCGGCGTCTCGATGCTCGCCGATTGGGCCAGCATCGGCGTCGGCTTACCCGGCCACACGACCCCGCCGTTCGGCACGAGCGATATCTGGCTGAAGGCCGATTACGTCCCGGAGGGTGGACGCGTCGGAGCATCCTTCCAGGTGTCGAGCGCGAGTTGGCACCGGTCCGCGGCGCCCGACGGCCGCGTGGACGGTTGGCGCCAGGATCGGCGCGACCGGCAATTGCGGTTGTTCGTGGCGCAGCGCGGTGACGGCCTCGGGTGGCGATTCACGGCCACGGTAGGGACCAGCGGGATCAGCCATGACACACTGGTTCCCGAGCGGACCATCTCGGTGGCCAGCGTCGAGGCGTTTCAGGCGTGGCCCCATGCCACCGTCGCCGCGGTTGCGCGCGGTGGCGCCGCCGGCATGCCGCAGCAGTTCGAAGGGCGCGCCGGATGGATGCCGATCCATCCCCTCACGCTCGCGGGAACGATTCGCCAGACGAACTACTCCAATCATCGCGCCGGGGTCCGGGCATTCGCCACGGCGGGGCTTACGCTGCCGCTTGGCGTCTCGGCGCGGGCCGAGGTGGCTTGGCAGCACGACGTGCAGGCCCCATTCGTCACCACCGATCAGGTGCAACAGACGCTCGACGTCGCGGGGTGGGTACGCGTCGAAAATCGCCTGCTGACGCTGGAGGTCGGCCGCGGCAGGCGCGATCCGTTCGCGCCGCTCGGGTTCGCGGACGGGATCAAGACCGTCGACTCGCTGAATCCCACGCCGCGCACAGAATTCGTCGCGGCCCACGCGATGATTCGGCTCGCGGCCGGATTCGAGCTGGCCGGGTGGTACTTCGACCCGGCCGTGGGCGGGGGAGATTTCGAGCCGCCCCGCCACGGGCGCGTGTCGGCAACGTTCTACTCGAAATTCTGGCGCGTCTTCAAGAGCGGGATCTTCGCCCTGCGCGGCGAGGTGGCGATGGAGTCCTGGAGCCGGTCGGCGCTGGGGGGGCTCGACAGCACCGGCGCGAAGCGGGCGATGGCCGGATCGAGCTTCGTCGACACCGACCTCGAGATGCAGCTCGCCGGGGTCACGATCTTCTGGAGCGTGCAGAACATCAACATCATGCGCTCGAGCTTCGTCGAGGGGTTGGGGTATCCCAGGGCGGCGCAGCAGTATGGCGCCCGGTGGTTCTTCAATAACTAGCACACCTGACTACATTTAACGCCCTGTGCCGCGTAGTATGACAGGCTTCGGCTCCGCCGAAGATCGAGTGCTCCGCGGACGGCTGCGAGTCGACATCCGCACCGTCAACCACCGCTATTTCAACCCGCAGCTGAAGCTGCCGGCTGACCTGGCCGGGGTCGAGACCGAACTGCGCGAGCGGCTGCGCCAGTTGCTCGAGCGGGGGCATGTGGCGGTGACGGCCCGCTGGGTCGAGGCGCCAGGTCCCGAGCGCGCGGTCGCGGTAGACTTGGAGCGCGCCCGGCAGGTGATGGCGGCGGCGCAGCAGCTCAAGAAGAAGTTGAAGCTGAAAGGCACGGTGGATCTCGCATTCGTGGCCCGGCAGCCTGACGTCATCATGGCGACGAATGGCGGGAGCGGAGCAGGAGGAGGCGAGCAGCTCGTGCAGTGGTCGGACATCCAGGCCATCGTCGAGCGCGCCGCCCGGGACGTCGTGGCCATGCGCGAGCGGGAAGGGAAGGCACTGGTCGGCGAGCTGAGCCGCCGGCTCGATACGCTCGAGGCCGGCGCGCGGGCCGTCGAAGCGCAGGCACCGGCGCGGCTCAAGGCCGAGCATGCGCGACTCAAACAGGCCGTCGCCGAGCTGACGGCACAGACACCAGTGGACGAGCAGCGGCTGGCGCTGGAGATCGCCTTGCTGGCGGACAAGCTGGACATCACGGAGGAGCTGGTGCGCTTCGAGGCGCACGTGGCGGCGGCCCGCGCGGCGCTGCAGTCCGAGCAAGCGGTGGGGAAGCAGCTCGGGTTCCTGGCGCAGGAGCTGCTGCGCGAAGTCAACACGATGGGCTCCAAAGCGAACGACGCCCGCATCACGCAGACGGTGATCGCGATGAAGGGTGACCTCGAGAAGTTCCGGGAGCAGCTGGAGAATCTGGAGTGACGCCGCGAATAGTCGTCTTGTCCGCGCCATCGGGTGGCGGCAAGACGACGATCGCGAGGGCGGTGCGCGAGAAACACCCGGACGGCTTCGGATTCTCCGTCTCGGCGACGACGCGCAAGCCGCGCGAGAACGAGCACGACGGCGTCGATTATCATTTTCTGGGGCGCTCGCAGTTTCTCGAGGCCGTGGGCGCGGGACACTTCCTCGAGTACGCGGAGTACGGCGGCGAGCTCTACGGCACGCTGAAGCGGGAAGTCGAGAAGGTCTGGAGCGCCGGCAGGCACGTGCTGCTGGACATCGAAGTCGAAGGCGCGAGGCAGGTGCGTGAGCAGTATCCCCCGCCGCGCTCCATGTCGATCTTCATTCTGCCGAGCGAGCCGCGGGTGCTGCTCGAGCGGCTGCGGCAGCGGAAGAGCGAGTCGATCGAGCAGATCCGGTGGCGGCTCGACCGCGCCGAGTATGAGCTGCAGCAGGCGACGCTGTTCGACCGCTGGATTCGGAACGACGATCTGACGACCGCGGTCGCCCAGGTGGTCGCGATCGCGAACGAGAATAGCGCGCGCGGACGCACGCGCGACAAGAAAGACTTTGAATGGATCACGAATTACGGACGGATGCTCCGAACACTGTACGATGAGCTGCACTAACCGAAAGGCTGAGCAATGCGGATCGTGACACCGGCAGAAGTCGCAGGACAGACACAGAACAAGTACCTGGGCGTCCTCGTGGCCGCCAAGTTCGCACGCTTCGTGAATGATTTCCCGCGCGACCGGTCGGTGGACTGGGAGGAGAAGCTCACCACGCGGGCGTTCGACGAGCTCGTCCGCGGCGCCCTCAAGTACCGCCTGGTGCGGCGGCGGCGCTCGCAGGAAACCTGATGCCGTTCGCCGGCCGTCACGTCGTGCTCGGCGTGTCGGGCGGAATCGCCTGCTACAAGAGTTGTATCCTGGCGCGCCGGCTGACCGAAGCCGGCGCCACGGTCGACGTGGCGCTCACGGCGGCAGCGACCGAGTTCGTGCGTCCACTGACGTTCGAGGCGCTCACGGGGCGCCCAGTGCTCACGTCGCTGTGGGAGCGCGGACGCGCGCTGGCACACATCGATCTCGCTAAACACCCCGACCTCATCATCCTCGCGCCGGCGACCGCCAACACCCTGGCGCGCTGCGCCATGGGGATGGCGGACGACCTGTTGACCGCGCTGCTGCTCGCGCGTGCCGATCGACCCGTGCTCGCGGCGCCCGCCATGAACGACGCGATGTATGCGAACCCCGCCACGACCGCGAACATCACCGCGCTCACCGCGCGCGGCTGGCACTTCGTGGGGCCGGAGATCGGCGCGCTCGCCGAGGGGCCAAGTGAGCGCCCGGGGCGCATGAGCGAGCCGGACGTCATTTTCGCTGCAGCCGAGCGGCTGCTGGGACAGACCACCAAGAGCAAGTGGTTCGGCAAGCACGTCGTCGTGACAGCCGGACCGACGCGCGAGCACCTCGACCCGGTGCGCGTGATTACGAACCCCTCGAGCGGTCGGATGGGGTACGCGCTGGCGGAGGCGGCGCGCGAGCGCGGCGCCGACGTCGTCCTCGTCAGCGGGCCGACCGAGCTCACGCCGCCGGCGGGTCTCGCGATGACGCGCGTCGAGACGACGGAAGAGATGCAGCACGCACTCGAGTCCCTGGTCCCTAACGCCGACGCCCTCATCATGAGCGCCGCGCCCGCGGACTACCGGCCCAAGCGTCCGGCCGACAAGAAACGCGCGCGGAGCGTCGGCGCGTTGACTGTGGAGCTCGAAGCGACGCCCGACATACTCGGCTCGCTCAAGCGGCGCAAGGGGATGGTGGTCGTCGGGTTCGCGCTCGAAACGGGGAACGGCCTCGCGAACGCGCGGTCCAAGATGCAGAATAAAGCGCTGGATTTCGTGATCCTGAATGACGCCACTGAGCCCGGCGCCGGATTCGAGGTCACGACCAATCGCGTGACGATCCTGGGACGCAACGGTACGCAAGTCGACTTGCCGTTGCTACCCAAGCGCGATGTGGCCGAACGCATCCTCGACGTCGTGGAAGAGGCGCTTTGACTGACAGCCGGGCTCTGGCAGCGGAATACTTAAAACAGCAGCGGCTCTTGGGGGGAGATTCCGTGATTCTCCCGACCATCTCGCCCACCCCGGACTTGCGTCCGGGGTTAGAGAACCAGACAGCAACACCGGCTCCCGCAGTTCTGACCCCGGGCGCAAGCCCGGGGAAAACGCAAACTTCCGCTGATCTCCCACCCGCGGGTCTGAGCTTCGATCCACCCTCGAGCGATCTGTTTGCAGTCGATCCCGTGCAGCGGACACAGTCGTTAGAGGACATCGCCACTCTCATCGCGGCCTGCGTCAAGTGCAAGCTGTGCGAACGCCGCACCAATACCGTCCCGGGCGAAGGTCCGGCCACCGCGCGCCTGGTGGTGATCGGCGAGGGGCCGGGCAAAACCGAAGACGAGACGGGCCGTCCGTTCGTCGGCCGGGCGGGCGAGCTGCTCACCAAGATCCTCGAGGCGATCAAGCTGCCGCGCGACCAGGTCTTCATCTGCAATGTCGTGAAGTGCCGGCCGCCGGAAAACCGGTTGCCGCAATACGACGAGATCGCGGCGTGTCTCCCCTACCTCCACCGCCAGATCGAGCTCGTGAAGCCGAAGGTCATTCTCGCCATGGGCGGGACGGCGGCGCAGAGCGTGCTCAACACCAAGCAGTCCCTTGGCTCATTGCGCAATCAGGTTCACCGGTTCCGCGGCACCCCAGTGATCGTCACGTATCACCCGGCGGCGCTGCTCCGGAACCCCAACTGGAAGAGACCAACCTGGGATGACGTCCGTATCGCAGCTCGCCTCCTCGAGCGCTGACAGAGCAGGCGAGTTCGCCAGCCGCCAGACTCCGTGGAGCAACGACGCGGAGCAGGCGGTCCTCGGCGCGATGGTGCTCGACCAGGATGCGGCGCTCAAAGCGGCCGAAATCCTGGACGACACGATGTTCTACAAGGAAAGCCACCGGCTGCTGTTCCGCTCGATGATCGCGCTCACCGAGCGCGGTGACGTCATCGATCCCGTCACCCTGCGCGACGAGCTGAGCCGCCGCGGCGACCTCGACCGCGCGGGCGGGATGGAGTACATCGCCGCGCTGATCGACGTCGTGCCCACCGCCGCCAACGTCGAGTACCACGCCAAGATCATCCGGGACAAGGCGGTGCTCCGCCGCCTGGTCGAAGCCGCAACGGGGATCATTCAGGACGTCTATGAGGGGCACGGCTCCGCCGGCGAGGTGCTCGACAACGCCGAGCATCGCGTCTTTCAGGTCGCGCAGTTCCGCCGCGCCGAGGAATTCATCCGGATCAAAGAGCTCATCTGGCCGACGATGGAGCGGATCGAGCAGCTCCAGTCAGGGGCCGGCTCGGTCACCGGGGTCCCCAGCGGGTTCGTCGATCTCGATCGTCTGACCGCGGGGTTCCAGCGTGCCGATCTGGTCATTATCGCCGCCCGGCCGTCGATGGGAAAAACGGCGCTGGCGCTGAACATCGTCCAGCACGCCGCGATCGAGCACAACACGGGCGTCGCCTTTTTCTCGATCGAAATGTCGAAGGACGCGTTGGTGCAGCGGCTCCTGTGTTCGGAGGGGCTGGTCGATGCGCAACGGCTGCGCCGCGGGCAGCTGCGGGATGACGACTATCCCAAGCTCGCGCGGGCGGCGGGGTTGCTCGGCACGGCGCCGATTTGGATTGACGATTCCGGCTCTTTGACGCCGCTCGCCATGCGCTCGAAGGCACGGCGGTTGAAATCCGAGCACAATATTTCGCTCGTGATCGTCGACTATCTGCAGCTCATGCAAGGTCCGGGCGACGTCGAGAACCGCCAGCAGGAGATTTCCTACATCTCGCGCTCGCTCAAGGCGCTGGCCAAGGAGCTCGACGTTCCGGTCGTGGCGATCTCGCAGCTGTCGCGCGCGCCGGAGCAGCGCGGTGGCGAGCACCGGCGGCCCCAGCTGTCGGACCTCCGCGAATCGGGCGCGATCGAGCAGGACGCCGACGTCGTGTGCTTCATCTACCGGCAGGAATTCTATGACGGGCCCATCGATCCCAAGACCAACGAGAGCATCGAAGGCCTGGCCGAGGTGATCGTCGGCAAGCAGCGCAACGGCCCGACCGGGACGGTGAAGCTGCACTTCAAGAAAGAGTACACGCGATTCGACAACTACACCGCGCGGGAGTCGCCGGTGGAGGCTGGCCGTGTCTAAAGGCAAGTCCGTCTTTCGCTGCACGGAATGCGGGGCGGATCAGCCCAAGTGGGGGGGGAAATGCGACGCGTGTGGGGCGTGGAACTCCCTGATCGAGGAGCCCGTGGGCCGGAAGGTTGGACGGTTGGAAGGTTGGACTGAGAAAACCGCGGTTCCAGTCCAACTGTCCAACCTTCCAACCGTCCAACCGGGTCGTTGGCGCACCGGCCTCGCCGAGTTCGACTTCGTCCTCGGCGGCGGAATCGTTCCAGGCTCCGTGACGCTCGTCGGCGGCGAGCCCGGAATCGGCAAGTCGACGCTGCTGATGCAATGCGCGGCCCGACTGGAGAGCCAGGGGGTCTCAACGCTGTACGTCTCGGGCGAGGAGTCCCCCGACCAGCTGCGGCTGCGCGCTGACCGTCTGGAAGAGAACGCCGGCGGCATTCATGTCCTGGGCGAAACGTGCCTCGAGTCGATCCTGCATCACGCGACGCAGCTGCAATCCCGGGTCGTGCTGCTCGACTCGGTGCAGACCACCTATACCGAAGAGCTCGAGGGCGCGCCCGGCAACGTCGGCCAGGTGCGCGAATGCGCTGCCCGCCTGATGCGGTTCGCCAAGGAATCCGGTCCCGCCGTGCTGCTCGTGGGACACGTCACCAAAGGCGGCGGCATCGCGGGCCCGAAGACGCTCGAGCATA
Source organism: Gemmatimonadales bacterium (assembly GCA_036395695.1). Lineage (GTDB taxonomy): Bacteria > Gemmatimonadota > Gemmatimonadetes > Gemmatimonadales > GWC2-71-9 > 20CM-2-65-7. The sequence continues at coordinate 10,864 of DASWDA010000041.1, forward strand.
TCGTCGACACCGTCCTCTATTTCGAAGGCGAAGCGACGCTCGACCACCGGATCCTGCGGGCCGTGAAAAACCGGTTCGGGTCGGTGGACGAAATCGGTGTGTTCCGCATGACGGGGAGCGGGCTCGAGCCCGTCGCCAACCCCGCCGCGGCGTTCCTCGCGGGCCGCAGCACCGGTGCCTCCGGCTCCGCGGTGACGGCCTTGATGGAAGGCACGCGCCCGATGCTCGTCGAGATTCAGGCGCTCGCCTCGAAGGCGGGGTTCGGCACGCCGCAGCGCGTGGCGACTGGCCTCGATCATCGCCGCCTCGCGCTGCTGCTCGCGGTGCTCGAGCGGCGCGGCGGCCTCCCGTTCGGGAACCTCGACGTCTTCGTCAACGTCACGGGAGGTGTGCGCCTGATCGAGCCCTCCACCGACCTCGCCGTCCTCGCCGCTCTCGTCTCGACGGTCCATGACCGGCCCGTGCCGGCCGACGCGCTGTTCCTGGGCGAGGTGGGACTCGGCGGCGAGATCCGCCCCGTCGCGGGCGTCGAGCGACGCCTCGCCGAGGCCGCACGCCAGGGCTTTCGCCGCGTGTTCTTGTCCGCCCGCTCACGCGGCACCGCCGGCGAGCTCGAGGTCATCGGGCTGGAGGGAATCGGTGAGCTCACCCGTCGCCTCGCCGCCTGACGTCGGCGTCGTCGTCGTCGCGGCGGGGGCCGGGGTGCGGGCGGGCCCCGGCGAGCCGAAACAGTTCCGTCCGATTCTCGGCGTCCCGATGCTGCTGCGCGCCCTACGCGCGTTCATCGGGCATCCGGACGTCCGTCAGGTCGTCGTGACGCTGCCGCCCGGGTACGTGGAGCGCCCGCCCGACTGGCTCGGCAAGATCCGCGGTGAGCGGCTGGGCTTCGTGCCCGGCGGCGCGCAGCGGCTCGATTCCGTCCGGGCGGGCCTGCGCGCCTTGCCCGACGACGCCACGATCATTCTGATCCACGACGCCGCCCGGCCGTTCGTCAGCCGGGGGACCATCGATGCCGTCATCGCGCGCGCGCGGGCGGGCGTCGGCGCCGTCGCCGCGGTCCCCACCGCGGACACACTCAAGGAGGTCGGGCAGGGGCCTCACCACGCGACGCCCCGCATCACGCGCACGGTGGATCGGGAGCGCATCTGGCGCGCGCAGACGCCGCAGGGATTCCCGCGGGCGATGTTGAACGCCGCCTACGCGCAGCTCGGTGCGGCCGCGAACGGCGGGGCGCCCAGCGACGACGCCGAGGTCTGTGAGCGAGCAGGGTTTCCGGTGGAGTTGATTCCCGATTCGCCGTACAATGTCAAGATTACCACCGCCGACGACTTCCGGATCGCCGAGGCCCTCGCTCGTGAATTGCGTTGAAACCGATTCCGTTTCAATTGGATGCGGATGTTGCCACTGCGATCCCGCAGGTGGTGACGCATATGGGAAAGGGAGGTTTGCTGGCGTATCCCACCGAGACGGTGTACGGTCTCGGCTCACGCGCGGTGCAAGCCGATGTCGCGGCGCTCGCCGCGATGAAAGGGCGGTCGGCCAGCAAGCCCTTTCTGTTGTTGATCAGCGACCGCGGTATGGCTGAGGCGCACGGCCTGGCATTCAACGCCTCCGCCGACGCTCTGGCGCGCGCATTCTGGCCCGGCCCGTTGACACTCGTCCTGCCCGGCGGCTCCGGCCGGTTGCCGGACATGTTGCGCGGACCGGATGGCGGGATCGCCGTGCGGTGGACGTCCCACCAGGCGATCGCGCACTTGGTCGCGGCGCTCGGCTCGCCGCTCACGTCCACCTCGGCGAATCTGCCCGGGCACCCGCCGGGGCCGGGGGCTGACGCGATCGCCCGCGACTTCGCGCCGGCGGTGGCGGCTGGGCAGCTGCTCGTGCTCGATGGCGGCGTGCTGGGGAACCGGCCCCCCTCGACCGTGGTTGATTGCACCAAGCCGCGCGCGGAGATCGTCCGGGAAGGCACGCTCAGCGTCCACGAGCTTCGCCGCGCCGTCGGGCGGCTCGCGCCATGATCCAGCACGTCCTGTTCGTCTGCACCGGCAACATTTGCCGCAGCCCGCTCGCCGCGTCACTGCTCGAGCGCGCTCTCACCGCGCGCGGTATCGAGGTGACCGTGTCGTCGGCGGGGACGGGGGCGTGGGATGGCGCGCCTGCATCCGAAGGCGCGTATCTCGTGGGGCTCGAGCGCGGGCTCGACCTGTCCGGTCACCGCGCCCGCCTGTTGACGCGGGAGCTGGTCGAGCGCGCCGACCTGATTCTCACCATGGCCCGCCATCATCGTGCGCGCGTCGACGAGCTCGGGGGCGAGGGTCGCGTGTTCGTGCTCGGCGAGTACGCCGGCCAGGGCGGCGACGAGGTGAGCGATCCCTTCGGCGGCGATCTCGGCATCTATCGCGATACCTGCCAGGAGCTCGAGTCGCTCACGGCCGCCGTCGCCGACCGGCTCGTCGCCGAGAGCAAGCGTGGAGATCAGCGCTAAAACGCGTTTGCTCACGGTCATCGGTGACCCGGTGGCTCATTCTCTCTCACCCGCCATGTACAACGCGGCCTGCCGTGCGCTCGGCCTCGACGCGGTGTACGTCGCGTTGCGCGTCACGCCCGAATCCCTGCCCGCCTTCCTCGCGATGCAGGCGGCGACCGGGGGCGCCGGCAACGTCACCCTCCCGCATAAAGAGGCAGTCGAAGGATCCGTCGCGCGGAAAACGGATGTCTGCGCGCGCGTCGGCGCGTGCAATACGTTCTGGACTGAGGACGGAGCGCTCGTCGGCGACAACACCGATGTGTCCGGCGTCGCCGCGGCGCTCGACCGAATCGGTGCGGCGCGAAAAGGAGAACGGTGGCTCCTGGTGGGAACCGGGGGGTCGGCGCGCGCGACGGCGGTGACCGCGGCGGACCGCGGCACCACGCTGTTCGTGCGTTCGCGCGACGGCGCGCGCGCGAAGGCGTTCGCGGCCTGGGCGCGGGGCATTGGCGTGCCCACCACGGTCGCCAACGGGCCGATCGAGGTGGACGTCGCGATCAACGCCACCCCATTGGGTCTTGCCGGTCACGATCCGCTGCCCGTCGACATCAATCACATCCCCGGCGTGCAGCGGGCACTCGACCTCGTCTACGCTCCGGGGGAGACGCGGTGGGTCCACGCCCTTCGCGAGCGGGGCATCGAGGCCGCCGATGGCCGGGAGATGCTGGTGCAGCAGGGGGCAGCCGCGTTCGAGCGCTTCTTTCCCGGGACCGATGCACCAGTCGAGGTGATGCGTGCCGCTGTCGTCCGTGCGCTCCGCGGTTGAGCAGCTTCTCCTTCCTGCGGAGTGTCTCATTTGTCACGGTCTGCTCAATACCCGCGATGCCGCCGGGATCGTCTGCCCGCTGTGCCGGCAGCGGTGGCGCGCGGTGCGGCCACCCTGGTGCGAGCGGTGCGGCCAGCCCGAGCCCCACTTCGGCCCCTGCCGGCTGTGCGTCGCGTGGCCGGCCGCGCTCAGCTCGGTGCGATCCGCGGTGTGGCTCGATGCGTACGCCCGGCCCGCCGTCCACGCCCTGAAGTACGGCGGCCTGCCGCGGATCGCCGACGACTTGGCAACCGCGATGCGGAAACCGCAGTCCCCGGCGGACGGAGCGTCGGTGCTCATCCCGATTCCTCTCGCCACAAAGCGCTTGCGCACACGGGGCTACAATCAGAGTGAGGTGCTGGCGCGCGCGCTGGCCCGACAGTGGCGGATTCCGGTGCTTCCTGACCTGCTCGTCCGCACGCGGGAGACGCCGACGCAAACGGCGTTGACACCGG
>DASWDA010000042.1:0-2103 GCA_036395695.1 Gemmatimonadales bacterium
AGTTCCTTTGTCGGGCTGCGGGCCTCGAAGAACGCGCGCAACGCGGAGCGTCCGCGCAATTGCACATTGCCGAAGCGCACCTCGCAGTCCTCCGTAAAGCCCTCTACCAGCGCGTCCATGTTCCACGGCATGAACAGCGACTCGACCTGCGCGACGAACGCGCGCGCCTCCTCGATCGTACGGGCATTGCGCCCCGCTTCGGTGCGCAATGCTTGGACTGCCATGGACACCTCCCTATCGCGGCCGCTCGCGCTCTAGTGTGCCAACCGCGCCCGGGAAAACAGGGGTCGTAGGAGCTGTGTCTTGAAGCCGAGAGATCTCGAGCCGAATCAAAAAGCCCCCGAAATCCGGCAAGATTTCAGGGGCTCTTTTCTGGTTGCGGGGGCTCGCAACCATCTTAATTTGCTGCTGTGCATGGACGCACCCGCAAGATTCTGATGATGGCCTTCCGGGCCGCAGCGCCTGAGCGAGCACCTGAAGAAGAAAGGGGGAGGAGCTGTGGCTCTGGCAAAGAGAGGCCGCCGCAAACCTCGGGGTGTCCCTCCAGTAGAGACCGTTCTACAATTGCGGCTTCATGGAACGATTGTACTCCCAACTAGCAAGCGGAGTGTCGCATTACCTGCGGCGAAGTTTTGCCCGGGTGTGACCGGCATCACACACCCTCGGCCCGGCACTTAGTAGTGTTCTCTCATGCACACCACAACTCAGAAACCGTGGTGTGATTGCGAGCGACCAAGTCGAAGGAACGCCGGTGCGCAGCACGGACGGCACTAGGATAGGCACTATCGAGCGAGTAATGATCGACAAGCTCACCGGCAATGCCGCCTATGCAGTTTTGAGCTTCAACAGCTTTTGGAATGGGACAAGAGCGCTTACCGATCCCTTGGGCGCGGGTCACCTATTGCACGAAAGCTCGAGGCCTATCGCATCGACCTCACCGAAATGGAACTCAGCGGCGCGCCTGAGTCGCACAAGGACTTCCACTGGGGCGGTCGCGAAATCGAGGCTCACGGGCCTTATTGGGGCATCGCCGAACGTTGGTGACTGGCTGGATCAGGCGGCTGGTCCGACCGACCGATAGCGGTGGCCTGGAACAGTTCTATCATTGCGCGCGAGGCGGCCGTGAGGAGGTGCTGTGCGGACGATCGCAGAGTGGTTGGCGTCTCTCGGCTTGTCCGAGTACGCGGAGCGCTTTGCCGAGAACGGGATCGATCTGTCAGTCCTGCGCGATCTGACGGAGCAGGATCTCAAGGACCTCGGCATCTTGCTCGGCCATCGTCGCAAGATGCTGCGCGCTATCGCTGAACTCGATCGGGCGGCACTCACAGGGCCCCAAGCTGTGGCGGCTCCCCTGCCGCACGATGCGGAGCGACGCGACCTCACCGTGATGTTCTGCGATCTGGTGGGCTCGACAGCACTTTCGGCGCACCTCGATCCTGAGGACTTGCGGGAGGTTATGGGGGCTTATTACTCCTGCATCGCTGACGTAGTAGGTCGGTACCAAGGCACCGTTGCCCGATACTTGGGCGACGGCGTGCTCGCCTATTTCGGATACCCCCAGACGCACGAGTTTGATGCTGAGCAAGCGGCGCGAGCAGGGCTCGAAATCATCGCCGCCGTCACGCGGCTCGAAACGCGCGCCCACGAGCCGCTCAGGGTCCGCGTCGGCATTGCAACCGGGGAGGTCGTGGTGGGCGACCTCATCGGCGAGGGTGCCTCGCAAGAGCAATCGGTGGTCGGCGACACGCCGAACCTCGCTGCCCGCCTGCAAACGTTAGCCGAGCCCGGTACGGTGGTGATCTCTGCGAGCACGCGCCGGCTCACCGGGGGACAATTCGAGTACCGCGATCTCGGCCCCGTCACGCTTAAAGGCTGGGCGGAACCGGTACCGGCTTGGCAGGTGTTGCAGGAGAGCGGCGCGGAGAGCCGCTTTGAGGCGCAGCACGAGGCTGGACTGAAGCCGCTGCTCGGGCGGGACGAGGAGATCGAGCTGCTGTTACGCCGCTGGCGGCATGCCACAGAGGGCGAAGGCCGCGTGGTGGTGCTGACAGGAGAGCCAGGTATCGGCAAGTCGCACATTGCCCTCGCGCTGCAAGAGCGGCT
>DASWDA010000043.1:0-50131 GCA_036395695.1 Gemmatimonadales bacterium
ATTAGAACCTGAACCCCGCCGCCAGGTTCAGGTGGTTGACAGTGAAATCGCCCGCCTGGTAGCGCGTCTCGAGCCGGCGAAACTCGAATCCGAAGAGAAGCGGGCCCGGCGGACGCCATTCGACGTGTCCTTCGCACACGAAATTCCGGAACCGGCCGTTCGGCAGGACGTCGGCGTCCTTGGGATCATCGATGCCGCAGCCGCCGCCGAACATCCATCCGGTGCGGGGCCGCACATTCAATTGCCCCCATCCGCCTTTCGTGCGCACCGGCGCGCCGGCCACGCCGGCATTCTGGCCGATCGCGCCGCCGCCGAGCCCCGCGATCGCCTGACCGATGAACGCCTCGCCCAGCAGCTCCGCGGGGCCGAACTTGAGCCGGGTATCGAACGTGACCGCGCGGGACTGGAGCAGCGAGTCGCCGCTCAGCGAATCGAGCCCGCGCAACCAGCCGATGTGCCCGCCAATCGCGACTTCACTGGGATCGTCCGTCGGGCCCCAACCGAGCCGCACGCGCCCTTGCAGATAGGGCCGGGTGGTCCGCTCACCGGAGTCGGCTTGGGTCGTGGATGCTCCCTGGATCGCACCGGAAATCGGCGCCAGCAGGGCGCCCTGGACGGCAAGCCGCAGTGTGTAGCCATACTCCGCGGTGACGCGCATCTGCGGAATCCAAAACCAGAGATTCCCGGCCGCACTGAAGTCGGGCACGCCGACACCAGCAAGGGATCTTGGATTGCGGTCGGACACGAGCGGGGTTTCTTGGCCGAGCATGAGCTGCAGGTGAGTCCATTGGACGGTCGCAATGGCACGACGCATTCGCAACAGCGGGAACGTGCGATTCCCGGGAGCGGGCTGCTGCCCGCCGAAGAAATCCACGTCGATTTCGCCCGTGAACGCGCCGCCGAGCACGTCGGGATCGGTGACGAGCACGCCGAGTCGCGTCTGGCGCATCGTGGCGCTCGACCCTTTCACGCCGACCGCATCGGTGTCGGCGAATACCGGGACGTCGCTGTTGTTGGTGCGCGCGCTATTATAGAAGCCGTTCATCAGCACGGTCCCTGTAACCTCAACCGTGCGCTTGGCGGGCGATGGTGGAGGTGGTGGAGGTGGTGGAGGTGATGAAGGTTGCTGTACAGTCAGACAGAGAGAAAGCAACACAGGCATCACGAGCCCGCTCCTGGCGAGTTGGATAGCACTACAGTAAGCTCCACGCCCTTGGACGCAACAGTTTAGGGAGATTGGCGATGCGTTTGGCGACGGCAATTGGTGCGCTGCTGGCTGCGGGAGTGGTCGCGTCGGCCGGTCGAGTCGCCGGCCGGATCGTCATTCTCGAGAAAGACAACAAGCCGTCGCCCGACTTGAGCGACGCCGTCCTGTATCTCGAGGCGCCGGCGAGCGTGACGACCGCCGCAAAGCCGGTCACCGTCGAAATCGCCATTACCGACAAGACCTACGCGCCGCATGTCGTCGTCATTCCGGTCGGCTCGACGGTCCGGTTTCCGAACCATGATCCGTTCAACCACAACGTCTTCTCGGTCAGCGAGCCCAACAGTTTCGATCTCGGACTGTACGGCCGCGGCGAAGCGAAGAGCTACATGTTCACGCACGCCGGGCTGGTACGCGTGTACTGCAACGTGCACCCGCGCATGGTGGCCTACGTGCTGGTCATGGAGAACCGCTACTACGCGCAGCCCGGAAACGACGGCACGTTTGCGATCGACAATGTGCCCAGCGGGCGCTACCGGCTGCATGTGTGGCACGAGCGCATCCCCAGTGAGGTGATCAAGGACGTTTCGCCCGACGGCGCCGGCGGGGAGGCAGAGCTACAGATCGCGCTGAATGCCCGCGGCTACAAATGGCAGGCCCACCGCAACAAGTACGGACGCAACTACCCCACGAATGCCGGACGCGAGCGCTACTAGACCCGCGTTCGGCCTGACGGCCAAGATCTTCCTCGCCTCGACGCTGCTCGTCGTGGCGGTCCTGGGCATCACGTTCGGCGTCACGTCGGTCAAGGCGAACCATACGGCCGATGCGTCGATCCATCGGGCGCTGCTGTCCACGCGCCGCGCGGTCGACGACTATCTGGCGGCCAGAACCCGCACGCTGGGGCGCGCGAGCACGGTCGCGACCGACGTGCCCCAATACCGCCAGCGGCTGCTCGATCAGCGCAACCGGGCCGAAGCGCTGGACCAGGCCGACGACATCCGCGGGTTGGTTGACGCGGCATGGGTGCTCGTCACGAACAGCGACGGCATCCTGATTGCCCGCACCGACTATCGCGAGCAGTACGACCGCGACCTGTCCGTCGCGCCACTGGTGGCGAATGCGTTGAGCGGCGACCAGACGAGCGGCGCATGGCTCGACGACGTGCAGGGCACGATGTTCATGGCGATCGGCACGCCGCTGCGCGATCGCCCGACCGCCGCGCCGCTCGGTGCCCTCGTGGCGACCTACCAGATCGACGACTCGCTCGCCGCCGCCATCAAGCAGGCCACGAGCTCGGACGTCGTTTTCTTTGCCCTCGACACCCTCAACAAGCCGGTCGTGGTCGGCAGCACCGTGCCATCGCAGGACATCGCGCCGGTGCTGCAGAGCACGGTGCAGACCGAGGCACTGGCGGCGGACACGGGCGGTGAGGGCATGCCGCTCGCCGCAGCCATGGGCAATCAGCATCTGATCGGGCTCGCGGGGGCGATTCGCTCGCCCTCGGGCGATGTGCGTGGGGGGTTCGTCGCGCTGCGCTCGCGGGAGGCGGAGCTCGCCGCCTTCAACGCGCTGCAACGGACGATGCTCTACGCGATCGCGCTCGGCGTCGTGCTCGCGCTGATCTTTGCCTTCGTGCAGGCACGCCAGATCGCGGGGCCGCTCCGCCGGCTCGTGGTCGCGACCCGTCAGGTGCAGGACGGCGATTACGGCGTGGACATCGCCGTCAAGTCGCGCGACGAGATCGGAATCCTGTCGCAGGCGTTCCGGGCGTTGGTCGAAGACCTCAAAGCGAAAGCCGCGCTCGTCGATTACATGATGCAGACGTCAGGGGGCGCGCCGACGCAGCGAATAGACACCATGCCGACCGCGGTCCGCGCCGTCGGCGGTGAGCAACTCCGCCCGGGCGCCGTGTTCGCCGGCCGCTATGAGGTGAAGGAGATCCTCGGTGCCGGGGGCATGGGCGTCGTGTACCGGGCGTTCGACCGCGAATTGCAGGAGCCCGTCGCGATCAAGACGCTCCGGCCGGAGGCGCTGGCCGGTGGGAGCGCGGCGCTCGAGCGTTTCAAGCAGGAGATCCGGCTGGCGCGGCGGATCGCGCATCGCAACGTCGTGCGCACCTATGACCTCGGCGAGCAGAACGGGATGTACTACCTGACGATGGAGTTCGTCGAGGGCACGTCGCTCAAGCAGTTGATCACCTCGCGCGGCAAGCTCCCGGTCGCGGTGACGCTGACGGTCGGCAAGCAGTTGTGCCGCGCGTTGGAGGTGGCGCATGCGGAAGGCGTGATCCATCGCGACATCAAGCCGCAGAACATCGTCGTCGAGCCGAGCGGCTTCCTGAAGGTCATGGATTTCGGGATCGCGCGGCTCGCCAATCCGCCGAAAGGGAAGGGGCTCACCGAAGCGGGCACGTCGATTGGCACGCCCGACTACATGTCGCCCGAGCAACTGTCAGGCGCCGAGCTGGATCCGCGCAGCGACCTCTACGCGGCGGGCGTGGTGTTGTTCGAGTGCCTGACGGGCCGGGTGCCGTTCGAGGCGGAGACGACGTGGGCGCTGGTTGCCAAGCACCTCGAGGAAGAGCCGCCCGATCCGCGCAAGCTCAATGCGGATGTGCCGAACGAGCTTGCGGCGGTGATCTTGAAGGCGATGGCGAAGTCACCGGCAGATCGCTATGCGACGGCGGCGGAGATGCACGACGCCCTGGCGCGCGTGGGGTAACTGGAGTCACGCCCTCGGCGGATACATCCCCCCCGCAGCATGAACATCCCTCGATCTACTTGACCGTCCTCGTTGCTTTTCCAATGTTAGCCGACAACACGAGGTCAGATGCAAACTCTCCGCCGATTACTATACCTCGCCGTTGGCGCCGTCGCATGGCACGATGTGGCGCTGGGCCAGAGCGCCGAGGACCAGCGGGCTGCCGAGGAAACGGAGTTCCCGGGCCTGCGATTGGTGGCCACGCGGCACGTCGATTCGCGGTTGACCCTCCTCGGGATCCGGCTCGCTTACGTCGAACAAGACGTGCGACTCGGAACCACGGGCAAATACTTCTGCGGCGGGCTCTCGCTCGACCGTGCCGTCGCCGGTGCCGACCCCGTCGGGACCGCCTTGGCGCGGCTGCCGTACGAGTCGGTCCGCAAGCTGGGTTTGCGCTATGTGATTCTCTGCGGTGGCGCAAAGTCGGGCGAGCGGGGCATCGGTGGGATCCCGGTCCCGCCGCTCAACCTCTTGATGCTCAATGTTGGCGTGAATGCACTGACGCCGCGCTTGGAGGGGCTAACCTTACACGAGCTGTACCATATGGTGGAGTTGCGCTTTGACGCGTTCAGGGATGCCGACTGGGACCAGCAGTTCACAGGCTACCTTGGCGACTACACCGCCGCGGATCCGTCCACCGATGGCGCCCCCGGTTTCCTCAATGCGTACGCGCAGACGTTCCCCCACGAGGATCGGGCCGAGCTGTTCAGTGCACTCCTGCTCCGGCCCGACGACATCGCGGCGCGCATTCGCGCGACGGGGGACGCGGTGTTGCGACACAAAGTGCTGTACATGGATCAGAAGTCGCAGAACCTGCTCGGGCTCAAGCTTGCGCCGTTGGGACTCTGACTCCGCTGCGTAGCTCGGCCTCTTCCTCTGCGGCGGACTCTCACCGCTAGCGCAAACGCCGGTTCGGGGCCGCGCTCGTGCGTGTTAGGCTGCAAATATCACACTCCGCCAAACCACGGATACCCCTGGTCCTCCCAGTATCCGCCCGGCCGCTCGGCGGTGAACGTCACCGACACCAGATACTTCGTCATCTTGTAGCCGAGCTTGGTGGGGGAGTAGAGCCGCAGTGGCGCGCCGTGACTCTCCGGCAACGGATTGTCGTTCATCCCATACGCCAGAATCGTCTGCGGATGCATGGCGCTCGCGAGATCCCAGCCGTTCATGTAGCCTGAGTCGAACGAGTCGAAGCGCACGTACCGCGCCTGCGGCAGCATGCCGCACCGCTCGGCGACGGCCGACACGGCCACGCCGTGCCACGTGGCGATCGCGCTCCATCCCTCCACGCAGTGGTGCTTCACGGTGTAGGTCGTGCGCGGCAGCGCGTGCAGCTCAGCGATCGACAGTGAGAGCGGCTGTCGGACCAACCCCGACACCTGGAGTCGCCACGCCGTGGGATCCTGCAGCACCGGCATCGCCGGTGAAATGAAATAGCTCGGCAGCCGCGCGGTCCGCTCGGTAATGTCGTACTGCGGCGCGAGGCGCGTTTTAGAGAAGAGAATCTTTTCCCCCACCCAGTCGTTCACGCGACTCACGTCGAGCAGCAATGGACGCACCGCGTTGCCGCCATCCCACCCGCACGCAGCCGCGAGCGACGCCGTGCCCGCGCCTGCGGCGAGTTGCAAGAACGCGCGCCGGTCAATCATGGCTGGGGAAGCGGCCGCGATACCAACCGGAGATCATGGCCCGCAGCGACGCGGGGTCCACGACGAAGACCAGAATCACGTGCACGATGAGAAACGCGGTGAAGATCCACACCGCCCAGAAATGCCAGTAGCGCGCCGCCTGGAAGCCTCCGAACAGCGCGGTGAGCCACGAGAGCTGCGTGGGCTTGTAGATCGCGAATCCCGTGAGTACGGAGAGCACGCCGAGCAGAATGATGAATGTGTAGGCGAGCTTTTGGAGCGGATTGTGCTTGCCCTGCGGCGGATGATCCTTGCGCAGCCGCAGGTAGTACTTCTGCATCTCGATGGCACCCCGGATATCGCGCGGCCGGAACAACAGCGACCGCCATTCACCGCTGAGGGCGAGATAGGACAGATACACAAAGCCACCAGCGACGAGCGGCCACACCAGCGCGAAGTGCCAGTTCAATCCTCCCGCGAGCCACCCGCCGAGTCGGCTCCACGTTGGAAAGGCGTGGTCCTCGAAAGCATTCACGTAGTACGGACCACCACGCTCGCCGAACCGCGCGTACGCACCGTAGATCTGCAATCCGCTCATGATCATGCCGGCAAGCAGCACAAACGTCATCCAGTGGGTGAGGCGCACGATCCAGTGGTGGCGTTTGACGGGCTTAGCGGGAGCAGGAGCCACAGGGACCGGAGGAGCGGTCATGCGCTAAGTATATTGTGTGCCATGCGCGCTGCAACGCTTATCGCAATCGCACTCCTGAGTGCGTGCCGGTCGCAGAACGCGGCCGTCACGGCACGCACCGCCGACACGCTCAGCGTTGCCGACGTGACGCCACGTGACTCGGCCGACACCGCGCTGCTCAAGCCGCGCGTCATCAGCGAACCGACGGTGGTCGTGTTCTGGCTTTCGGGGGCAGACACGCTCTCCGCGGACGATCAAGCCCAGGCGCTCGACGAGCTCAACGCCACGACCGAAGACCTCGCGCCCACCCTGACGCAGCACCACATCACGCTCGTCCCCACCAACTCCGATACGATCTACGTCGCGCTGCCCAACAAGCAGCGCCGGATGATCCTGCTCACAGGCGTCGACTACCCGTTCGGCTACGTGCTGGTCGCTCCGGGGACGGCCGAGCGGATCCTCGCAGGCGTCTACGACGACGACGAGCTGCTCGACGAGGTCGACGCGTACTTCGACCTGCCGTCCGGCGCCGACAGCACCGCGAAAGGGCCGCGGGTCGCGACGTGATGGTGCTGCTCGTCGTTGGCGCGCTGGTGGTTCAGGACATCGACTGGCAGCCGGCCACGCCGCGCCAGGGCTCGCTCATTGTCGTGTCCGCGCCTGACGCCCTGACTGGTGAGATCGCGGGCGAGCCGCTGCACTTCCGTCGCGGCAAGGCGCTGGCGGCCGTGCCGTTGGGCGCGACCGACAGCGCCAGGCTCCAGACGCTCTCCATTCGCTGGGATGGCGCCGTCATGGGTACGACGGCATATGTGCCGGTCGCGGTGCGCAAAGCCCCGGCGGACGAACAGGTTCGTGCCGACGAGCGGTTCACGCCACCGCCCGACAGCGCGCTGCGAGTGCGCATCGACAGGGAGCGGGCGCTGTCGGGCGAGGCGGCGCGGCGTGCGCACGAGGTGCCACGGCTCTGGCATGCCTCCTTCATTCGCCCACGCACCGCACGCATTACGAGCGTGTTCGGCTCGGGGCGCAAGGTGAATGGCGTGTGGCGCACGCGGCATGTGGGGCTGGACATCGCCGGCCGGAAGGGCGCGCCGGTGCGCGCATCGAATCGTGGCATCGTGGCGCTGGTCGAAGATTTCTTCTACGGCGGCAAGTCGGTCTACCTGTACCACGGCGACGGCATCATGACCGTCTACTATCACCTGAGCCGGGTGCTCGTCGCCGTGGGTGACACGGTGGAGCGCGGCCAGATCATTGCCAGAGTGGGTGCGACGGGACGCGTCACGGGACCGCACCTGCACTGGGGCGCCCAGTACGGCGCGATCGCGTTCGATCCCACCGATCTGCTCAAACTGCCTTGAGTAAAGCGCTGCTGCTGCGCGGCGGCCGTGTGGTGACGATGGACGGGTCCCGGCGCATCGTCGAAGCCGATGTGCTCGTTGAGAACGGACGCATTGCGAGCGTTGGTCGGATGGGCAGACGGGCGGATGGGCGGTCAAAACCCACCACGATCGATTGCAAAGGTCTCGTCGTCCTTCCCGGACTGGTCCAAGCACACATCCATCTCTGTCAGACCCTCTTTCGTGGGTTGGCGGACGATCTCTCGCTCGAGGCGTGGCTTGCGACCCGCATCTGGCCGCTCGAGGCCGCGCACACGGAAGCTTCCATCCACGCCTCGGCGATGCTGGGTGCCGCCGAGCTGTTGCTCGGCGGCACGACCGCGGTTCTCGACATGGAGACGGTGCGCCACACCGGCGCCGCATTCGAGGCGCTCGAATCCATCGGCATCCGCGCCACCGCGGGGAAGTGTCTGATGGACGCGGCGAGCAATCCCCCGGCGCTGCGCGAGCCGGCAGACCAGGCGCTCAAAGAGAGCGCCGACCTGTGCGCCAAGTGGCACGGTGCGGCGGGCGGGCGGCTGCGGTACTGCTTTGCGCCCCGCTTTGCGCCGAGCTGCACCGGTACACTGCTGCGCGCGGTGAGCGATTTGGCGGAGCGGGCCGGCGCCATGATCCATACGCACGCGGCAGAAACGTTGCGCGAGCTGGACACGGTGAAGCGTGAAACCGGTCATGACGAGATTGCCTACCTCGATTCCGTCGGCATCTCGGGCCCGGGCGCCGCGCTGGCGCATTGCGTCTGGGTCGACAAAGACGGCATCGCGATGCTCGCGCGGCAGCGGACGAATGTCGTCCATTGCCCCAGCTCGAACCTGAAACTCGGCAGCGGCATCGCCCCGATTCCTGAGATGCTGGCCGCCGGTTGTCATGTCGGCATTGGGGCAGACGGCGCGCCCTGCAATAACCGTCTCGACGCCTTCGCGGAGATGCGGCTTGCCGCACTGATTCAGAAGCCGCGGCTCGGGCCCGACGCACTCCCCGCCGCGCAGGCGCTGGAGCTGGCCACGTTGGGAGGGGCTCGGGTTCTGGGACTCGGGGCTGAGATTGGCTCGATAGAAGTGGGAAAATGCGCCGACCTGATCGTCCTCGACTTGGAGGGGCCGCACGCGCAGCCGGAGGACGCCGATCTCATCTCCCGTATCGTCTACAGCGCCTGCACCGCCGACGTACGACACGTGATTGTCGACGGCCGGATCGTCGTGCGGGACGGAAGCCTCAAGACTGCGGATGTCGGCGAGATTCGCCGCAGGGCGAACGCCCAGGCTCGGGCGTTACGCGCGAAAGCGCTGAATCGTCTCTGAGAGCGCCGCCGCGGCGTCGGACAGATGCTGCGAGGTGGTGGTCAGCTCGTTGAGGGACAAGATCTGCTGGGCGGTGGCCGCCGACGTCTGACGAGCCCCCGTCGCGGCGCCGTCGGCGATCGCCGCGACCTCCTCCATCCGCCGCAACACCTCCCGCATGCGCTTGGTCTGGTTTTCCGTCTCGGCGGCGAACGTCGTGGCGAACTGCACGGTGGAATTCAAGTCGGCGAAGATCGCGTCCAGCGCGCCATGCACGGTGGTCGCGACGGTCCCGACCCCTTTCGCTGCTTCGCGGCCCTTCTGCATCGCGTCCACGACCCGGTTGATCTGCTCCTGCGTCGTGCGGACCTTGGTCCGCACTTCCTCGGCCGAGCGCGCGCTCTGCTCGGCGAGCTTGCGCACCTCCCCGGCGACCACCCGGAAGCCGAGCCCATGCTGGCCCGCGCGCGCGGCCTCGATCGCCGCGTTGAGCGCCAGCAAGTCCGTCTGGCTCGCGATCCGTGTGATGCCGTCGACGAGCTTGCCGATCTCCTTCGATTCGCGGTCGAGCACGCCCGCGACCTCGGACGCGTGGTCCATGTGCACCATGAGGTTCATGAGCAGCGCGCTCGCGCGTGCGACTTCCTCGCCGCGTTTGTGCGCCTGCAGCGCGATCTCGGTGATCTGCCGCTTGGCCTCCTGGGCCCGCGCGTGGAGCGTCGTGGCCAGCCCCGACGCCGCCTCGGAGTCCTGACGCCCATAGCCGATCAGCTGCCGTTGGCGCTCGGTCCCTTCCGTGAGCTGGAGCGTGGTCGTCGAGATCGACTGGGAGGACGTCTGCAGCTCGCGGGCGGCGGTGGCGAGCCCGCCCGCCATGGTCGCGAGCGCGCCGCCCTGGCGTCCGATCTCGCGAATGATGTCCCCGATCGCGGCCGTGGTGCGGTTGACGCTGACGCCGAGGAATCCCAGCTCGTCGCTGGCCGCGGCGGCGCTGCTTTCCATCTGGCGTGTCAGGTCGCCGCGCTCGATCTCGCCGAGCACGCCGCGTGCCGTCCGCAGGCGGTCGACGATCTGCACGAGCATCGGCACGAGCGCCACGCAGGCGAACACGAGCACCAGGCTTTCCTGGATGTAGAGCGGCCAGCTCCACCCGTGCCCGGCGACTTGCGACACCACCGTAACCAGCGTGAAGGCGGTCAGGTTGATGATGAGCGCGCCCCACGCTTCGCGGCGCTCGAGATACAGCGCGGCCTGCAGCGGCGCGATCAGGTACGCACCGTAGAGGACATGGCCGTTCGGTCCCATGGCGAACAACACCGCGGAAATGAGCAGGCACCCGACCGCGAGATTGAGCTGCGCGTACCAGGGTTGGAACGCCTCCCGCTCCACGAGGCGGCGCACACCGGCGTTCGCGGCCACGAAGCTCACGGCGAACACGAGAATGAACCACCACGAGATGGCGATGATGCCGGCGAGCTTGACGGCGCTGAGGAGCGCGATCCCGAATCCCACGAAGCCCCAGCGGGCGCGCGTGTTCGACAGCACGTACTGGCGCTGCTTGGCGAATCGCTCCGCGACGAGCTGATGCTCGAGAGTGATCACATGCGGAACAGGTAGCTGGCTTTCAAAAAGAACCCGTCGCCGGTCCGCGACAGGCGGCGGAAGCTGAACGGATCGGGCTCGCTGAGCGACGAGCCGTAGCCGAAGAAGAGCACCGTCCCCGGCGTCGGCTTGTAGGAGAACAGAAAGTCGTTGCGGAACTCCGTGTTCGTGGTGCGCCCCTGCGGGATGCTGTCGACGATCAGCTGATCGCCCGTCCGAGGGTCGCGCAGCGTATCACGCACCTGCGCGAAGTACTGTCCGACATATCGAAAGAAGATGTCCCGCGTGAGCTGATACTCGACCTTGAGCCGGGGAATGTTCGCCGTCGAGAACCAGCTGCCGTCTGCCGCGCGCGTGATCACCTGATGTGGCCATTGCCCCTCGAAGCGGAGCGACGACGTCGGCTTAAAGGCCAGCGCGACGAAGAGATTGAGTGCGCGGCCTTCGGAGGCTTCGGCGAAGATCGGACCGGACACGCGCCCGAGACTGAGATCCATCTTCAGGGTGCGGTTGGGCGTGCTGACCGCGGCGATCCCGCCCCAGAGATTGTACAGGCCATGCGGAACCGCGAACGGCACCGGCGTGCCGGCGGCGTCGACCTGGTAACGGGCGTAGTCCGGAGGGTCGAATCGCTGATGAGCGTTGCTCCAGAGCGCACTGACGAACCACCCGCCCCGAATGTTCACCTGCAACTGCTGCGTAATGTTGCCCTCGAGGGTGCTCCTCAGATTGAGGAAGTCATCGTATCGCCAGGTCGGCTGAATCAGGACGTAGGTGGTGGCGTTCTCGAGCAGCGCCCCCGGCTTTCCATATCGCGTGAACCGATTGAAGATGCGTCCCTGCACGACGTTCACGCGATTGACGAAACCGCTCTGAGCGGAGAAGTCGCGGCTGAAGCCGACGAACTCACCGTGGTTGCCGTAGGATCGCCCGGTGTAATCGTAGAGTGTGGCGTCCCACAACGCGCCGGTACGCAGTCCCGAGCCCACGGTGTCGTGGGTCCACGATCCGGCGACCTGCAGCGACGTGAACCAGCGCTTCAGCCAGATGATGCGGGCATCCACGCCGAGCACGCGATTCGACGCGTTGCCGTCGACGCGGTCCGTATACGCGAGTCCTATGGTCGAGCTGGTGCCGAGATCGCGCCGCAGCCGGAGCAGGTTGACGATCGGATGATCGCCCGTCGCGGACAGATTGTTGTCATCGACCGCGCCGATGTAGGCGACACCGGTTCCCCCGACCTTTCCGGTCAGCTTTGCTCCGCCGACGGGCGCGCTGATCCGCCGGGTATAGATCAGCGCATTGGGCGTATCGAATTGCTCGAGTCCCTCGAGAAAGAACGGGCGCTTTTCGGGAAAGAACACTGCGAACCGCTCATTCACCGTCACCTGACCGACGTCGGCCTCGACCTGCGAGAAATCGGGATTTACGGTGCCCGTCATGCTGAGGTTCTGCGTGATGCCCCAGCGCACGTTCGCACCCAGCTGCGGGTCGACCACACCGTAACGATATGCGGATCCCCCAGGCGCGCCGTCCACGCGCGATGTGAACTCGGGACTCAGGTCCATCACCAGCCCACGCCGCATCCCGGTCAACCCTTTCAACGAGCCGGACTGAATGAGGAAGCTGGCGCTGGCGCGGACGACTGGAGTCCACGTGTCCTCATACGCGGTATGCTGCGTCACCCGCACGATCTGGATGCCCCAATCCTGAACCGCGGCGCTCTGGTAGCGCAGGCTCTTGAATGGAATGCGGACCTCGACCTCGAAGCCGCTCGGGGTGACTCGGCCCCGCGATTCGTAGACGTAATCGGGGTTCAGATCGACGACGCCGTCAAAGCGGCCGCCCGCGTTTCCCCCGCCCGCGGCGCCGGCAATCCCCTCACTGCGAACGCCGTCCTGTTGCGCGCCCAGCGGGTTGACGGCAAAGAGGAGCGCGCGGCGTCGATCGTTGAACGTGTCGAGCAGGATTTGAATGTTGTCGTCGGCTCCGATGTTGTCGCGGTCGGCGAGAGTCGCCCGCACCACGTTGCCGTGCTTCTCGAAGGCGCGGATGCCGAAGTAGATCGCATCGGCTGCGTAGAAGACGAGGACCTGGGTCGAGTCCTCAGCCGGCCGGCTGTCCACGGGGCGATATTGACTGAAGCCCGTGAGCAGCGCCGCCTGTCGCCACACCTCCTCGTCGAGCACGCCGTCGATGTGGACCGTGGTCTCGATCCGCGGCACGCGCACGTCGAGCTGACGGAGGTGGCCGTCGTACACTTGTTGCGTGCCCGAGGACTGTATGAGAAGGAGAAGGTAGGAAAGCATGTGACGCTAAGATAAACGCGGAACGCGGAAGTTGGAACGCGGAACAGCGATGTCAAAGTGTCAATTACGAAACGTCAATTCCCCCAACAGTTCCGCGTTCCGCATTCCGCGTTCCGACTTCTATTCGTATCTCAGCGCTACGATCGGATCCAGTGCGGCAGCCCGCCGCGCCGGCCAGATGCCGAAGAACAGCCCCACGATGGCGCTGAAGATGAACGCGATCAGAATCGCGAACAGGCTGATCGACGTGTTCCAATGGGCGAGCTTCGACAGCGCGACCGCCCCGAGCGAGCCGAGCACGATGCCGGTCAACCCTCCCGCGAGACACAGCACCAGCGCCTCAACGAGGAATTGGAACAGAATATTGAAGCGCGTCGCGCCCAGCGCCTTGCGCACGCCGATCTCTCGTGTGCGTTCCGTGACCGACACGAGCATGATGTTCATGATCCCGATCCCGCCGACGAGCAGGCTGACTGCCGCGATACCCGCCAGCAGATACGTGAACGTCTTGGCGGTGTCCTGGAACGTGGCGAGAATGTCCGATTGGTTTCGGATCTGGAAATCGTTCTCTCCGCCGGGGCGGATCTTGTGCTCGCGCCGCAACACGCGCTCGATCTCGATCATCGCCAATGTCATCTGCGGCACGCTCGCCGCATCGACCGTGATGGACCGGAGCCGATCGGTCCCCATAATGCGGTAGCGCCCGGTCTGGAGCGGGATCAGGATCTGCTCGTCCGGGTTGCCGAAGCCGCCCGCCGAGCCCTTTGCCGACAACACGCCGATGATCTCGAACGGAATACCGCGAATCTGAATTTCCTGGCCGATCATGGCGGCGGGATTCCGGTTGAACATGTCGGGAATCGCCGAGCCCAGCACCGCAAAGCGGCGGCGTCCTTCATCTTCACCCGCCGAGAACATCCGCCCGGCCGTGAGCGTGTAGTTCTTGACCGTCGCGTAATTGGGCGTCGTGGCGACGATACTGACGTTGCCGTTCTGGCCGCCGAACTTGATCTGCAGGTTGCGCGTCAGCTCCGGGGTGACGCCCTTGACGTAGCGCGCGTCGCGCGCGAGCGCGTTCGCGTCGTCCACCGTGACGCTGACGCGCTGATCGAACATGATGGCAATGCCGCCGCGGAACGATTGCCCCGGATAAATCGACAGCAGCGTCGGGCCGAGCGCCTGGAGCCGAGCCTGCACGGCCTTCTGCGCCCCGCTGCCGAGCGCCACCATGGTGATGACGGCGCCGACACCGATGATGATGCCCAGCATCGTCAGGAACGACCGCAGCTTGTTGGCCCGGATCGCCTGGAGCGCGACCTGAAAGATTTCGCCGAGCAGCATGCTAGGGCCTGGTCGGGGTGCTCTGCGGCCGCGCCGGCGTCGTCGGCTGCTGCTGCACACCGGGCAGGCCGCCGCCGGTCACCTGGCGCATGCGCTGCTGCATGTCGCGCTGCGCGTTGAGCAACGAGGCGCTGGGCAACACCAGGACGGTATCCTGCTCGGTCAGCCCGCTGACGACTTCGATGTAATCGAGATCGGTCAGGCCGGTGCGGATTTGCACCGGCGTCGGCTTCCCGTTCTTGAGCGTGAAGACGATGTAGCTCGACTGCTCACCGCTGCTGCGACGGAAGCCGCCGCCGGCGCCTCCCCCCCCGCCCCCGCCCCCCGCGCGCTGCATCATCTGCCGCATCGCCGCCATCGCGCTCTGCTCGGCGGGCGTCAGTTCCTGGCCCGACATGCGCTTCTGGAACGCCGATCTGATCTGCGCCTCGGTCACGCCGGGCGGGAGCTGGATCGTCCGGCCGTCGGGAGTCGTCATGGTATTCCCGCCGCCGGACGCCTTCGTCGAATCGGGCTTGCCGCCCGTGCTATCGCGCCGCGCCGTCCCGCCACCCAGCGACGCGCTGTCCCGGCTGGTTGGCGTCTGCGGCCGCACGGCCGCGAGCTGCTGCTGGACGTCATTCGGATCGAGCCCCAGCACCTGCGCCGCCGACGCGACGTCGCGCTGCGTCCGCAGCGCCGCGTTCGGCACCGCGAGCACATTGTCCCGGCGCCCGACGTGAATCTCGACCTCGGTGTTCATGCCCGGCTTGAGCAGGTGATTCGGGTTCGGAATCCGGATCAGCACGTTGAACATCGTGACGTTCTGCTGGACGGTCGCCTGCGGCTCGACTTTCAGCACCGTGCCTTCGAACGGCCGATTGGGATATGCGTCCACCGTGATGGTCGTGAGCAGGCCCGACGACACTTTGCCGATATCGGTCTCATCGACGAGCGCGCGGATCTGTACCGTGTCGAGGTTCGCCATCTTGAACAGGAGGGTTCCGCCGCCCACGTCCGTCGACGGCGAGGAGATGACGGTTCCGAGCTCCACGTTCTTGGCGATGATCGTCCCCGCCATCGGCGCGCGCAGCTTCGTGTCGGTCATGCGGTCGCGCGCATTGTCGAGGTCCGACTGCGCGCGGATCACGGCCGCGTTGGCGTTCGCATAGTCCAGCTTGGCCCCGTCGTATTCGGTCTGCGTGATGGCCTGCGCCTTGAAGAGCGTGTCGGATCGCGCCAGCTGCGCCTTGGCGTTGCTGAGCTGGGCCTGCGCGACCTGCAGGTTCGCCTGCGACTGCGCAAGACTGTTGCGCGGGATGCGCGGATCGATCGACGCGAGCAGCTGATCCTCCTTCACGTCGTCGCCCGTCTGCACGTTCATCCCGATGATCTCGCCCGACGCCTTGGACTTCACGTCCACGGTCAGCACGGGCTCGATCGCCCCGGACGCCGATGCCGAGACCACGAGGTTGCGGCGTTCGACCGGGACCGCCTCGTAGGACTGTATGGCCTGCGTCTTATGGCAGCCTGAAATGACGGTGAGCAGCACCGCAGCCGCCGCGCTTCCCCAAAGGTTCCTATTCACGTCGAGCCGTCCGTTCTTACGTCGCGCGCAATCTTTCCGTCGAGCAAATGAATCTGGCGATGCGCGTGCGCGGCAATGTCATGTTCGTGCGTCACCAGCACGATGGTCTGTCCCGCCCGGTGCAGCTCCTTGAAGAGCGTCATGATTTCGTTCCCCGTCGCCGAGTCGAGGTTTCCCGTCGGCTCGTCGGCGAGCAGGATGGAGGGCGAATTGACCAGCGCGCGCGCGATCGCGACGCGCTGGCGCTGGCCGCCGGAGAGCTCGTTGGGACGATGGTCCATACGGTCGGCGAGCCCGACCTGCGTGAGCGAGGTCGCCGCCCGGTCGCGCCGCTCTTTCCCCGACATCCCGGCATAGATGAGCGGCAGCTCGACGTTGTGCAGCGCGTCGGCGCGCGGGAGCAGGTTGAACGTCTGGAACACGAAGCCGATTTCCTTGTTGCGGATCCGTGCCAGCTCGTCGTCGGTCAGGTCGCTGACCTTCTGGCTGTTCAGCCAGTACTCGCCGGTCGTGGGTGTGTCGAGGCAGCCGATGAGGTTCATGAGCGTCGACTTGCCCGAGCCCGACGGGCCCATGATCGCCACGAACTCGTTCTTCTTGATCTGGATGTCCACGCCGCGCAGCGCATGCACCACCTCGGCGCCCATGACGTACTCGCGCGTCAGGTGATGCGTCAGAATCACGATATCGGGCGTCGGCATGTCGCCGGTGCGGAATGTCATCGCCTGGGCGGTCGTCATAGCGTCCGTCCGAGCACCGCTTCGACCTGCGCGCGGGCAATGAGGTAGTTGAAGCGGGTCTGCACCACGTTCACCTCCGCCTGCGTGAGCGCCGCCTGCGAGGTCAGGAGATCGAGGATCGTGGCCGCCCCGACGCGATAGCGCTCATTCTGCACGCGCAGGTCTTCGGTCGCGGCGGCCAGATTGTCGCGGGCGATAGTGATCTGCTCATAGGTCGTCGCCAGCGCGGCGAGCTGTTGCGTCAGTTGCGCGTTGACACCTCGCCGGGCGTCGGCAGCGGCGGCTTCGGCGTTCTCGCGAGTCACGGCGGCGTTCACTTGCCTCTGCTCACGCCCGAAGCCGTCAAAAATCGACCACGAGAGGCTGACTCTCCAGTTATGGACCTCGTTGTTCACGAGCGCGTTGTTGAACAACGTGTCCTGCCGGTTGGTCCCCAGCGAGAAGGAGAGTGATGGAATGTACTGCGCGCGTGCCGCCCACACGCTCGCGCGCGCGGCCCGGGCGGTCGCCTCCGCCTGCTCGACCTGCGGAACCGTCGAGACGTCGATGGTGCGGACGGTAGTGGTGTCGGGCGGCGGCGGCAGCATGGTGTCGGGCACCGCACGCACGGGCTGATCCGCACCGATCTGGCGGCCGAGGTTCGCCTGCGCGGTAGCGAGGTTTGCCTGGGCCTGCAGCAGCGCGATGCGGGCGTTGCCGTAATCGACCGTCGAGCGTAAGGAGTCAGAGCGCGTCGCCGATCCGGCGTGCAGCTTGTCGACCGAGATCTGCAGCTGCTGCTTCGCGCGCCGTACCTGCGACTCGGCCACGCGCACAAGCTCTTCGCTCGCGATGGCGTTGTAGAAGGCTTGCTTGGTATCGAGCTGCACGCGGAAGTGCTGTGTCACGATACCGGCTTCCGCGGCGCCGAGGTTGGCGTTGGCCGCGCGAATGTTCGCGAGCTGGCTCACCCCGGTAATGACGTTGACATTCGCAGCGAGCGACCCCCCATAGTTCGGAACCGGCGGGATCAGTTTGTTGCTGTTCGCATCGAATCGCTGAGAGCTGTTCTTGGAGGCGAATCCGCCGATTGTCACTGTCGGAAGGAAGGCGCCCCATGCGCTCATCCGTGCCGCGCCTGATGTGCTTTGCAGCCCGCGCGCTTGCACCATTCCGGGTTGGACTTGCAGGGCGCGCTGGATCGCCTCATTGAGTGTCACTTCGACTTGTTGCGCTGTCGCCGCCGGCGCCTGCGCTGCGGCGGGGGCCGCGGCCAGGATTGCCAACGTCACTGCCAACACACCCCGCATTAGTGGCTCCCCTCGGACTTCTTGGTGGAGTCGTCCCGCTCTCTACGGTGATGCTCGGCCTGATCGATCAGTTGCTGGTGCTTGGTCCGCTGCTCCGCCGTGAGCTGGGCATCGATCTCGGCACGCACGCGCGTCTTGATGGAATCGAACCGTGGCCGCACCTGCGCCCAGAAGGCGTCGGTCTCGGGCCGGTGGCGCGCGAAGATGGCGCGAATGGAGTCGCGCTGCGCCGCGCTCAAGTCCAGCTCGCGTCCCAGATAGGCGACGATGGCGTCCGGACCGTGCCGGCCGGGGCCCATGCCCCGCTCATCGCGTTCCACCGCCTCGCGGCCGCCCCACCCGGCGAGCCCGCCCGCCGCAAAGACGGCGGCCAGGAGTCCAACGGCGGCGAGCTTCGGTTTATTCAGCATGGCTCTTCTTCCTCTTTTACTGTTGCTCGACAAAGGATGCGAACACGACGCTCGCATCCGGCGGATCCGTGGCCGTGATGAATGCCGCCAGCCCGGGTCCCTCGGACGGCGCCATGGCGGCGTCGATCGATGTGGGGGCCGGCGTCAGGATCCCACGCCCGAACAGAAACCCTAGGATCAGCGCGGCGACCGCAGCGGCGATGCCGGGCCGGAACCACGAGGCCAGCACCTCGAACGTCGGGATTGTCCCGCGCTCGAGTGCTCGCTCGTATTGCTCCATCACGCGCGCGACGAACGCCGCGTGATCGGCCGTGGGCTCGAGCGCGGCCCGGAGCGCGCCGCCCAGCTCGGGATCCGGCCGATGATCGAACGACTGTGCCTCTTTCATGTCACTTGCTCCTTCCAGTCTTCCAGCAGCGTGCGCAGACGGCGACGCGCGTGAAACACTTCCGATCGCACCGTTCCCTCCGGTATTCCCAGAATCCCGGCGATTTCGGCGTGTGAGTACCCTTCGACATCGAACAAGACAACCGCGGTCCTGCGGCGTTCCGGCAGCTCGCCAAGCGCGGTCCGCAAACGCTCACCCAACTCGCTCCGTATCGCCACCGCGTCGGGCCGCGGCCCTCCACCCACGAGCGAGGGGTCGAGGGGTTCGGCACGTCGAACGTTGCGGCGGCGCCGTCGATCGGTGGCGGCATTGGCGACGATTCGCATCAGCCAGGGCCCGAACGGCCTTCGGGCATCATACTGTGCGAGTTTCACCAGTGCCGAGAGGAAGCCGTCCTGCGCCGCGTCGTCGGCGTCGTCGGGATCGCCCAGCACCGCCCGGGCGACGCGTCGCGCTTGCGCGGCATAACGATCGACCAGCACGCCGAAGGCTTCCCGATCGCCGGCCAGCGTCTGATCGACTAAGTCCTTGTCCTCTGCGCTGTTTCCCATACGCGCGAGGCTGGCCGGAGGTTGAGGGGGCCGGCGGGGCGGGGGGGGCGGCGGGGCGTCAGCCGACATCGCTCTCACGGCGGCGCCGGCGCCGCGCCAGGGCAAACCCGCCGAGCCACATGGACGTCGCCAATGCCCCTCCGGCCAGTACGGTACTTGTGCTAAGCGGAAAGAGGATCAGCAGTACGCCGACCACCAGCAAGGCGGACGCGGCGACACCGGCCACCATGCGGCGCGCCCCGCCGGCCGCCTGCAGCAACGCGACTGCCACAATCGCCTGGCGCTCCCGCAGCGTCCGCTTGTGCCGTGGCGCCGGGAGATGCGCGGCGGCGGTGTCGACGAGGCGTGGGGGCAAGGGCAGGTGGCGGCGCGCCATCAAGACGATCTCGCGGCTCTGGGTCATGTCGTGCAAAAACTGCTTGGCGAGCGTCGTAGTCAGACCGTCGTGCTCGGCGACGAGGTCGAGCTCGTAATTGCCCAGCAGGCTCGAGACGTTGAGGTTGCTCGATCCCACGCGCGCCCACTCGTGATCACCGACGAGGGTTTTGGCATGAATCATGGGGCCACGATACTCGAAGATCCGCGCGCCCGCGTGCAGCAGCTCGCGGTACCCGCTCCGGGTGAAGATGCGAACGACGGGAATGTCCGACGTCCCGGGGAGCAGCAGCCGGACATCCACGCCGCTCTTCGCCGCATCCACGAAGGCCGCATACAGCGGCGGCGGCGCGACGAGGTACGCGTCGGTAATCCAGAGCCGCTCGGTCACCGCGGCCGCGAGCAGCTGGACCGCGCGATAGACGCGCGACTGCCCCGGGAACCCTTCCACCACGCGCACGGCCGATGGACCGCACTCTTCGGGCGCGGGTGCGATCTCATCGTCGGGAAGGGCGCGGCCGGCGCGCGCCCACATCCGCGCGAATGCCGCCTGCAGCACGGCCACCGCCGGCCCGCAGACGTCGACCATCGTATCGCGCCAGCACGGCCGCCCTTCCGCCGCGTTCCCGGCCCACTCGTCGCCGATGCAGAGGCCGCCGGTCATGGCGCGTTCGCCGTCCACGACGAGCAGCTTGCGGTGGTCGCGGCTGAACGCCGCGATCGGGCCGCTCGTCCAGATCGGGCGAAACGGACGGACATCGACGCCGGCGCTGCGGAGCTCGCGCCAATACGCGCGGCGCGTGCCGCGACTCCCGAAAGCATCGTACAGGATGCGCACCCGCACGCCGGCTCGGGCCCGCTCCGCCCACGCCGTGGCAAAGCGGCGGCCGGTGGCATCGCCGCGAATGATGTAGTTCTCGAAATGGACGGTGCGGTTCGCGCTCGCGATCATCTCGAGCATCGCGTCGAGCGAGTCGCTGCTGACCGCGATGTGTCGGACGACGTTGCCGGGAATCGGTCGCGCCCCGGTCGCGCGATCGAGCGCCCGCGAAAACGGATTCACCCTCCGAGGCCCAACGAGGGTTCCACGAGGCGGAGGGCCTGGATACAGAACGCGATGTGCTCATCGAGCGGCACGCCGAGCTCGTCGGCGCCCTGACGGACCTCGTCCCGGTTGACGCCGCGGGCGAATGCCTTGTCTTTGAGCTTCTTCTTGACCGACGGCACCTCGAGGTCCGCAAAACTCTTTGAGGGACGCACCAACGCGCACGCGACGAGAAAGCCACACAGCTCGTCGACGGCGAACAGCGCCTTGGCCATCTGGGTGTCCCGCGGCACGCCGGAATAGGTGGCATGCCCCAATACCGCCCGCAGCACCGGCTCTGCGACGCCGTGGGAACGCAGCAGGTTGACGCCCCATGCGGGATGGCCGTCAGTGGGTGAGTGCTCCGGATTGGGAAATTTCTCGTAGTCGAAGTCGTGTAACAGCCCAACCAGCCCCCACGGCTCCGGGTCCTCACCGAACTTGCCGGCATAGGCCCGCATGGCGGCTTCGACCGCGAGCATGTGCTGCCGCAGCGAGGCCGATTGTGTGTGCTCCTGCATCAGCGACAGGGCTTCCTGGCGATTCACGTTGTATCTACCCCCCAGCGCTCACTCCACAGCGCGAGCATCAATTGCGGCCACAATCTGCGCGCGTGATTGCGGCGACCGGTCCGGTGCTCCGCGAGCAGCGGCGTGTCGAGGAGACGGTCGGCCAGGGGCGCGAGCCCCGTGTTCAACCAGCGGGCCACCGGCACGGAAAGGCCGCGTTTCCGCCGGTTGATCACGTTATCCGGAACGAGACCACGCGCCGCTTCCTTTAATATCGCCTTGGTAGTGAGGCCACGCACCTTGAGACGCGAGGGACCGGGCAGGACGAGCTCCATCACCTCGCGATCGAGGAACGGCGCGCGCGCTTCGACCGACGCCAGCATCGTGGCTCGATCGACCTTCACCAGCAGGTCGTCAGGCAGATACGTCAGGAAATCGAACCACATCGGGCGATTCAGCGCGTCGTCATGTGGGAAGCGGTCGAGCTTGCACGCGAGCTCGGCGATGACGCCGTCGGCGATCGCCATGGCCCCGAGCCAGGTGAGATGGCGCTCCATCCACGGGCGCTCGCTCGCCGCCAAGAACTGCTTGAGCATGTATTCGAGCGTCATCTTGCCGGTCGATGCCGGCCAGCGATCCACCGCCCACTGCGCGGCCCGCCGCAGCGGACGTGGGACGCGCTGCCACCGCTCGGCGTACTTGTGGCCGAGGTAGGTGGGATAGCCGCCGAACAGCTCATCCGCACCTTCGCCCGAGAGAATGACCTTCACGTCGCGGCGCGCCGCCTCCGCCAGGAGAAAGGTCGGGAGCACGGCGGGATCGCCGAGCGGTTCGGCGAGTGAACGCGAGACCACGTCGAGCGCGCGGCCGAGCGACTCGTCGTCCGCCGTGACGACATGGTGCACCGACCTGATCTGGTGCGTGACGGCCTCGGCGTACGGGCTCTCGTCGTAGCCGGGCTCCGTGAAGCGCACGGCATAGGTGTGAATGCGCTCGTCGGGGACTGCCCGCGCCGTTGCCGCCACAAGCAGCGACGAATCGAGACCACCGCTGGTGAAAATCCCAAACGGGACGTCCGACATCAGCTCCCGCTTCACGGCGCGCAACAGCGTGTCGCACAATGTGCCCCGAGTCTCGCGCGACAGCGTCGCCGGCCGGCTGGCGGCCTCGGCGGCGCTCCAGTACGGGCGAATCTCCGTGCGCTCCCCCTCGGCGATGAGCAGCGCGGCAGGCGGGAGCTTCTGGATCCCGTCGAACATCGTATGAGGAGCCGGGACGTAGCCAAGCGCGTGATAGAGCGCGAGCGCCGTGCGATTCAGGCGGCGGGGCTGGTCGGGAAACTCGAGCAGCGCTTGGATCTCGGACGCGAATCGGACCTCGCCAGCGACGTCGGTCCAGAACAGCGGCTTCTCGCCCGCGCGGTCGCGCGCGAGCACCAGGCGCCGGCGCTCCTCATCCCAGACGGCAAGGCCGAACATCCCCTCGAGTCGGGCGACCGCGCCGGGTCCAAGCCGATCGTAAAACGGGACGATGGTTTCGATGTCGCCGCGCGAGCGGAACGGATAACCCCATGCAGACGCTTCGCGGCGCAGCGCCGGTGCGTTGTAGATCTCGCCGTTGCAGACCATCCAGATCTTGCCGTCGGGGCTCTGGAAGGGCTGATCGCCGGTCGTGAGATCCATGATGGCGAGCCGCCGCGCGCCGATGCGGGCGCGCTCGTGCCCCACGATGCGTTCGCCGTCCGGCCCGCGGTGGCGGAGCGACGCCGCCATCCGGGCGAGCGCGTCCGGGTACCGCAGTGGCGCGTCCCCGCGGGCTATCGCGCCGAAGATGCCGCACATGGTCCGTAGGCCGCGTACTGGCCCTCGACGGCGAGCAGCGGGAGCACCGGGTCGAGCTCGGCGCGCCGGCGCGCGTCGTTGGCGCGCACCACGAAGACGGTCGGTGTCCGGCACGTCCGCGCGCGCTCGCGCCAGTAGTCGGCCGGCTTGAGCGGCGAGGTGCTGTCGGCGCGGAACCGGTCCTGGTAGTCGACGATGAAGTTGCTCGTCAGCTCCTGCGCGCTGGCCGTGGCGACCGCAATTGGGCGCCTCAGATAGAAGGGCAGGGAGGTCGGAAATGCCGACACCCCCACCACCTCGACCTCCTGGGCGCTCCCCGCCCTCGGCCTGACATTCTGAATGACGCGAGCCAACGTGGCCGCGGAGCGATCCTCGCTGACGGCCCCGAGCAGGCGGCCGGAGACGATCGGCATCACAATTACCGTGAGCGCATACCCCATCACGGCGAGCGCAGGACGGGGATGCGCGGGTGCGCGGCCGGCATACCACACCATCGTGGCCGATACGAGCAAGGCGATCCCCAGCGCGAGCGCGGTGGGGGGAATGGCGGCGCGTTCGGCGGGCGTCAAGCTGAGCGGCACGGGCAGCCACACGGTCAGCAACGCAAGCGCGACGCCGAACGTCGCCGCGATTGTGGCGTAGGCCTTCCGCGCCACCGCGATTCCTCCGCCCAACTCGGTCGCGTCGCGGGTCAGGATGCGCGCCGCCGCCAATGCGAACGGCGGCATCAGCGGGAGCATGTACTGCGGCAGCTTCGACTGGTTCAGCGTGAAGAACAGCAGCGGCCCCAGGACCCAGCACGTCAGGAATATCGATTCCTGCGCGTGTGGGTTGACCCGGCGCGCGAGCCATGCCCAGCGCCAGTTGGTGCAGCGCGCGAGGGCCGGCACGATCCAGGGGAACGCGGCGACGGGAACCATCGGGAAATAGTACCAGAAGGGCGCGGTGCGGTGGAACCGAGTCGTCGTCACGCGCTCGAATGTCTCGCGCACGAAAACGTAGTGCGGGAATTCGGGGATGCGGTGTGCGACCGCGAGAAACCAGGGCAGCGCCACGACGGCAAACACGCCGAGGCCTGCCAGGGGGAAGAGCCGCCGCACCGGCCGCCCCGTGAG
Source organism: Gemmatimonadales bacterium (assembly GCA_036395695.1). Taxonomy (GTDB): domain Bacteria; phylum Gemmatimonadota; class Gemmatimonadetes; order Gemmatimonadales; family GWC2-71-9; genus 20CM-2-65-7. The sequence continues at coordinate 24,094 of DASWDA010000043.1, forward strand.
GAGCGCGTAGGGGATCAGCGTGCCGAGCGGGATCAAGATCGCCACCGGTCCTTTGGTTATTGATCCCAGCCCGATCGCGGCCCAGGCGAGCACCGGCCGCTCATCCCAGAACGCGAGAATCGCCAGTGTCGTGCAGAACGAGAGCGTGCTGTCCATGATCGTGGCGCGCGCGTACGCCAGGACGAGCGGCATCGTCGCGAGCGCGAGCGCCGCGAGCCAGGCGGCATCGGCGCCCCAGCGGCGCCGGACAAATACGACCACGAGGGCCAGCGTCGCGAGCGTGAACAGATACGCGGGCAGGCGGGCGGCCGTCTCGGTTGGCCCGAGGACTTCCATGCTCGCGGCGGCGGCCGCGAAATAGACGATCGGCTTGTCGAGGTAGGGGAGTCCGTCGAGGTGTGGCAGGACGTAATCGTTGGTCGCGGCTATCTCGCGCGCGACTTCGGCGTTGCGCCCCTCGTCGGGATCGAACAGCGGATAGCCACCGAGGTCGAATCCCAGCGCCAGCGCGGCGGCAAGGAGCAACACCGGCAGCCGCACGTAGGCGCCGAGGCGGGGGCTGGAGTTAGGAACCGGGAGCCTGGGGTGCCGAGGGAGGCTGCGCGGGCGCCGTGGGCATCTGCGACACGGTGATCGGGACGTTGGCTTTGCGCTCGCCGTCCACAGTGATCTCGAAGCGGTACTGCCCCGCGCGCGGGAACGGCACGTCGAACACCAGAACCGCCGCCGCCTCGATCTCGGTGACGCCGGCTGGCGGCTCGGCAAAGTTCACGGTGCCCGAGCCGCCCAGCAGCTCCCCGTCTGCATCATCCAGCAGCTTGATCTGCACCTGATGCTCTCCGACTTCGGTGCGTCTGCCTTTCAGGCGGAGCACCAGGTGCAAGCGCGGATGCATCGCCGGAAACTGCGGCACCCAGATGTGCTGGAAGATGCCGAGCACGGACATCTTGCCCGTCTGGTCGACCAGCGCGTAATCGGCGACGACCGCGAAATCGAGATGCATCTATTTCTTCGCCACGGCCACGGAGACTCGCGTCTTGTCCCACGTGAAGGTCAGCAATCCCGGTTCAAACGCAATCACGAGCTGCTCGACCGGAGCGGGCAGCGTTTCGACCTTCGTGTCGACGCGCACGAGATCTTGCTCGGCGTGATACTCCGTGCCCCACTGCCCGGTCTCTTTGTTGATGATGAGTTTCCAGCCGGTCGGCGTGGGCAGGGTCCAGAGGGTGTACTTGCCCGCCGGCACCGTTGCACCGCCGATCACGAGGTCGGACATGGTGCTGAACTGCGTTGCCGCATTGGCGCCGGTGCGCCACACCGCATTCCACGGCACCACGTTGCCGAAGATCTCCCGCCCGCGCTTTTGGGGCCGGCCATAGTCCACCCATACCTCGGTGCCGCTGACGCTGCTGCGTGCGGTATCGCGCACCGACAGTTGACCGAGCGGACGGTTTGCGAACATCGGACCAGCCTTTGCCATCGGCACGGAGGCAAGGCGCTGGACTTCGACCTGCAGCGTGCTGCCTTTTCCGGTCAGCCACGTAAGATGACCCTGGCGATCGAGCCCGAACGTGAAGGGTCCGACGCCTGCGAGCTGGCCATCATCGAACATGAAGACCAGTGTGTCCCCGCCGCGTTTCTTGACGTAGCCGCCGCTTGTTCGATCGGCAGAGTAGAGCGCGCTGAACCTGACGCTGTCCTTCCCGGTGCCGCGTGCCCACCGGCCCATCTGCTCCATCAGACCGTAGACATAGAACTGGAACGGGAACGTGCCGCGGGGGACCGCGAGCTTCGACGTCACGGTGCTGTCGCCGCGGGGCGACACCATGACTGCGGTGTCGCCAGCGAGATCGACAGACATCTTCGTCTCCATCGGCCCGGGCCCACCGCCGATGTTGTGGGTCACCAGCTCAAAGCGGCGAATCGAGCCGTCTGGATTCAGGTCGAACGTGTAGATGCGATGCAAACTCCGCGGCGTGCGGATCACATACTCGCCCCGCAGCCGCGTTGCGGTGCGCGCGTATTGCTCCATCGCGACCGTGTCGTTGCCGAGCCTCGTGATGAAGGATCCTGAATCCTGGACGGCAACCGCCAGCGTCAACAGCAGCGCAAGCATGAAAAGCCTCCCATCATGAGACGCGGATCGAAGTAATCTCGTCGTTGCCCTTGATTGCGTTGACGACGTCCATGCCCTTGGTGACCTGCCCGAACACGGTGTGCACGCCGTCCAGGTGCCGTTGTGGGGAGTGGCAGATGAAGAACTGACTGCCGCCGGTGTCCTTGCCCGCATGCGCCATCGACAGTGTGCCCGCGACGTGCTTGTGCGTGTTCTTCTGCGTTTCGCACTTGATGGTGTAACCGGGCCCGCCCGTTCCCACCGGCCCCTTGCCGGTCTTCGAGTAGGGGTCGCCGCCCTGGACCATGAAGTTCGGAATCACGCGATGGAATTTGGTGCCGTCGTAGAAGCTCGCATTGGCCAGTTTCTCGAAATTCGCGACGGTGCCGGGCACCTCATCCGCGAACAGCTCGACCTCGATCGTGCCCTTCTTGGTCTCGATCACCGCTTTCTTGTTCGGCATCCACACCCCTCTAGTTGAGGTTCTCCTTGACCTGCTGCACCGTCTTCATCCCCACGATCGCGCACGCGATCTCCGTGCGGTCGAGCACGAACTTGAGCGCCAGCTGCGCCGCGGTCATCCCCGACTGCTCAGCCAACTCGCGCACGCGCTGGCCCAGCGCGCAGAGCTGGGCGACGTAGGGCCGCGGCATGCGGCTGCGGATGTCGCCGTGCTCCCAGGTGCTGGCGGCGCTGTACCGTCCGGCGAGGAAGCCGTTGGCGAGCGGCTCGCGCGCGATGACGCCCACGTTCGCCGCCTGCGCCGTGGCTAGGAATGTGTCCTCGGCTTCGCGCCGCGCCAAGTTGTAGACGATCTGGACCGTGTCAGGCATGGTCGCCTGAACGGCTGCCACGCCCTCCTCGGGCGGGTGAACGGACAGTCCATAGAACCGGATTAGCCCTTCGTGCTTCATCTCTTCCAGCGGCTCCCACGTGCCCGCCCGGGAAATCAGGCTCAGGGGCGGATTGTGCAGCTGGAGCAGGTCGATGTGGTCGGTGCGCAGACGCTCGAGCGAGCGTTGCACCGCGAAGCGCAGGTATCCGGGCGTGAAGTCGAGACGCAGGTCGGGTTTGTAGAAGTCGGCGCCGACCTTGGTCGCGAGGACAACCTGATCGCGCACGTCCTCGAGCGCCTCGCCGAGTAGCGATTCGGAGTGTCCGTGCCCGTACACGTCCGCCGTGTCGAAGAAGTTGCAGCCGAGCTCGAATGCGCGACGGATCGCGCGAGTGGACTCCGCGTCGTCGGTCGGGCCGTACGAATTGCCGAATCCGTTGCCGCCGATTGCCCAGGCCCCGAAACCGATTTCGCTGACGGAGAGTCCGGTGCGGCCGAGCGTGCGGCGGTTCACGCCTCCAGCAGCCTGGCGAGCTGCTCCGGTGTGGACACGGGCATCGAGCACGTGGTTCCCACGCAGACCGTCGCGGCGGGCGCGGCCGCGATCGCGCGCACGACCACCTTCCGGGGCCGATAGGTCTGCAGCGCGAGCAAGTGCATAGCACACGCTGGCCCGTCGCCCGAGGGGCCCCTGACGTCAATGCGCGTCATCGGGTGCACCGCCCAATCCACGGCGCGCAGCAGCGTGGCACCGTACAGCGACAATTCCCGCGCGCTCCCGGCGAGCGCGGCGAGATGGCGATCGAGCCGCTCGCGCCACTCGCCCGTGTCGGTCAGCGCCCAGAGGCGCGCGAGCACGAGCGCGGCGACACCGTTGGGTGAGGGAGTCGGCGCGTCCTGAACCGGCTTGGCCCGCGTCGCGAGGTACGCCGTGCCGTTCGTTGTGGCGATGTCGAAATAGCCCCCCCTCCCTGTGCCGGCATCGGCATGGGCGGTGTCGCAGTACGTCATTACATGCGTCGCGCGCTCGAGCCAGCTCGACGCGCCAGTCGCTTCATAGGCATCGAGGAACGCCGCGGCGGCCTGCACGTTGTCATCGAGCATGCCGCGCGGCTCTGGCCTGCCCAACACGTGCGACATCCCGCGCTTCCCATCCCACGCCTCGTTCCAAATGCGCTCCAGAACCCGCAGCGCAAACTCGTTGCATTCCGGCCGATCGAGCACCGCGCCGGCCTGCAGAAATGCTCCCGCCATCATCGCGTTCCAGTTGACGTAGGCGGTCCGGTCCACGAACGGCGCCGTGCGGCGATCACGGGCGGCCTTCAGCTTCTTCAGCCCGGCGCGCAGCACCGGCCACTCGTCGTCACTCGACGGATCCTGCTTCCACCACAGCACGTTCTTCTGTGGGTTGTGGTGCATTTCCCCCGTTTCCTGGATGTCGAACACACTCGCGACGACCGCGGCTTCGCGCTCCGTCACCGCGCTGCTCGCCTCTTGCTTCGTCCAGGTCCAGTAGTCGCCGTCATCGCCGAACGTCAGGTCGGCGTCTTGCGACGTCGCGAACGCTCCCTGGTCCTTGTCGGCCATGACCTCGAGCACCCAATCCACGATGCCGGTTGCGACTTCCTTGAAGAGCGGCGTTCCGAGCGCCTGGTACGCCGAGAGGTAGGCGCGCAGCAGCTCGGAGTTGTCGTATGACATCTTCTCGAAGTGCGGGACGATCCAGCGCTCGTCCACCGCGTAGCGATGAAAGCCGCCGCCCAGGTGGTCGCGGACGCCGCCGCGCGCCATTCCCGAGAGGGTCTTGTCGACGATCTCGCGTTGCCAGGCGAGGCCGCCTTGACCGTCGTGCCAGCGCGCGAGCATGAACTCAATCGCCGCCGGATGCGGAAACTTGGGCGCGGAGCCGAAGCCGCCGTAGCGCACGTCGAACAGGCGAGCCATCTGGTCGGCGGCGCCGCTGACGAGATCGGAGCTCACCGCGCCGGGCTTCGCCTCGTCGAGGGTCTGCACGACGTGCTCGCGAATCGCGCGGGCGTTCGTGGTCACGCGCTCCTGCTCCTCACGGAACGCGCGCGCGATCTCCATCAGCACGCGCCGAAAGCCCGGTCGGCCGTACGCATTGTTGTCGGGCGGGAAGTACGTCCCGCCAAAGAACACTTCCCCGTCGGGCGTGAGGAACGCCGTGAGCGGCCAGCCGCCTTGTCCGCTCAGCGCCTGGACGGCGCGCTGATAGCGCGCGTCGACGTCGGGCCGTTCGTCGCGGTCCACTTTGATGCACACGAAATCGCGATTCAAGACCTCGGCGACGCTCGCATCTTCGTAGGACTCGCCGTCCATCACGTGACACCAATGGCACCAGACGGCGCCGATATCGAGGAGAATCGGCTTCTGTTCCGCGCGGGCGCGCGCAAACGCCGCGTCGCCCCAGGACGACCAATGAACGGGTTGATGAGCGGCGGATTTGAGGTACGCGGACTGCTCGGCGGCCAGCTGATTGGACGGCACGAAGCCTAGTCCAGGTACCGGATGGCGGTTTGCGTGAGCAGCTCCGCGCCGATCACCAGCGACTCCTCATCGATGTCGAACGTCGGACTGTGATGCGGGGAGGCTCGGCCCCCCTTGGGTGCCGACCCAACGAAGGCAAAGCACCCGGGGACACTCGCGAGGAAGAAGGCCATGTCCTCGCCCCCCATCGTGCGCACGCCCTGGCGCACGTTGCCCGCGCCGATCAGGTCGGCGGCGACGTCGCGCATCAATGCGCTCAACTCCTCATTATTAATGAGGGGCGCGCTCAGGCGGCGGTACGCCACGCTGGCTTGGGCCCCGAACGCTGCCGCCACGCCGCCTGCCGTCTCCGCGACCAACCGCGGCGCATCCTCAAAGAAGTGGCCTCCGAACGTCCGCACCGTGCCGCGCAGCTGGGCGCGGTCCGGTATCACGTTGAACGCACGGCCCGCGTGCACCTCCGTCACCGACACTACCGCCTCACAGAGCGGATCGCGCCGCCGGGACACCAGGCTCTGCAACGCGGTGATGACATGCGCCGCAACCAGCACCGGGTCGATCGTCTGGTGCGGGGCGGCGGCATGGCCGCCCCGACCCAGGATTTCGATCTCAAACTGATCGACGGAGGCCATCACCGCCCCCGCCATGATGCCGATGGTGCCGACCGGCAGGTCGTTCCAGAGATGAAGGCCGAAGGCGGCATCGACCTTGGGTTTCTCGAGCACGCCATCAGTGATCATCGCCTGCGCGCCGTTCGACACCTCTTCGGCAGGCTGGAACGCGAACTTCACGCTGCCGGTGAGGTCGAGCGGCGCGAGGCGGCGCGCCACCTCGAGGCCGATCGCGACGTGCCCGTCATGGCCGCAGGCGTGCATTTTCCCCGGCTGCTGCGAGCGATAGGGAACGGCGTTGGCCTCTTCGACGGGCAACGCATCCATATCGGCCCTGAGCAGCACGCAGCGTCCTGCATTCTTCTTGAGACCCACCACGCCGGTCTTTCCGATGCCCGGCGTGACCTGGTAGTTCAGGCCGCGCAAGCGGTCGGTGATCAGGTTCGCGGTGCGCGTCTCCTCGAACCCGAGCTCGGGATGTTGGTGGATGTCGCGACGTGTAGCGATAAGGCTGGAGCGATCCACCGGCGGAAGGGGTGCGTTCATACGCCCACGTCGGCACGTTGGCACGTCGGCACGTTGTTCGTGGGCATAACGTTCGTCGGCGTGCCGACGTGCAGTCGTGCCGTCGTGTAACGTGGCATCATACAGTAGAGCTCGGACATAACCGATTCAAAACGCAATCAGCACATTTCGGTCGTCGTGCGATGCAGACGCTGCGACCGTGCTGGATGAGGGTGTGCGAGAACCAGGTCCAATCAGCGCGCGGCACAATCTCCATCAGATCCTGTTCGATTTTCACCGGATCGTCCTGACGGGTCAGCCGCAGCAGCCGGCTGAGCCGATGGACATGGGTGTCCACGACGACGCCCTCGTTCTGCTTGAACCAGGTGCCGAGGATGACGTTCGCCGTCTTGCGGCCCACGCCCGGCAAAGCCGTGAGCTCTTCCATCGTTTGCGGCACGTCGCCGCCATGCCGCTCGACGAGCGCCTGCGCCATCCCGATGATCGACTTGGTCTTGTTCCGGAAGAAACCGGTGGACTGAATCTCTGCTTCCAGAACTCTGGGATCGGCGGCGGCGTAGTCGGCAGCCGTGCGGTATTTCGTGAACAAGTGTGGCGTCACCATGTTGACACGCGCGTCGGTGCATTGTGCGGAGAGAATCGTCGCAACGACGAGCTCGAGGGCGCTGCTATGGTGCAGCGCGCACGTCGCGTCCGGATACTCGCGCTTCAGGCGAGCGATGATCTTCCGCGCCCGCGCCTTGCGTTCGGTCGCCGCGACTTTCGTCTTCATGGGTTAGCCGGAATCTAGCAGCGTGAGGAGGCGGCACGTGAGCAGGAGCAACTCGCCGGGGTTGGCGACGGAGTACAACCCGGCCGCTGTCCCACCCGCGAGCCGCGGACCGAACGGTGCGCTCCCATCGTCGCGTGCCGCCGCGATTTCGATCGAGTCTGCTCGGCCCTCCAGCCCCACCGCACTGAACCCCGGCCGGTCCGGCCGCATCCCGAAGATCGCCAGCACGGCGATCTCTCCGGCCGCACCGGTCTCACTCACGAACATGCCATCGAGCGGCTCCGGCGGGCTGTCTTCATTCGGAGCGCCCCACACACGGAGCTCGGGCAACTGCAAGTACAGCGCTGGTTGGGGGAGCTGCGTCGTGATGTGCGTCGCGTCGATGGCCAGCCGGAGTGCCTGTTCGCTGATCTCATGGACCTGTTGCTTGGCGGCCCAGAACAGATACGCGTGATGCAGCAACAGCACGTGCACCTCGAGCGCGTCCGCGCCGGCGTCTTCCGGAACGATCTCCTTGAGCAACCGGCCAACGGGTTCGAGCAGCACAAAGCGATCTCGATCCGTGGCGGCAGCGCCGTCCTGCTGGAGTGCGTCGGCAATCGCTGGAAATCGCGACTCGATCTCGGCAAAAGCGAGCGCGAAGGGCGTCGGTCTCATGCGCTGGGGAGAAAGTCGTCCAGCGTTCGGACGAAATCCTCCGTTGCTTCGACGTGCGGGCAGTGTCCGACCGGCAGCTCCGTGAACCGTGCCTGCAGGAGCGCGGCCAGCTCGCGGGAGCCAGCGATCGGAAGCGGGTCGAAGGTCCCGTGAAGAATCAGGGAAGGGGGAATGGGGAAACGGGACGTGACCGCTTGGAGCTGCGGCCGCAGATCAAACTGGCCGAGGCTCTCCCACACCGCTTGCTGAGTCCGCGCGGTCACGCGAAACCCCGTGAGGTTCCTGGCGTCGTGGAAATCGCGGAAATAACCGGCAACCGAGAGCTCGAACGCGCGCCGCTGGTAGGCCGCGGGATCGCGCCCTTGCAGACCGCTCGACCGCAGTGCGTCGCGCTCGCGCTTGATTTCCGGGGCCGCCATGCGGCGCGCGAACTCGGCCTCGAACTGGCGCCGATATTCGGCGCTGAGCGATGCGGGCGAGACGAGCGCCAGCCGCTCGATCTGCTCCGGGTGCTCGAGGAAGTAGAGCACGGCGAGCAGACCGCCCCAGGAGTAGCCGCACAGGGTCAGCCGGTCGAGTCCGAGCTGATTCCGCAGGTCTTCCAGGTCCGCGACATGCTCCCGCCATCCGACCGGCATATCGCGCGGGACGGGCGATTGCCCGCCGCCACGCTGATCGTAATAAAGGAGAGAGCGGCGGGTGGCGAGCAGGTCGTACTGCGGCAGCAGGTAGTCGTGACTGGCGCCGGGACCACCGTGCAGCACGACAACCAGCGGACCGCTGCCGACCCGACGCGTGAACAGCTGCACTACAGCAGCACGGCAAGCGCGTCGGCGATTTCCTTCACGTCGGCATGCTCGCGCTCGCCGAAGCCGTTCGGCACGTCCGAGTCGATATCGAGCTGGCCGAGGATCGAGTCACCGCGCCGGATCAGGACCACCAGCTCGGACTTGGTGAACAGGTTGCAGGCGAGATAATTCCCGAGCGCACTGACGTCGGGCACGTTCTGGTCCCGCTGTTCCGCGACCGCAGTGCCACACACACCTTTTCCGACCGGGATGCGCGTGTGTTCCGTGTCGCGGCCGGCATACGCCTCGAGCACGAGCTCGTCGCCGTGCAGCATGTAGGCGTAGACGGAGGTGTAAGGCGGACCCCACGATTGGATGCGCTGACACGCCATCCGCAGCAACGCCTCGCGTCCCTCGTCGTGCAGGTGCGCGGCGCGCAGCGCCCGCACCAACTTTCCAGCTTCAGGGGGGGGAGCGGAGCTGGTCGTCATGTGCCGCGTTTCCCCAGGACTGTGGTCGCCCGGCGCTCGACACCGTCACGCCGGCTCACAATCACCACCGTGTCGCCGGGCTGGTGAGCGCGCAGGGCGTCCGTCATGTCGTACAGGTTGGCGATATGCTTCGCGCCGATCGCCGTAATCACGTCACCGGCCATCAGGCCGGCTTGCTCTGCCGGACTGCCGGCCCGCACACCCGTGATGCGCACGCCATCCGACACTCCGCCACCGCTCATGTCGGGGATCGTGCCGAGGTAGGCGCCGTAGCCCGAGCCGCCGGCGGACGCCTGCGGGCGAGGTGAATCCACGAACGTGAGGGGCCCGGTGCGATTCGCCAATGCCAACGCGAGATCGGCGACGAACTGCGCGACCTCCACGATCCCTGAGACGTTGAGCTTGTCCCAGTCGTCGGTCGTGCGGTGATAATCCTCGTGCAGGTCGGTGAAGAAATGCAGCACCGGGTGCCGCGTCGCGAAGAATACGGCGTGATCGCTTGGCCCCCAGCCGTCCCCTGAGGCGCGCAAATCGAAGCGCGGCGGCGTATTCAGGGAATCGAGCAGCGCGGGGAATTCACGGGCGGTCCCGGCGCCAAGGGCCAGGAGGCGCGCGTTCCGGAGCCGCCCCACCATGTCGAGGTTGAGCATCGCGTACAGCGAATCGATGGGCTCCGGCGTCGGGTGCTGCACGAAGTACGACGAACCGAGTGTGCCCAGCTCCTCACCGCTGAAGGCCACCAGCACGACCGTACGAGCCGGCTGGCGGTGGGCGAGCTGGCGCCCGATCTCCAAAAGCGCCGCCGTGCCCGACGCGTTGTCGTCGGCGCCATTGTGCACCCGGCCCGTGGAATCGGGATCGAGCGCGCCAAAGCCACCGAGCCCCAGGTGGTCGTAATGCGCGCCCACGACAACGACCTCCCCGCGTAGCGTGCGTGATGTCCCGGGGATCACCGCGACGACATTGCGCGTGGTCGTCCCCCCAAGCGCGGTATGGAGCACCGCCGGCGCATCTCGCGGAATCGCGAAGTTCTGGAAGGAGACTCGCAACCCCGCTCGCTTGAAGCCCTGGCGGATGTAGGCGCCGGCGCGCTCTAACCCCGCCGAGCCAATGCCGCGGCCTTCCTGGCGATCGTCGGCCAGAAACTGTACGTCGCTAAGCACGCGCCGCGACGCGGACGACAGCGTGTCCTGCTGCAGGCTCGCCAGACGGGTGGCCGCAAGGAGAAGCGGGATGAGCATGCGGTACTCTAGCTCGGGCGGCGGGGCATCGGAAGCGTGTTACATTGGGGCCCCCATGGCTACATCGCAGGACTTTGCGGCGTTGTTTGAGCGTACCCTGGATCTGTTTCGCGATCCGGGGGCAAAAGGGGAGCAGAAGGCGCAATTCCGGACGTTGGCCGGTCTGCTGAAGAGCGAAGCGGTGACCATCGCAGTTCAGGATGGACGCCTGTGGGTGAATAGCGCGGTGGTCGATGGTGCCACGCTGCTGCAGCGGCTCGAATTTCACTCCGTGAAGGAAATCGCGATTTCGGCCGATCCCCCGCTCTCCGAGGTGTTCGAGCTGCTGCGCGTGCTCGCCGAGCAGCCAGGCGACGAAGACATCGCGTCGCGCCTGCGGGGGAGTGGAACCACCCGCGTCTCCGTCAGGATGCAGACATTCGTGTTCGGAACACCCATTGCTCCTGTCAGCGCCCCACCGCCGCCGCACGTGCCCCCGCCCGCGCCCCCGTCCTCCAAGGAACCGACGCGTGACGAGGATACTCCGGAGATCCTTCGAGAAACGGCCGCGCAAAACATTGGATTCTCTCCGGCTGCCGCCGCGACCCGCACGACGTCCGATCTGATCGCCCAGCTGCAGGAAAAACCGGACGGACCGCATGTCGGCGAGCTGCTCGCCATCCTCGGCCGCCAGCTCGAGGCCGCCATGAAGGCGAACCGCACGACGCAGGCGCTGATGATTGTCGCGGGGATCGTTCGCGCCGAGCAGCAAGTGAGCGACGCGTCGCGGCGGCGGCAATATTCGATCGCGCTCAAGCGGATGTACAACAAGGCGCTGCTCGAGGCTATCGCCGAGGTGGCGAACCATCCGACCGACCGTGAGGACTCGCTGCTGGTGCTGCGCAGGGCAGGGGAGGACGGCGTCGAGGTGTTGCTCGATCTGCTCGTGGCCGCGCCGACCATCGAGGAGCGTCGCGGGATTTTCATGGCGCTCACCGGAATGAAGGAAGGGACCGATCAGCTGGTGCACATGCTGGGGCACCACCAGTGGTTCGTCGTGCGCAACGTGGCGGAGCTCGCCGGCGAGCTGGTGCTCGAGGAAGCCGTGCCCGCGTTGGCGCAGCAGCTCGAGCACGACGACGAACGGGTCCGCAAGGCCGTCGCGCTGGCACTGGCGAAGATCGGATCGAGCGCGGCGGCCGAACCGCTCCGCCGGGCGCTGCGCGACAAGTCGCCCGAAGTCCGGATCCAGGCGGCGCTCGGCGTGGGCGGCCGCAAGTCCGCCGCTCTCGCGATGGCGCTCGTCGTCGCGATGGAGGAAGAGACCGACGAAGCGGTGGAACGCGAGCTGATTCTCGCGCTGGGACGGATCGGCAGCACTGCGGCGGTGCAGGCGCTCATCAAGTTCGCGCAGCCGGGTGGCCGGTTGTTCGGGAGAAAGCCGGCGGCGTTGCGCGCGACGGCGGTGGAAGCGCTCCGGCTCGCGGCGACACCGGCGGCGATCGGCACACTCGAAGGTCTCACCGACGACGGCGACAAACAGGTGCGGGCGGCGGCGCAGTCAGCACTTGCGGATCTGAAGCGAAAGTAGTTGCATTTCGCACGAAAAACCGCATAACGCAACGTCAAATTACCAGCCAGCAGCACGGGCCGATTCTACACCGAGTCGATCTCGTATGTAACACCCCAATAACTACTTACGCCAGCTCGCCAGCGGTCGGTGCGGTTCTTGCCCGTACGCTGGGTGCTGTTCGTGTACCCAACGACCTCTCGGTCAGGAGAGATCATGAAAAGCGTTCGTGTGGTTTTGGCCCTAGTCGGACTCTTGGCGCTGCCGCTCGTAGCGGCTGCGGCTCAGGGTCAGAGCGCGGCCAACAAGTGTAAGAACACGCCCCAGGCTGGCCAGAACGGCAGCAGCCGGAGTGGTGCGGCTGCGGTCGCGGCGGCCCAGGCCAACAAGTGCCCGGCGCCGGTGCCTCCGCCTGCGCCCGCTCCTGTGCCGCCGCCGCCTCCTCCGGCTCCTTTGCCGCCGCCGCCTCCTCCTCCGGCTCCGGTACCGCCGCCTCCGCCGCCGCCTCCGGCTCCGGTGCCGCCGCCGCCGCCGCCTCCTCCGGCTCCGGTGCCGCCACCTCCGCCGCCGCCTCCGGCTCCGGTGCCGCCGCCACCGCCGCCTCCGCCGCCACCTGAAAGCCCGCCGACCGGGGTCAATTTCGCGAACGGCATTGTGTTCGAGGATCTCAACGGCGACGGTCTTCGCGATCCGTTTTCCGGTGAGATGGGCCTAGAAGGGTGGACCGTCCAGCTGTGGTGGAATGGCCAGGTTTTGGCTACGGCGACCACCGATGCGGATGGGAAGTACATGTTCCAGAACCTTGGCAACACGACGTACAGCTTGTGTCTCCAGTCGCAGGGCGGGTATACGCAGACGATCCCAGTTGGTGGCACAGGATGTGGTGGTTCGGGTTACACGTGGACGTTCAGCGGTACGTTCCAGCAGATGTTCCCTGGACACTTCGGAGAGATGCTGCAGTAGCCAACCGTAGACTCCTGACCAAAACGCAGGGCCCCGGGCAGTTCGCCGGGGCCCTGTCTTTTCTATTGCGGAATGAAGTCGATGCCCGGCGCGAGCCGGCGCGCGAACTCCGCCAGCAGGTCGGCCGCGCGGTCGAGATCCTCGAGTGCCACCATCTCATTCGGGCTGTGCATGTAGCGGTTGGGCACGCTCACGAGCCCCGTCGGGATGCCGCGCATCGCGTTGTAAATCGCATCCGCGTCGGTGCCGGTGTCGCGGGGCGCCGCCTGGATCGTGTACGGGATCTTGGCCTGCTCGGCGCAGTCCACCAGCAGATCGAACACGACGGCGCTCACGGACGAGCCACGGCTCAGGACCACACCTCCCCCCAGCTTGTGGTCGCCCGAATGCTTCTTGTCGGCGCCGGGATAGTCGGTCGCGTGCGTGACGTCCACCACGACGGCGACATCGGGCTCGATGCCAACCGCGCTTGTACGGGCGCCGCTTCCCGTCCACGCAATTTCCTCGCGGGTCGAAGCAACGGAAAACACGGCGGCGTGCTTGGGCCGCGCCTGGGCCAGCCGGCGCATCGCCTCCGCCGCGACGAACGCGCCGATGCGGTTGTCGAGACTCCGCGAGACGATCCGGCCGTTGGGGTACTCCTCGACCCGACTATCCAGGACGCCCGGGTCGCCGATCCGGACTCGTGCGGCCGCCTCGTCACGGTTGGCCGCGCCGATGTCGATCCACAAATCGATCACCTTCGTCACACGGTCCAGCTCTTCCTTCTTCAGTTGGTGGATCGCCTTCTTGCCCACCACGCCGTGCACCGGGCCTTCGCGGCTCAGGATCAGCACACGCTGCCCGACGAGTACCTGCGAGTCCCAGCCGCCGATGCCGCTGAAGTAGAGAAAGCCGTCTTCGTCGATGTGGGTGATCTGGAGGCCGATTTCGTCGATATGGCCGGCGAACATCACCCGCGGTTTGCCCTTGGGGTTCAGGACGGCCACGGAGTTGCCGTGCACGTCGGCGCGGACGTCGTCGGCGAAGCCTTCGACCTCCTTGCGCCAGACGCGGCCCGGTGCCTGCTCAAACCCCGACGGCCCCGCCGTGTCGAGCAGCTGCTTCAGGAATGCGACGGTCTTAATGGTCCCTCGCTGTCTTTTTGATGTCGTAATGGTGTTTACTGTTTGCGCAGGCCCGTGCGGTAGAGCAAGACGCCGAGAATCGAAAACATGATGAGACCGACGATCGCCGACGTCGCGAACCAGCCCAGCTGGTGATACAGCGGCACGGCCTCGGCGAGCCAGTCCGCGGCTTTGCCGCGCGTGCTTCCCCAACCCGCGATCGCGGCGACCGCGATGCCGCAGATGGCGCCGCCCGCGATCAAGCCGCTCGCGAACAACACGCCCGGACCCGATTCGATCTCAGCCAACGAGCGGTTGTCCGATTGAACGCGCCGCTCGACGAGCCAGCGGACGACGCCTCCCGCGAACATCCCCGCCGACGTGGTGATCGGCAGGTACACGCCGACGGCCACCGGCAGCGAAGACACGCCCATCAGCTCGATGGCAATCGTGAGAAAGACGCCGATGAGCACGAGTCCCCAGGGCAGTTTGTGCGTCAGGATGCCGTCGGTGATCAGCGCCATCAGCGTCGCCTTCGGCGAGTCGAGACGTTTCAGCTCATGGCCCCGGTATTCGCGAATGCGGCCGCCGATGCCGGGATCCACCACGTAGCGGATGTCGTGCGCCGCCGGATCGACGAGGTACTTGCCGGGAGGCACGCCCTGCGTCTCGAGGTAGACGCGAATCACCTGATAGCTGGCGTTATCGATCGAGTCCGTGCCCCCGATGCCGAAGTGCGACATCGTCTCGGAGTGCACGACGACGTTGCCGTCGGGACTGGTGCCGCTCGCCGGAGCGACAAAGCCGGCTCGTGTCTCGGGGACCTGGTAGCTGTAGGCTTTATTGAGGAACGTGAGGGTCCAGCCCACGGCCAGCGCCGATCCGATCGCGCCGATGAGAATCGCGATCTGCTGGCGTCTGGGCGTCGATCCAACCAGGAATCCGGTCTTCAGGTCCTGGGATGTGTTGCCGCCATTCGCGACTGCCACGGCGATCACGCAGGCGATCGAGATGGCGCGCACGCGGTCATCGATCTGGTTCCAGCCGAGCAGCAGGAAGATGAACGAGATCGCGATCAGGGCGGCGATGGTCATGCCGGAGATCGGGTTCGCCGAGCTCCCCACCTGGCCGCAGATGCGCGATGACACCGTCGTGAAGAAGAACCCGAAGATGATGATGAGAATGCCGCCGAGCAGGTTCACGCCGATCCCTGGAATCAGCGCAATCGCGACGGCCAGCACGATCGAGCCGATGACCGTCACGCTGATGGGCAGATCGTCGTCGGTGCGCAGCTTCGCCGCCATCGCCTGGCCGAGCCGGCTCGCGCGCATGTCGGCGAACCCCGCACGGAAGGCGGCGACGATCGTGGGCAGCGACCGCGCCAGCGCGATGATGCCGGCGCTGGCCACCGCCCCCGCGCCGATGTAAAACACGAACGCCGCCCGGATCTCGCCCGCCGACATGTCGCGGATCAGCTTGGTGGTGCCGAACATCGGCTCGTTCATCGCGCTGCCGAACAGCTTGATGGCCGGCATCAGCACGACATAGGCGAGACATCCTCCCGCGAACAGATAGCCCGCGATCCGCGGCCCGATGATGTAGCCGACGCCGATCAGCTCCGGACTCGCCTCGACGCGCACCTCGGCGCCCTGGTAGGAGCGGATCACCCTGCCCGGGTACTCCTGCCACAGCTTCAACGCCGTCATCAGGAACTTGTAGAGAAACGCGATGCCGAACGCCTGAAAGACCGTCTTGGCATGGATGCCCCCGCGCTCCCCGGCGATCAGCACCTCAGCGCACGCCGTGCCTTCGGGGTAGGGGAGGTTGCCGTGTTCTTTGACGATGAGCGCGCGGCGCAGCGGAATCATCATCAACACGCCCATCAGCCCGCCGGCGATCGCCAGGATGGTGACGCGGCCGATGTCGAGGTCGTATCCCATCAACAGAATCGCGGGAATCGTAAACACGACCCCGGCCGAGACCGAATCCGCGGCCGAGCCGGTCGTCTGCACGATGTTGTTTTCGAGGATGGTCGAGCGGCCGAGCCAGCGGAAGATCGTGATCGACAGGACGGCAATGGGAATCGATGCGCTGACCGTGAGGCCGATCTTGAGCGCCAGGTACACGTTCGACGCGCCGAAAATGAGCCCGAGCACCACGCCGAGCACGATCGCGCGGAGGGTCAGCTCAGCGGGCGCCTGTGAGGCCGGGATGTAGGGCTGGTGGGGCGCTGCCGTGCTCGTCATAGGCGGCAGAATCTGCCCCCAGAATGGCGCACGTGTCCAGCCGCGAACCCGACTGCCGCACGCGAACCTGCGCATCGCCTCAGGGTATGCTGGTTTGCTGATGACGGAACCCACCGAACCGACTCTGCTTGACGTGCGCGCGGCGCTGGCCGGCGCGTACGAAATCGAGGCGCCGCTTGGACGGGGCGGCATGTCATTCGTGTATCTCGCGCGCGAGCGGCGGCTGGACCGGCGCGTGGCGATCAAGGTGCTTTCTCCCGAGCTCGCGGTCGACGACGCCTACCGCCGGCTGTTCCTGCATGAGGCGCGCACCGTGGCCGCGCTGACCCACCCGAACATCGTCCCCATTCACGCCGTCGGCGAAGTCGGCGACTTCGTGTTCTTCGCGATGGCATACGTCGAGGGAGACACGCTCGCCCAGCGCATCGCGACCGTCGGACCGCTCAATCCCCATCGGGCGGCCCGGTTGCTGTGCGATATCGGCGACGCCCTGGGTTTCGCGCACGCGCGCGGCGTGGTGCACCGGGACGTCAAGCCCGATAACATCCTGATCGATGCGGCCACGGGCCGGGCGCTGCTCTCGGATTTCGGCATTGCCCACGCGAGCCCCGCCACGGTCGCGCGCCTCGGTCGGCCCGCGGCGCCGCGCGGGCGCGTTGTAGGAACGGCGGCGTTCATCAGTCCCGAGCAGGCGCTAGGTGACGTGGTCGATGCGCGCAGCGACCTCTACTCGCTCGGCGTCGTCGCCTTTTACGTGCTCTCGGGGCAACTCCCCTTCAGCGCGGCCACAGACGCCGGATTCCTCGTGCAACACATCGCCGAGCCGGCGCCTCCGCTCGCCACGGTGGCCCCGTTGGTGCCCCCGCGCGTAGCGCAGATCGTCGATCGCTGCCTGGCGAAGGAGGCGTGGGCGCGGTTCGCCGACGCGCCGAGCCTGGTGCGGGCGCTCGCGGATGCCGTGGAGCCCCCGCCGGTCCCGCTTGCGGTGCGCGCGTTCCTGGTGCGCAGCACGCACCTCGATGGGCCCGCGCTGATTCACGCCTTCATGACCGGCGCGATGCTGTTGCCCGCGACGATCGCGGCCTGGCTCTCCGCGACCACTATGATGGTGCGCGGCCTCGCGACAGCGGCCCTCGTCGCCGCGCTGATCGTGCCGGCCGCCGTCGCGATCTCACGGGTGCGGCGCTTGCTCGTCGCGGGGCAGAATCGGGGCGAGCTGATTGCGGCGCTCGCCGCGCGGCAGGCTCGGCGCCGCGAGGAGCTGATCTTCGCTTATGGTCCGCGCGCCGTGGGTCTCGAGCGGGCCATCGCGTGGCTCGCCCGTGTCTCCATCCTCGTTACCGGAGCGGCGGTCGCCGGCATGAGCGACGCGATCACGGTGCCGCCGGATCTCGAGGCGCTGCTACCGGCGATTGCGGTCGTGGGCGGCGTGACCGCGCTGCTGGCGGCGACGGTGGCGCGCGCCCGCACCGAACAACGCACCGACCCGCGTGGGGAGCGGCGGCTGCGATTTTGGCGCGGGGCCCCGGGCCGCTGGCTGTTCCGGATCGCGGGCGTGGGCCTCAAGCAAACCGCTCCCATCGTCTCGATTCTCGGCAGCTCGGAAACGCCCGCCTGAGCCGGAGGCCGAGCGTTAGTATAGGGTCATGACGCATCCCGCGCCTGACCGCCTGTTTCTCGATTTTCAGGCGGCGGTCGCCGGCCGCTACTCCCTGGAGCGAGAGCTGGGGCGCGGTGGCATGGGAGTCGTCTACCTCGCGCGCGAAGTGCGGCTCGATCGTCCCGTCGCGATCAAGCTGTTGCCGCCATCGAAGGCCTCGGATCCCAAACTGCGGGAGCGATTCCTGCGCGAGGCGCGCACGGCGGCAAAGCTCTCGCATCCCAACGTCATTCCGATTCACGCGGTCGAAGAGATCGGCGAATTCGTGTTCTTCGCGATGGCGTACGTCGAAGGCGAGACCCTCACCGAGCGAGTCCGTCGCCGCGGACCCCTCGCGCCGTCCGAGGCCGCGCGGGTGCTGCGCGACGTCGCCTGGGCGCTCGCGTACGCGCACGGGCAGGGGGTCATTCATCGCGACGTGAAGCCGGACAACATTCTCCTCGAAGCGTCGGGCCGCGTGCTGGTCGCCGATTTCGGAATTGCGGGCGTCGTCGCCGGAGCCGGCGCGCTCGCAGGCGGCGAAGTGATCGGCACGCCGGAGTTCATGAGTCCCGAGCAGGCGCTGGGCGAGGCCACCGACGGGCGCAGCGATCTCTACTCCCTCGGCATCGTCGGCTACTTCATCCTCTCCGGGTCGTTGCCGTTCGAGGGCGAGAAAGCGACGGAGGTGCTGGCGAAGCAGGTCACCGAGCTGGCGCCGGCGCTGGGGCGCATCGCACCCGTCGTGCCGCGGCGCCTCGCGCAGGCGATCGATCGCTGCCTGTCCAAGGATCGTGCCGACCGGCCGGACGGAACGGCCGCACTCGCGGAGCAGCTGGGCCAGGCCCTGGAGCAGCGCCGCGATGTGCCGGCGCCGCTGCGCGTGTTCGTGAAGGGGAGTCGCTCGACCGGTGTCGGAATGGCGCTGCTCTACCTGTATGGCGTGTTCGTTGTGACCATGGGCGTGGGCATGCTGTCGAGTCCAAGTATCGGCCTTCTCGCCGGGGCGGGGCTGCTGGTCGCCGGGCCGCTGTGGCTGCTCGGCTGGCAGGCGCGGCGAGTCACGCGCCTGGGCTACGGGCAGCAAGATGTCGATTACGCGTTTCAAGTCGAGCTAGAACGGAGCCGCGAAGAGCGCGCGTTTGAATACGGAGTGGTCGCGCCGCGCGGCGAGGTCCTGACACGCGGGATCGCGCTGGGCGGGCTGTTTTTTGGATTCATGGCCATGAGCCTCGGCTCAGGCTTTCTGTCGGCCCTGGGCGGGGTGCTGTTCTCGATCGGGGGCGTCGCGGGAATCGGCGCGGTCATGCGGGCGGGGCGGCGCGCCGACGTCGGTGGCAAATTCTGGCACAGGTTCTGGAAGAGCCGTTTCGGCGGATGGATCCTTCGCCAGGCGAGCCGGTTCGGCGGCAAAGACGCCATCGCAGCGAGTGGAACGCATCGACCCACCGAGCTGGCCATCGGCATGGCAGCCGAACAGCTCTACGAAGGGCTCCCCCGAGAGACGCGCCGTCAGCTGCGCGATTTACCCGACGTCGTGCACCGCCTCGAGCGTGACGCCCAGCGCATGCGCAGCCGGCTCGACGAGCTGCAGGACGCGCTCGCCAACGTCGAACGCGATGTCACCGATCCCGCGGTCGCTCAGCGGCACGATCGCATCGTCGCCGATCTCACCGCGGAGCGGGGCGCGGTGGAGCAGCGGCTGGCGGATGCCGTCGCGGCACTCGAGACGATTCGCCTGAATCTGCTGCGGCTGCATGCGGGGACCGGAACCGTACACAGTTTGACGACAGACCTGGGGCTCGCGCGCGACCTCACGCGCGACATCAGCGCGCAGGTGGAAGGCTACCGCGAGATCGAGAAGGAACTCTAGTCGCGCAGGCGCTGGAGCCGCTGCACTGCCTGCTCCAGCATGTCATCCGTCTTACAAAACGCGAACCGCACGTACTTCCGGCCGAGCTCCGGCCGCGAGTAGAAGCTCGAGCCCGGCACGGGCGCGACGCCGTGCTCGGCCGTCAGCCACTGGGCGAACTCGTCGTCGGGGAGATCTGAGACGCCCGAGAAGTCGCCCATGACGTAGTAGGCGCCCTGCGGCGGCCGGCAGTTGATTCCCGCGTTGACCAGGCCGGCGCAGAGAATATCGCGCCGCCGCCGATACTCCCGCGCTAACCCCTCGTAGTAATCGTCGCCGAGTGTTTCGAGCGCCACGGCGACCGCTTCCTGCAGCGGCGCGGGTGCGCCGACGGTGAGGAAGTCGTGCACCTTGCGGATCGCGTCGGTGACATCGGGGGGCGCGACGATCGTGCCGATGCGCCAGCCGGTGATGCTGAACGTCTTCGAGGCGCCGCTGATCGTGATCGTGCGATCGGCCATCCCCGGCAGCGTCGCGATGGGAATGTGCTCGCCCTCATAGTAGATGTGCTCGTAGATCTCGTCGGTCACGGCAAACGCGTCATGGCGCTGGCACAGCTCGGCGATCGCCTCGAGCTCGGCCCGGGACAGGACGCGGCCGGTCGGGTTATTGGGCGTGCAGACGATGATGGCCCGCGTTTTAGCGCTGAAGGCCGTGGCCAGGCGGTCGAGGTCGATCGGCCCTTCGGCAGGCATCGGGACGAAGACCGGCTTCGCGTCGCAGAGGATCGCGTCCGGCCCGTAGTTCTCGTAAAACGGCTCGAAAATGACCACTTCGTCGCCGGGATCGACGATCCCAAGTAGTGATGCCGCCATTGCTTCGGTCGCTCCGCAGGTCACTGTGACCTGCGTCATTGGATTAATGGCCAGGCGGTACCAATCTTGGTACTTCGCGGCCAACGCGTTCCGAAGCCGGGCAGCACCCCAGGTGATGGCGTACTGGTTGACGTCATCACGGATCGCGCGGGCCGCGGCGTCTTTTAGGACGTCGGGACAAGGGAAGTTCGGGAAGCCCTGGGCCAGGTTGATGGCCCCGTGCTCGTTGGCGAGGCGGGTCATCCCACGAATCACCGATTCAGTGAAGCCGTGTGTGCGGCGTGCAGTGCGCATGACCGCAAAAGATACCGTCTTGAGCGGTTGTCTGGACGGAGGCCAATTCGCACGCTGTGAAGTCCCGACGTGAGCCGTTGAAGGTCCGGTTTTTCAGGGTCCACGCACTCCTTGCGTTGGGCCTTCTTTTCGCGACTGCTACCTGCCGTGACGGAATGGACCCGGGTCTGCACTACGCCCGCGTCGCGGTCGCGCCGATCTTCCCCTCGTATTCCGGGCTTGCGTCATTCGGCCTCGCCATCGACCGGGTCCGCTTCGTGGTCGTCCGGCCGGTCGCCGACACCGTCGCCGACACGACGGTCGTCCTGCCGCCCGACGCCCGGGAGCTCGATCTCGACATCCGCGTTCCGATCGTCACCTCCCCGGAAACGGTGCTGGTCTCGATTGTGGCGCTCTCGGGAGTCGTGCCCCTGTTTCAGGGCACCGCTCCCGTCGAAGTCTCCGCTGGGCTCGCGTCACCGCCGACCGAGATCCCGGTGGCGACGTATGTGGGGCCGGGAGCGGGGGTCGACAGCGTCGCGATCTCGCCGCGCACCCCCTTCATCTACTTCGGCGATTCGCTGCGCTTCCAGGTCCAGGCGTTCCAGGGCGGCACGGTGGTGCCGCAGTTCTACGTCGCATGGAGCACCAGCGATACCGCGCTCGCCCACATCAACAGCCTGGGATCGCTGCGCGCGCCTGCGTCGCGGACCAACGTCTGGGTCATCGCCCACACCCCCGGCGGCACCAAGGACTCGGTGACGGCGACGTTCCAACCTGTTCCGTCGCAGCTGGTCCTCGTCGCAGGCGGCAGCCAGAGCGGCATCGTCAGCCAGCCGCTCATCGTTCCACTCCAGGTTGAGGTTCGCGCGGCCGACAATTTCCCCGTGGCGGGGGCAGTCGTGCGCTTCCGTGGGCCGACCGGCGGCGCACCCGCTGATACGACCGTGACCGCAGACAGCCTCGGGCACGCGACCGTTCCTGCCGTGCTGGGCTCGGCGCTCGGCGCCCAGTCGTTCCAGGTGACACTGCCCGCGTTCCCGAGCGTCCCCGCGTTGAACGTGAGCGCGAACGCGACGTCGGGCGCCATTTCCCCGACCCAGTCCGTCATCACGGTATCGAGCGGGACGGTGCAGTCGGGCAACACGGTCACGCTCACACTGCAGGGCAAAGACGGCGCCGGGAACAACATGACGGCGGGCGGCGCGACCGTCGTCTTTAGTGTGACCGGCGGATCGAGCACCGGCACGATTGCGCCGGCGACCGACAACGGCAACGGCACGTACACGGCGACGTTCACCGGCGTTCTCGCGGGAACGGCGACGACGGTCGGCGCGACGATCAACTCGGCGCCGGTGGCTTCGACGCCTCCGACGCTCACTGTGACACCGGGCGTGATCTCGGCCACCACATCTGTCATCACCGTGTCCAATGACACGATCGGCTCGGGCGGCACTGCGACGCTGACACTGCAGGCGCGCGACGCTGCGGGCAACGCGTTGACGACCGGCGGGTCGACCGTCGTATTCACGATGACTGGCGGCACGAGCGGCGGCACCGTCGGTCCGACGACCGACCACGCCAACGGTACCTACACGGCGATCTTCACGGCCGTTGCCGCCGGTACCCAGACGACGGTGCACGCGACGATCGGTGGCAGCACGGTGACGTCGACGCTTCCCACGATCACTGTGACCGCCGGCGCGGCGTCACCTGCGACGTCGGTGCTCACGGTCAGTGCCGACACCATCACGTCGGGCGCCGTCGTCAAACTGCGCTTGCAGTCGAAGGACGCGTCGGGAAACAATCTGACCGCCGGCGGCGCAACGGTGGTCTTCGCCCACTCCGGCGGTGTGAGTACCGGCTCAATCAGCGCGAGCGCTGACAGCGGCAACGGCGTCTACACGGCGACGTTCACCGCAATCCTGGCCGGAACTCAGACGACCATCGGGGCGACGATCGGCGGCAGTCCGGTCACGACCCCGCTGCCGACCATCGCCGTCAAACCGGGCGCGATTTCGCCGCTCACGTCGGTCTTGACCACATCGACCGACACGATCGCATCGGGCGCCATTGCCACACTGCGGCTGCGGGCGAAGGATGCCGCCGGAAACCTACTGACGATCGGTGGCGACGCGGTGGCGTTCAGTGCGTCGGGCGGGAGCAGCAGCGGATCGATCGGCGCGAGCGCGGATAGCGGCAACGGCGTCTACACGGCCAGCTTCACCGGCCTGGCGGCCGGAACGGCGACGACGATCGGCGCCACCGTCAACGGCAGCGCCGTCAGCAGCACTCCGCCGCTCGTGACCGTGAAGCCCGGCGCCGCCTCGCGTCTCGCGTTCACGGTGCAGCCGAGTCCCTCCTTCCTCGGCGCGGCGATCGCGCCGGCGGTGGAAGTCACGGCGCGCGACGCGTTCGGCAACACGACGCCGGCGTTCACCGGCTCCGTCACCATCGCGATCGGCACCAATCCCAGCTCAGGTGTACTGACCGGCACGCTGTCTCACAACGCCGTGGCCGGTGTCGCGACATTCAACGATCTGCAGATCGATCAGCCCGGGATCGGCTACACCCTGACCGCGGCGGCGGGTGGCGTTACGGCTGCGACGAGTGCCGCGTTCGACATGCTCAGCGCGGCGGGCACGATCGCCTGGGCCAACGCGGCGGGCGGTAACTGGAGCAATCCGGCGAACTGGAATGGCGGCGTCATCCCCGGACCGACCGACATCGCACTGATCACGCTGCCCGGCACCTACACCGTGACGTTCGACGTCAGCGACACGATTGGCGGCCTGCAGCTCGGCGGGGCGAGCGGCACGCAGACCCTCGCGTTCTCGAGCAAGACACTGGGGCTTGCGGCGGGCAGTCAGATCAACGCGAACGGCGTCGTTTCACTCACGAGCTCGACGGTGAACGGACCGGGCACGGTCACCAACGCCGGTCAAGTGACGGCGAGCAACAGCGCGATCAACGCCGGATGGGTCAACCAGAGCGCCCTCTTCATCGAAGGCGGATCGGCGCTGAACGGCACCGTCTCGACTGGCGCCGCCTCACTCATTCGAATCCAGGGCAACACCTTCGGCGCTGCCAATCTGACGATCGCCTCGGGATTCACGAACAACGGCACGATCGCGCTCAGCGACACACTCGGATCGTCCGGGGCAGGCCTGCATGTCACGAGCGGGACGCTCACGAACTCGGCGGGGGCGCTCATCGATTCCCGAGTCGGCGCCAACGGCACGCGCTCGCTCGACGCCCAGTTGAACAATCAGGGCACACTCACCGTGAGCCAGCCGCTCGCGCTGACGAAGACGTCGGCCGTGCACAGCAACAGCGGCACGATCAACGTGAACGCCAGGCTGACCATCCAGCAGTCGGGCGTCAGCCCCAGCTTCACGAACACGGGCGGGGGGTCGATTCCGATCGGGACGGGCGACACGGTCGTGGTCTCGGGCGGCGCGTTCGCTTACAGCGGCGGAACGATCAGCGGCGGCGTGCTGAACATTTCGAGCGCCACGGTCAATGCGGCGCAGAGCTTCTCGACGGCGACGACGGCGCTGAAGCTGGCGACCGTTACGTGGGGCGGCGCGGGCACGTTGACGATCGCGCCGAGCACGGCGCTGACGATTGGGACGACCACGATCACGTCTGCGCTCGTCAATCAGGGCACCCTCACGGTGACGGGCACGAGCAACCTGAACGGCACCGTGACGAACGCCGCCGGCGCCAGCGTGCGCGTACAGGGGAACAACTCCCTCGGGACGGGAAATCTGACCGTCGCCAACGGCTTCACGAACGACGGCACGATCGTTCTCACCGATACCTTGGGGTCGTTCGGTGCGGTCTTCGCGGTCACGACGGGAGCCCTCGATAACGCCGCGGGCGGCACGATCCTGTCCGACGTCGGGGCTGGCGGGACGCGGTCGCTGAACGCCGCGCTGAGCAACCAGGGCACGCTGACGATCAATCACGCTCTGACGCTGAACAAGGCGTCGGCCGCGCATATCAACGCCGGTACAATCGGCGTGGGGGGCGGGGGGGGCGCGAAGTTCACGATTCTCCAGACCGGCACATCCCCGAGCTTCACCAACGCTGCGGCGATCAGCATCGGCAGCGGGGATAGCGTCGCGGTCTCGGGCGGTGCGTTCGCGTACACCGCCGGCTCGATCGCCGGTCCTGGCGCGATCACGTTCTCGAGCGGGTCCCTCACGCTGACGCAGAGCCTGAGTACCGCAACCGTTCCGTTCAGCCTCACGACCGAGACGGTGGGCGGAACGGGTACGCTCACCGTGGATCCCGGCGCGACGTTGCTGGTGAAATCGAGCACCATCAACGCGCCCGTCGCAAACCAGGGGCTGCTCGACGTCCACGGCACCACCAGTATCAACGCCGCGCTGACCAACGTCAGCGGGGCGACGCTGCGGATTCAGGGTGACAACTCGCTGGGCACCTCGAACCTGACGATCGCGTCGAGCTTCACGAACAATGGTGCGATTGTGCTGACGGACACGCTGGGCTCGTTCGGAGCGGTGCTGAATATGCCGAGCGCCACCCTCACCAACGCGGCCGGCGCCACGATCGATGCGCAGGTCGGCGCGGGCGGCACGCGCACGCTTGGCGCGGAGCTCAACAACCAGGGTACCGTGACACTCGGCAAGGCGTTGACGATCAACCGGGCCGGCGCGGCGCACGTGAACAATGGCACGATCAACGTGAGCGGCGGCGATCTGACGCTGCAGCAGGGCGGTACGACGCCGAGCCTCACCACGAGCGGGACAATCACGATCGGCGCGGCCCGGACGTTCCAGGTCAACGCCGGCACGCTGAACTACACCGGTGGCAGCATCGGGGGCAGCGGCACGCTGGCGATCTCGGGAGCGACGGTCGCGGCGTCTCAGGACTTCAGCACGGCGACGACCGGGCTGACGCTCACGACCTCGACGTGGGGCGGCAGCGGCAAGTTGACGGTAGCTGCCGCCACTCTGCTCAAC
>DASWDA010000044.1:0-15607 GCA_036395695.1 Gemmatimonadales bacterium
GCTAGGCTGCAGACGCACCGCGGTCTCGAGTTAACGGGGTACGGGATGAGATGAAATGATTCGGTGATTGTGCTGTTTTCGATTACCCTCCTGAAATGCCGAATCATCACACACTAAAAGCGTGGCAGCATGCCGAAAGACTGGCCGTCGAATGCTCGAAGGTGGCGCAGTGCTTTCCCGATTTCGAGCAAGAGCGACTGGCAGATCAACTTCGCAGGGCGTCCTACAGCATTCCGCTCAACATCGCCGAGGGATCCGCCCGAAAGGGCACGAGGGACTATCGAAAGTTTCTTGATACCGCGTGGGGATCGCTCGCCGAAGTTCAAACCGCGCTGACAATGGCCCGAGATATCGGCTACATAAGACCGACCGAGTTTGCACGGCTCGAGGCCCTCGCAACGGAGACCAGCAAGACATTGTTTGGTCTGCTTCGAAAGATCAGTCAGGCGGCCGATCGTCCCAAACCCCTCTGACTGTGGCCCGCTGCTGCGTCTGCGGCCTAGCCTTTGCCGGTCCTCGCTTTGTAGTTTCTCCCCATGCTCGACTATGACGTCATAATTGTCGGCGGCGGTCACGCCGGAACCGAAGCCGCAGCGATGTCCGCGCGGCTTCAGGCCCGCACTCTTCTGCTTACCTCCAACCTCGAAACGATCGGGCAGATGTCCTGTAACCCCGCCATCGGCGGTATTGCGAAGGGGACCGTCGTCCGCGAGGTCGACGCCCTCGGCGGTCTCATGGGCCGCGCCGCCGATCGCGCGACGATCCAGTTCCGAATGCTGAATCGCTCCAAGGGCCCCGCAGTCTGGGCGCCGCGCGCGCAGTGCGATCGGACCCTCTACCGCCGCGCCGCGCGCACGTTGCTCGAGCAATTCCCTGCCCTCGAGCTCATGCAGGGCATGGTCACAAATCTGCTCTTCGACGAGCGCGGAACGCGGATCACCGGCGTCGAGACTGGAGACGGACGCCGCTTCACTGCCCGTGCCGTCATCATCACGGCCGGTACCTTCCTCCGCGGCCGCATTCACCTGGGCATCGATACCCAAATCCCCGCGGGCCGCGCCGGCGATCAGCCATCCGTTGAGATGGCACAAGTCATTGAATATATTGGACTTACAGTAGCGCGCTTCAAGACAGGCACTCCCCCACGCATTGATGGGCGGTCGGTGAATTGGAGCAAGGTCGAGCGGCAGGACGGCGACAGCGACGAATATCGCTTCTCGGTCCACGAGCGAATCGAGCGGCCGCGCCAGGTGCCATGCTGGATCACGTGGGCCGGCGAGGAGCTGAAGGAGATCATTCAGCGCCACCTCAAGGAGTCGGCGCTGTATGGCGGCGCGATCAGCGGCCGCGGCCCGCGCTACTGCCCCTCGGTCGAAGACAAGATCGTGAAGTTCCCGGCCGCTAAGCGCCACCAGATCTTCCTGGAGCCGGAGGGACTCGACACGAGTGAGCTGTACGTCAACGGGCTCTCCACTTCCCTCCCCGTCGCCGTGCAGCTCGAGTTTCTACACGCTGTCCCCGGTCTCGAGCGAGCGCACATGACGCGACCCGGGTACGCGATCGAGTACGACTACTATCCGCCGACCCAGCTCACACCGTGGCTCGAGGTGAAGACCGTCGAGCATCTCTTCTTCGCCGGCCAGATCAACGGCACCACCGGGTACGAGGAGGCCGCGGGCCAGGGTGTCGTCGCGGGCATCAATGCCGTGCGCAGAATCCGCGGGGCCGAGCCCGTCGTCCTCGGCCGGGACGACGCGTACATCGGTGTGCTCGTCGATGACCTCGTGACCCGCGGTGTGGATGAGCCCTACCGGCTGTTCACGTCGCGGTCTGAGTTCCGCCTGCTGCTCCGTCAGGACAACGCACTGCGCCGTCTGCTTCCGCTCGCCGAGCGCCTCGGTCTGCTGACAGATGCTGAGCTGCGCGTGGCGGAGCGCCGTCTCGGTGACGAGGAGGCGGCGTTGGAGCTCGCGCGCGAGACGACGGTCACTCCGACTCAGGCTCCAGTGCCAATCGCGGAGAGCACGCGCGTGGCTGTCATCGCCAAGCGGCCGGGAGTCTCACTCGCTGCATTGTTCGCGGCCGCGGGCGTTGGCGGGTCCATACCGGCGGAGGCCATCATGGCCGCGGAAATCGAGATCAAGTACGACGGCTATCTGGCCCGCGAGCGCGAGGCCGCGAGTCGGCTCGCCGAGCTGGCTGCGTTTGTCCTGCCCGCTGACCTTCCCTACCTCGAGCTGCGGACGCTGGCGACGGAAGCGCGCCAGAAGCTCGATCGCGTCCGACCCAGCTCGCTCGCGCAGGCCGCGCGGATTCCCGGTGTGACTCCGAGCGACCTCCACAACCTGGTGCTTGAGGCGACGCGGTGGCGTCGGCGTGTTGCCTAGACGCGTTTGTTGCAGTTTCACGTGAAACTTACGCTCTTTCGTTTCACGTGAAACTGACGTATATTCAACCCGTCTGAATTCACTACTTACATAACTCATTATTCTGTAACGATTTATAATGTCACGCGTAATCGCGATCGCAAACCAAAAAGGCGGCGTCGGAAAAACGACGACCGCCGTGAACCTCGCGGCCTCGCTTGCTACCGCTGAGCGAAAGACGCTGCTGATCGACGCCGATCCGCAAGGCAACTCGACCAGCGGCGTCGGCATCGAGCGCGATCGCATCCGCAAGTCGCTCTACGACTCGTTGATTGATGGCTCGCCGCTCGCGCAGTCGCGATTCCCCCACGTCCACTTCCCGTGTCTCGACGTCGTCCCGGCGACGCAGGACCTGGTTGGCGCGGAGCTCGAGCTGGTCAATCAAACTGCGCGCGAGACCCGGATGCGTGAAGCGTTGCGGGACCTGCGCGACGACTACGGCTATGTGATCATCGACTGCCCGCCATCGCTCGGCCTGCTCACGCTCAACATGCTCACCGCGGCCGACAGCGTCATCATTCCGATTCAGTGCGAGTACTACGCACTCGAAGGTCTGTCGCAGCTCTTGAACACGGTCAAGCTCGTCCAGCGCAATTTCAATCCGGCGCTCGCGATCGAAGGCGTGCTGCTGACGATGTACGACGCGCGCCTCAATCTCTGCAAGCAAGTCGCCGAGGAAGCGAAGGAGTACTTCGGCGGCCGGATGTTTTCTGTGACGATCCCGCGCAACGTGCGTCTGGCCGAAGCGCCCAGTTTTGGCAAACCGATCGTGCTGTACGACGTACAATCGATCGGCGCGAAGAGCTACCTGGCCGTCGGGCAGGAGCTGATTCGCCGGGTTGAGCAGGGTGCTCCACCGTCGCCCAGCCTTCCCGCAATTGCATCGCTGCCCTCGCTGCCTCCCCCGGAGGTGCCCGCATGACGGAAACCGCCGCAGGAAGACGCCGCCTAGGCCGTGGCCTCGAGGCGTTGCTGGGCCCGACTCGCGAGGAAGCAGAGCGAGAAGGAAGCCTGGTGGAGCTGCCCATCAAGGATGTTCGGCCGAACCCCTTCCAGCCGCGCAAGACCGTCGATCCGACCGCGCTCGAGGAGCTCGTCTCGTCGATCAAACAGGCGGGACTGCTGCAACCGATCGTCGTGCGCAAGGCGCCGGGCGGCAATGGTGCGTTCGAGCTGATCGCCGGCGAGCGCCGGCTCCGTGCCTGCCAGCAGCTCGGCTGGGAGCGCATCCCCGCCGTGCAACGCGACGCCGATGACCGCACACTGCTGACGCTGGCGCTGATCGAGAACCTGCAACGCGACGATCTGTCGCCGGTGGACGAAGCGCGCGGGTACGAGCGGCTCATCGCTGAGTTCAAACTCGCGCAGCAAGACGTCGCTGATGCCGTGGGTCGTGACCGCTCGACCGTCGCCAATGCGCTCCGGCTGCTGAAACTGCCGGAAGTGGTCCTGGAGATGCTGCACGGGGGGCAGCTGTCGGTGGGCCACGCGCGCGCGTTGCTGGCGATCGAAGATCTGCGGATCGTCACGAACCTCGCGCGCGAAGCGGTCGCCCAGGGCCTCTCGGTTCGCGAGGTGGAGGATCGCGTGCGTGGCGGTCGCGCGCCCGAACGCCGCCCGCGCATGAAACGCGGCGTCGGCGCGGCTCCCGAAGTGCGGCGCGTCGAAGACGCCTTGCGCCGCCGGCTCGGCACCGACGTGCGGGTTACGCTGCGCGCCAAGGGGAAGGGACAGATCCATCTGTCCTTCTATTCGAACGACGATCTCGCGCGGCTGCTCGAGCTGATGCTCGGCGCGCCGTTCGACGGATGACAACGCGCGGCGTGACGATCGTCGTCCACGCCGACGGCGATCTCGAATCCAAACAGTATCGGCTCCCGCGCTGGGCGCTCATGGCGGGGAAGTGGGGAGCCGGTGCGATTGCCGTCCTGGTCGTGTTGTTCTTCGCCTTCGCCGGACCGATCTCGCGCAACGCGGCGCGGGTGCCAGGGCTCGAGCGCGAGGTCTCGCGGCTGCGGGTCGAGAACAGCCGCGTCCAGCAGCTCGCGTCCGCATTGAATCGCGCGGAAGCGAACTATCAGGAGCTCCGTCAGATGCTGGGCGTCAGAGCGCCCCCGGTCACCCGTGCCGGCGCGGGCGGGTCGGGCGCCGGCGGGACCGTCGCCCGCAATGCGGATTTCACCGGCTTGATGCGTGCGGCGGCGATTCGAGCCGCGCGCCCCGGCGCCGTCACCAGGTTTGAGACAGGCGCGTCGACTCCCAAGCATTGGCCACTGGACGTTCAGGGTTTCGTTACGCGCGGGCAGGTGCGTCCAGGGGTGGTCGACGAATCCCACCCCGGCATCGACATCGCGGTGCCGCTTGGAACCCCGGTGCGGGCCTCCGGGGGTGGTTCGGTCGCCGCTGCGGGGTACGATGCCGATTATGGTCTCTTTGTCCTCTTGCGGCATCCGTCCGGGTATGAGACGATGTATGGTCATATGTCGCGGCTGGTCGCCGCCGAAGGGGACGACGTTCAGGCGGGACAGGTCATCGGCTTGTCCGGCAACTCAGGGCGATCAACAGCTCCACACTTGCACTTTGAGATTCGACGCGACAACAAGTCGGTCGATCCGCTGGATCTCGTGAAGGAGGGAAGCTGATGGCGGTATTCTCCGACAAGGGCGCAGGGACCACCGCGCCCGGCCGTGAAGGCGTCCCCGGGCTGTCCATCATCGGCGCGGGAATGCGCGTGATCGGCGACATCTCGGCGGACGGCGTCGTGAAAATCGAAGGCTCCGTGAACGGGACCGTGCGCGCGGCAAAGCAGGTTCTCGTCGCGCGGGGCGGGGAAGTCGATGGCGATGTCGTGAGTCGCGAAGCCATCATCGGCGGCGATGTGCGCGGCGCGATCTACGCCGAGGAGCGTGTCGAGCTCCAAGCGACGAGTGTCGTCCACGGCGACGTGCACACCAAGCGCCTGCTCATACAGGAAGGCGGCGAGATGAACGGCGTGCTGCGGATGGGAGAGGACGCCGGCCAACCGCCTCAGGTTACCGAGCGCAGCGGTCAGGCTTTAGCCCGAGCTTAGAGATATCCACACGACCGCCGACCCAGCGTGTGGATTCTTCAACTCGTTGTAGAATCATCGCTTACAGATCAGCTCATGTGGAAAGTCGTCTGGATGTCTCGATACTGTGCTCACGGTGTCTTGAGTGCACCTAGACAGTTTGGTCCAGTTTCTCGACGACTACCTACGAATCGCGGCGGAGGTCGCCGACGCGCCTGAGGCGCTGAACGGCCTCCAGGTCAGCAACTCCGGCGACGTCAACCGACTGGCTGCCGCCGTGGACCTCTGCGAGGCAACGGTCCGCCAGGCTGCTGAACAACATGCCGATTGTCTCCTCGTGCATCACGGAATGTTTTGGGGTGGTCTCAGGCCGCTCGTCGGTCCCGCTTACCGCCGGCTCGCTGGATTGATCAAAGCAAACATCGCGCTGTACGCCGCCCACCTTCCGCTCGATCGTCACCCCGACGTCGGCAACAATCCTGTGCTCGCCCGCATGCTGGGGATAAAGGTGCGCGGCGACTTCGGATCGTATCACGGAGCCCCGGCCGGGGTCTGGGGCGAATTCAGTGGTAAGCGGGAGGACCTGAACTGGGCGTTGACAAAGTCGCTCGGCACCGCCCCTCGACTGTTCCCGTTCGGCCCCGAGCGCGTGCACCGGGTTGGAATCGTGACCGGCTCCGGAGGGTCGTTGATCCCACAGGCTGCCGCGGCGGGGCTCGATACGTTTGTGACTGGAGAAGGACAGCACTGGACCTTCTTCGACGCCGAGGAGCTGGGCGTCAATGTTTTCTACGCCGGCCATTACGCGACGGAGACGGTCGGAGTCAAAGCACTGGCGGAGCACGTCTCCAAGAAGTTCGACTTGCCCTGGGTTTTCTTGGATCATCCTACCGGGCTGTGACCCCGCGACGCGTGCTTGCCGTACTGGCCATCGCCGAGCTTCTGGCGATGGCTCCATGGTTTAGCGCATCCGCGGTGGCCCCGACGCTCGCCCGCGTCTGGCAGCTCTCCCCCGCCGGAACGTCCTGGCTCACGATTTCGGTGCAGCTCGGGTTCGTGGCTGGAGCGCTCGTGAGCGCCATCTTCACGCTCGCCGATCGCTTCTCGGCGCGGCGCCTGGTCGCCGGCTGCGCCGCGCTCGCGGCGGCTGCGACCGTCGGAGTCATTGCCTCCACCGGCTTCGCGACGGGCGTGGCCTGCCGGCTCCTCACCGGCGCGGCGTTGGCCGGCGTCTACCCTCCCGGGATGAAGATCGCGGCGGGATGGTTTAAAGAAGGAAGAGGGCTGGCGATCGGCGTTGTGGTCGGCGCGCTCACGGTCGGCTCCGCCAGTCCCCATCTGGTGCGGTGGGCAGTTGCGCCGGCGGCGTGGCGAATTGTCCTCGTGATTGCCGCCGTCAGTGCGCTGGTGGGAGGACTGCTGGTGCTCATAGTGCCAAACGATGGACCCTTCGCCGCCGCCTCGCCGCCGTTTTCTCTCGCCGCCGCGCCCCGGATGTTGAAGGATCCCGGCGTGCTGCTGACAAACCTCGGATACCTGGGCCACATGTGGGAGGTGTACGCGATGTGGACCTGGATGGCGGTGTTTGTGGCGGCGAGCGAGCACGCGCGCCGTGGCCCCCTCGCCGACGTAACGGGACTCGCGGCGCTCGTGACGTTCGCGGTCGTGGGCAGTGGGGCGATCGGATCCTGGCTCGGCGGGAAGTACGCCGATCGTTGGGGTCGGACACTCGTGACGAGCGCGGCGATGGTGATATCGGGGTGCTGTGCAATCGCCGTTGGCCTGCTGTTTGCCGCACCGCTCGCCCTGTTGATGCCGCTGCTGCTGGTGTGGGGCGTCAGCGTCGTCGCGGACTCGGCGCAGTTTTCCGCGGCGGTGAGTGAGCTGGCACCGCGCGATTACGTCGGCACCGCGTTGACGCTGCAGACCAGTCTCGGGTTTCTGCTCACGTGCGTCACCATCTACATGCTGCCGAAGGTGGCGACAGTCATCGGCTGGCGCTGGAGCATGAGCGTTCTGGCGATCGGACCGGCGCTCGGTGTGTGGGCGATGCTGGCGCTGCGCCGGCGGCCTGAGGCGGTGCGGTTGGCCGGGGGCGCGCGCTAGGGAACGACGAAGACTCCAACCTCGCCGTCATAGTCGTCGACACTGTGCGTCGTACCGCCGGGCGCCAGCCAGCGCCCACCATCGCGCCGGACGTTGATGCGGTGCACGCCCGGCGGAATTCGGAACGTCCCACGCCATCCGTCGCCGTTCCCCGGATTCCTGCTCAACGGCACGGGTTGCCAGTCCGTGAAATCGCCTGTGATTTCGACGGTCGTGGCGCCGGGAGCAAACAGCGTGAGCCGCACGTCCTCGTCCTGTTGGGCCTGCACCTCCAACCGCGTTTCGCCGAGGCTCAGGGATCCGTCCGCTCCACTGGCGTGCGCGTTGCCGGGAAGACCCGGTGCGGAACGTGTGCGGACGCCGATCGCTCCCAGTCGTAGTGCGGCCGTTACGTAGCGACCAGCGATGCTTCCGCTCACCGCGTCGGTGGGATAGCGACCGGCGGACACGACCAGGGCGGCATGGGGAGCGATGGTCACGGTCGCGCTGCCATCCCCAAACACGCCGCGCCCGCCTCCGCGACTCCAAAAACGCGCTCCGACCGTGGCCTCGAGTACAATGCCCGTGCTGCCCCACCTCCCTGCGGACCGGAGATCGGTATACGCGGTGTCGCCGATGAAGGAACGATCCACGGACATGAACACGGTCTTGTCTGAACGGAGCAGCCACGTTCCCAGCGCGACGACGAAGACGGGGCGCGGTCCGCCTCCGAACGCGGAGCTTCCCGCCGTCGCCGCGACCCAGCCGCCGTGGTCCCCGTTCATCCAGTGGAGGCGTGCGTCCGCCTGGCCGTGGCTGAAGCTGGCGATGTTCGCGTAGTCGCTCGCGCCGGCCGTCGCGCCCAGCTCACCACGCCACTGCCGACCGAGGGGCGTGAACCACGAGGCATTTGCCGAAGCATCGAGGCTGCGGTGCCCGCTTTCGAACCGCAGGTAGGTGCCGCGAGCGGTGAAGAAGCCGCGGCCCCGCGCCTGCTCCCACCGCAGCGTAGGAGCAATCGACGCCGCACCGGACGGCAGGAATCCATCATACCGCACGTCAGAGATGCCGGCCTCGACGTTGGCCGTGACTTGCGCGCCTACGGTACGACTGTTGGCCGCCGCCCCACACGCCAATGCGATGAGTGCGAGCGTCCTCACACGGATGCGACTGGGCTACGGCCGGCGGGGAGGGGGCGGGGTCGAACCGCCGGCGCCGCTCATGGTGTTGAGGGCGCCGGGGTTGATCCGGACAGACGTGGCAGCACCAGGTGGTGCGCCGAGCGCGATGTCGTGCTCGACTGCCCGCCGGAACTCCACGAGATCGGCGTCGCGGGCTTTCGGCGCCAGCGTGAGAACGGCGGCCGCGGCGCTGTCAGCGGGAACGCCGCTCGCGACCAGGTCCGCGAGCACCGACAGTGCCATCGTGAGCGGCGGGCGGCGCACGGTGCGGAGCTGCGTCAGGATCTGGGGCGTTGCGCCGGCGCGCAGTGCCGCCACCCCCGCTTCCAGCTCCGGGGATGATGCGTCAGTTCCGAGGGCTGTGCGCGCGGTGCCGAGGTCCAGCGTGAGCCGGCGAACGGCCGCGATGATCCGGGCTCCGGGGGCGCTCTTTGTCGCACCTTCCAACGCGCGCTGGATCAGCGGCTCAACAGGAAGGCCGTCGCCACGAGCCGAGTCCATCAGAGCGACGACCGCTGACCGCGTGTCGGGATCCAGACGCTCGAGTCGTGGATCTTGCGCAGCAACCTGCGCGCAGAGCAGCAATGCGACGATGATCATGATCCTCTCCCTCCAACCGTCACCACCGAGCTCGGCGTACCGAACTCGTCGTCCTTCGCCGCCGGGGCCCCGGGGTCCGCGCGCCATTCGACGCCGTTTACGAGAAACGCGTAGCGATAGCGCCCCGGCGCGAGGTTGACGACAGTCGCCCAGACGCCTTGCGCCGTCTGCATCGGCGCGCGCTTGGGGTCCCAATCGTTGAAGTCTCCGACCAATGACACCGAGGCGGCCTGCGGGGCGACAAGGACGAACTGGAACGCGTCGGGGCCGCTCTGGGCATCCCGAGTCCACGGACGCGTGATGAGGAGTGCACCGAGCACAGCCGCGGCGGCCAGCAGGGACCACAATGGCCAGACGCGCCGTTGTGCGGGCGGTGCGGCGGCGATCTCTCGCATGACGCGCGCGTCGAGTCCCGGATCAATCGTCACGGGACGACGGAGCTGTTGAATTACGCGTTCGACGACGTCGTCTTCTCGTTCAAACATGCTCGGCCTCTCTGAGGTACCTCTGCAGCTGCTCGCGCGCGCGCTTCACGCGCATCTTGAGCGCCGAAATGCCGGCGCCGGTCAGCTCGGCGATCTGCTCGTACTCGAGATCCTCGACGTGCTTGAGCAGAAATGCCTCGCGGTACTCGGGTGCGAGGCGGGCCAGAGCTCGGTCGACGCTGTCCGTCCATTCCAGACGATCGGCCTGGTCGGCATGCGCAGCCCCGGCCAACGCGTCGGCGTCACGCACGAACATCCGCCGCCGCCGCGCCGCGCGCGCCCCAGCCGTCCTGCAG
This sequence comes from Gemmatimonadales bacterium, assembly GCA_036395695.1. Lineage (GTDB taxonomy): Bacteria > Gemmatimonadota > Gemmatimonadetes > Gemmatimonadales > GWC2-71-9 > 20CM-2-65-7. The sequence goes on from DASWDA010000044.1 coordinate 10,123, forward strand.
CGGTTCACCAGGATCCCATACAGCCATGCGCCAAACCGTGCCGGATCGTAGCAGCGCGCCAGCGACCGGTACGCGCGCACGAAGCTGTCTTGCAGCGCCTCTTCGGCGTCTTCATGATCACCGATCATGTGGACGGCGTAGCGCCCCAAGCGATCGCGATAGCGCGAAACCAGCGCGCCGTAGGCGCCGATGTCGCCGGCCCGGACCCGGCGCACCAGCTCTGCGTCGCTTGGCTCCACTTTGTCTATACCCATCGTCTAAGTCGTCGCGTCACAACGTGAAAGGTGGTCGCGGCCGTGACGCCGCGTAGTGACATATGGGTATTCAATGCAATAGCGCCGTCCGCGCAACACCCCCAGGAGGAATTTGACGATGTCGAGACCGACCCTCGCCTTGCTGGCCGTCACAACGATCGCCCTTGGCTGTTATAAGGACGATGTCCGGGCCCTCGGCGGTCCCGATGGCCTCAAGCCCATGGCGAAGGTTCTCCTCACCGACGACCCGTTCCCCTTCGACTCGGTGCAGAGCGTGCAGGTCTACATCGTCGGTATCGACGTCTCGACTCGCCCGGATACCGGCACGTCGGCCGACAGCATGCACTGGGTCAATGTCGCCGCGCCGCATCGCCAGGTCGATCTCCTGACGCTCCAGCAGGGCCTGACCGATTCGCTGGGGATTGGTGAGGTGACCGCCGATCAGTACAAGGCGGTGCGCGTGACGATCAACGTCGATTCCTCTGCGGGCATCCGTTTCAAGAACAACTCGCCGGCCGTCGTCCGCTGGAACGGCTCGGGTCAAGAATCGTATGCCGTGTTTGTTCAGGCACCGATCAACGTTCCCGATACCGGCGCCGTCATCGTCATCGACTTCGATGTGGGACGCTCCTTCGTGTACAACCAGCTCGGCGACCGCGCATTCGACTTCTTCGCGGCGATCCGGGCGGTCAACCGTGCGGCGACGGGGAATATCTCGGGTACGGTCTCGCACGATACCAGCGCGGGACCGGCCGGCCCGGTCGCGGACGCGACGGTCAGCGCGTGGGGTGGTGGCCCGAACAACTGGTTCATCCTGTCGACCGGCAAGACCGATGCGGCCGGACACTATCGCCTCGCGTTTCTGCTGCCCGGTACCTATATCGTCGGCGTGGGGCCGCCCACCCCGTCCGCAAGCAACTATGCGTCGGCACTCGACTCGAACGTGGCCGTGAATGCCGGCGCCGAAACTACTCACAACGTGATCCTGTCGGCATTCCGGGGTTCCGTACTCATTCAGGGTGCGGCCTCGATGCTCGTGAATCACACAAACCGCCTGGAAGCATTCGTCGTCACTGCGCAGCACCAACAGGATCCGAGTGCGGCGGTGGCGTGGCAGAACCTGGACACGGCCGTACTCGGACTTGTCACGTATGTCGACAGCACGCACGTGTCGCGCGTGACCTCCAAAGCAGTGGGAACGGGTCGCATCGTTGCGGCGAGCGGCGGCCTCGCAGATACGCTCGTCATTCATGTAGCCCCCGACAGCGCGCCGTAAGCGCGGCGTCACGGCGCGGCTATATTGCGCGCCGTGGCGGCGCCTGAGCTCCCATCACATCACCGCCCCGGCGGCGGCTTCCGCAATCCTTGGGTTGCCGAAGCCGTTCCCGGGTTCGGCAGTCTCCTCAAATGGATGCTCGTGCATCGCACGACGCGGCCGCGGCCGAAGGATCCCGACCCGTCGGTCTTTGCGCGCGTGACGCCCGCCTTCATCGCTCCCCGCGCGCCGGCTTCACGGCTCACCGTGACATGGGTGGGACACTCAAGCCTCCTCGTGCAGCTCGGCGGGCTCAACATTCTGACCGATCCGATGTGGAGCCAGCGCGCGTCGCCGGTTCAATTCGCCGGTCCGCGCCGCTGGGTAGCGCCGGGGGTCGCATTCGCAGACCTGCCGCCGCTGGACGCCGTCGTGCAGTCGCACAATCACTACGATCATCTCGACGATACAACGGTGCGGCGCCTCGCCGAGGCACATCCCCACGCAACGTGGGTCGTGCCACTCGGTCTCGCACCTTTCGTTCAGAAGCGCGGTGGTCGCACAGTGGTCGAGCTGGACTGGTGGCAGGAACACGTACTGGCATCGGTGCGCATCGCGGCGACACCCGCGCAGCATTTCAGCAGCCGGGGCTTCGGCGACCGTGGCGACACCCTGTGGTGTGGCTTTGCGCTCACCGCGGCGAGCGGCCGGCGGGTGTTTTTCGCCGGTGACAGCGGCTATCACCCGGACTTCGGCGTGATCGGCGCACGTTGTGGTCCGTTCGACGTCGCACTCATTCCGATCGGCGCCTACGAACCGCGCTGGTTCATGCGCTACGTCCACATGAATCCGGAAGAAGCGGTGGAGGCGTTCCGCGCCCTGAACGCGCGCGTGATGGTGCCGATTCACTGGGGCACGTTCAAGCTCACCGACGAAGCGATGGACGAGCCGCCGGTCCGCGCGCGCGCGGCGTGGCAGCGCGCCGGGCTGCCCGCGGGCGCCTATCGTCAGCTCGCGCATGGCGAGACTCTGGTGCTAGACTAGCGCGTGACCCGTACAGTCCTGTTGTTCCTCGTTGGTACCGCCGCGTGCGCGCATCGCGCCATGCCGCCGCTCGCCGGTCCGTCATCCACACCCGATTTGGTGACGCCCGCGCGTGTGGCGCTCATGACGGCGCCCGGCGATGCCGACTGGAAGGCGCTCGGCGACGAAGCGACCGCGCTTCTGTCGCAGTACCTCCGCATCAACACCACCAACCCGCCCGGCAACGAGATCGCCGCCGCGCGCTGGCTCGCCGTGGTGCTCGGGCGGGATGGGATCGAGGCGCGAGTTTTCGAGCCGGCTCCGGGGAAGGCAAATCTGTACGCGCGCCTAGCGGGCGACGGGAGCGCGCGCCCGCTGATTCTGCTGAACCACATGGACGTGGTGCTCGCATCGCGCGAGTACTGGACCGTCGATCCGTTCGGCGGTCTGATCAAGGACGGTGCTGTGTGGGGACGTGGCGCGCTCGATATGAAGGGTGAGGCGATCGCGCAGCTCATGACGATGCTCATCCTGAAGCGCGCGCACGTGCCGTTGAAGCGCGACATCATCTTTCTGGCGACGGCCGACGAGGAGATCGGCGCCGGCGTCGGCGCCGCCTGGATCGTCGATCACCAGGCCGACCTCGTGAAAGACGCCGAGTTTCTGCTGAACGAGGGCGGGCTGACCCGCGCCGACGGACACGGGGGAGTCGAGTTCTACGGCGTCGGGACGACCGAGAAGTCGCCGTTTTGGCTCGATGTCACGGCCCGCGGGACGGCCGGCCACGGCTCCCGCCCCACGCCGGACAACCCCGTCCATCGGCTGATTCGGGCGCTGAACCGCATCGCGGAGTGGCGCACGCCGCTCACCCTGACCCCGGCGGTCGAGCGCTCATTCCGCGATCTCGCCACGATCGAGCGCGACTCGACCGTCCGCCGCTGGTTCAGCGACATCCGCACAGCGCTGCGCGATTCGGTCGCGGTTCGCACGATCACGGCCGATCTCACCTACAATGCGTTGTTGCGCAACACCATCTCGATCACAGGGCTCCGGGGCAGTGACAAGACGAACGTCATTCCGCCGGTCGCGACGGCGGCGATCGATGTCCGGCTGCTGCCCGGCCAGGATCCGGCGGCGTTTCTCGCGGACCTGACGCGCGTGGTCGGCGACACCGCTGTGACGTTTCGCCCCCAGGGGCCGAATTGGCCCGCGACCGAGAGCTCGACCGAGACGGAAATGTTTCGCGCGATCACCGCCGTCGCTCATGCGCGCGACCCCAACGCGCTCGTCACGACGCTGATGCTTGCCGGGTTCACCGACAGCCATTACTTCCGGCGCCTCGGCATCGCGAGCTACGGGCTCGGGCCGTTCCCGCTCACGCAGGGCGACTCGCGCGGCGTCCATGGGAACGACGAGCACGTCAGCGTCGACGCGCTGCGGTTCGGCGTGCGCTTCTACTACGACGTCGTCGCGCGCGTCGCCGCGAAATGAAGCCTCAGCGAACGCCCGACGACACTCCCGGCGACCGCGGCGGCGCGTTCTTCACGTAGCGGTCGAACCAGTCGATCATCTCGGCCAGCGTATGCAGCACCGACTCGCGGCCCACGTAGCCGTGCGCCTCGTTCGGCAGCATCACGAGCCGCGCCGTCCCTCCCAGCCCCTTGATCGCGGCAAAGAGCCGTTCCGAGTTGATCGGGAAGGTGCCCGAGTTGTTGTCGGCCTCGCCGTGCGTCATCAAGATCGGTTCGTTGATCGAGTCGGCGAACACGAAGGGCGACATCCGCAAGTACACCGGGCGTGCCTGCCAGAACGTGCGGTCTTCGTTCTGGAAGCCGAACGGCGTGAGCGTCCGGTTGTAGGCGCCGCTCCGCGCGATCCCGGCGCGAAACAGGTCCGAATGCGCGAGCAGGTTGGCGGTCATGAAGGCGCCGTAGCTGTGGCCGCCGATGCCGATGCGGTCGGCGTCGCCGACGCCGGCGTCCACGACGGCTTTCACCGCTGCGCGCGCGCTCATCACGAGCTGCTCGACGTAGTGGTCGTTCGCCGTGTCGCCGCCGATAATCGGCATCTTCGGGTCGTCGAGCACGGCGTACCCTTGCGTGAGGAAGAAGAGGTGTGACGGCCCGCGGATGATATTGAAGCGGTTGGGCGCCGCCGAGACCTGGCCCGCTGCGCTCGCCGAGGCGAATTCGATCGGGTACGCCCACATGACTACAGGAAGGCGTGAACCAGGGACGTAACCGGGGGGCAAGTACAACGTACCGGAGAGCGGTACACCGTCTTCCCGAGTGTAGGTGAGCAGCCGCTTCTGAATCCCTGTGAGCTGCGGGGCCGGATCCTTGAATGCGGTGAGGGCGCGCAGTTTCGTGCCCTGGCGCACGAAGTAATTCGGCGGCTCGGTGCGCGACTCGCGCCGTACCACGAAGCTCTTGGCGGCGTCATCGAGCAGCGCGACGACCGATTCGTAGTGGACCGTATCGGCGCGCCACAGTCGTTCGGTCTTGCGAGTCGTGAGGTTCAAACGGTCGAGGAACGGCCGGTCGCCCTGCGGTGAGGCGCCGGTACCTGTGAAGTAGATCCAGTCGCCGCTCCGCTGCATCGCGAAGTCGCCGGTGGGCGTCAGGCGGACGATCGGGAACCCGGGATCCGCGTAGCGCTCCTCGGCGCTGCGGTCGAAGAGCAGGACGGGCGCAGTGCCCGGCTTGTTCGCGTCGACGATCCAGGTCTTGGACCAGCGGCGCTCGCGGTCGTACTCCTGCAGGAATCCCACGCCTTGCGTGTCCCACGTCAGGCCGGCGTAGCGCTTCGCGAGGCGCGCCAACTCCGTGGGCTCGGCGGTGAACGGCGCCGCGAGGGTGACGACGCGATCCTGGCGCTCGGCTTTGCTGCGGGGGTCGCCGCCGTCCAGCGCCTCAGCCCAGACGAGCGTAGCGGGCGTGCCGGGTCGCCAGTT
>DASWDA010000045.1:0-13584 GCA_036395695.1 Gemmatimonadales bacterium
GGGGCGACGTTCGAAGGGCGCCTCACGTTCATTCAACCGCAGCTCGATGAGCGAACGCGCACGCTCACGGCTCGCCTGGAAGTCGATAACGCGAACGGAGCACTGCGCCCCGGGATGTATGCCACGGTCGAGTTGAACACCGCCGGTAGGCGCGCGGTGACCGTCCCGCTCGCGGCGGTGCTGCCGACGGGCACGCACAACATCGTATTCGTGAACCGAGGCGACGGCCGGTTCCTGCCGCGCGACGTGCGTGTGGGCCAACATGGCGACTCGCTGATCGAGATCGTCGAAGGCCTGCAGCCCGGGGATGAAGTCGTCGCGTCGGCCACCTTCCTGCTCGATTCCGAGTCCAATCTGGCTGCGGCAATCCAGGGCCTGATGCTGCAAATGGGGATGGGCCTCAACATGGGCGGCATGCAAGTGCCTCCGCGTGAAGGCGAGCGTCGGCCATGATCGAGAAACTCATCGCCTGGTCGATCAAGCGGCGCGAGCTCATTGCCCTCGGCGCGATTTTCCTGCTGGTCGCGGGTGTGTTGCGGCTGCGGACAATGCCGGTCGACGCGATCCCGGATCTCTCGGATACCCAGGTCATCGTGTACACCGATTATCCGGGGCAGGCGCCTCAGGTGGTCGAGAACCAGGTCACCTATCCACTCGTCACCACATTTCTGTCGGTTCCAAAGGTTAAGGTGGTGCGCGGCCAGTCGATGTTCAGCTCTTCGTTTGTCTACGTGATCTTCCAGGACGGGACCGATCTCTATTGGGCGCGCTCGCGCGTGCTCGAATATCTCAACGCCATCCAGAGCAAACTCCCTGCGGGAGCCAAGACGAGGCTCGGTCCCGACGCGACCGGCGTCGGGTGGGTCTATCAGTACGCGGTCGAGGGGCCTGGGTACTCGCCGGACCGGCTCCGGGCCATCCAGGACTTCCAAATCCGCTATGCGCTGCAATCCGTGCCTGGCGTGGCCGAGGTGGCGAGCCTGGGCGGCTTCCAGCGGCAGTATCAAGTACTGCTCGATCCGGCGCGCCTGCTCGCGTACGGCGTCACCGCGCGCCAGGTCATCGATGCGGTGCGTGGTGCGAACCAGGACGTCGGCGCGCGCACGGTCGAGATCGCTGGCTCCGACTACGCGATTCGCGGGCTCGGCTACTTCCGCGGGGCAGCGGATATCGAGAACGTCGCGATTGGCGCCGGGAGTGGCCGCCCCGTCCGAGTCGGCGACGTGGCCCAAGTGACCATCGGTCCCGATTTGCGGCTGGGCATCGCAGAGCGCAACGGCCAGGGCGAGGCGGTCGGCGGCGTCGTCGTGATGCGCTACGGCGAGAACGCGCTGCGCGTCATCAATGGCGTGAAGCAGCGCATCGCCGAGATAACACCGGCGTTGCCTGCTGGGGTGCGGATCGTGCCCACCTACGACCGATCGAATCTGATCCAGGGGTCGATCCACACCCTGTGGCGCACGCTGCTCGAGGAATCGGTGATTGTCGCGCTGGTCTGCGCGGTGTTCCTACTACATGCACGGAGCGCCCTGGTCGCGGTGGCGACGCTGCCGCTGGGCATCCTCGTCGCGCTCGCGGTGACACGATTGCTCGGCATCAACGGCAACATCATGAGCCTCGGCGGCATCGCGATCGCGATCGGCGCGATGATCGACGCCGCCATTGTGATGCTCGAAAACCTGCACAAGCACATCGAGCGAGAACCCGATCGGCCGCATTGGGAGCGTGTCTTCGCGGCCGCGCGCGAGGTAGGGCCCGCGCTGTTCATGTCGCTGCTGATTATCACTCTTTCGTTCCTGCCGGTGTTCACACTCGAGGACCAGGAAGGACGTCTATTCCGGCCGCTTGCTCTGACCAAAACGTTCGCAATGGCGACGGCGGCGCTGCTGTCTGTGACGCTGGTGCCCGCCTTGATGGGCTGGTTTGTAAAAGGGAAGATCCGCGCTGAGGCGGAAAACCCATTGAACCGCTGGGCGATCCGTCTGTACCGACCCGCGCTCGACTGGGCGTTGAAAGCTCGCTGGTGGGTGATCGGCGGGGCAGCCGTGGTGCTGCTGCTCACCCTCCTCCCGTTCGCTCGGCTCGGCAGCGAGTTCATGCCGCCGCTGAACGAAGGTTCGCTCATGTTCATGCCCAACACGTTGCCGAGTGTCTCGCTCACGACGCAGCGGCGTCTGCTCCACGTGCAGGACAGCATCCTCATGACGTTTCCCGAAGTCGCTTCCGTGTGGGGCAAGGCTGGGCGAGCCAATACCGCGACAGATTGGGCACCGATGTCCATGGTGGAGACGGTTGTCAACTTGAAGCCGGAATCCCAGTGGCGATCGGGCATGACACAGGACCTATTGATCGCGGATATGGATCAGGTGCTCCGCATCACGGGTGCGGTGAATACGTGGACGATGCCGATCAAAAACCGGACGGACATGCTGTCCACCGGCGTGCGCACCACGCTCGCCGTGAAGATCTTCGGCTCAGATCTCGAAACGATTCAGCGCATCGGGCAGGATATCGAACGCGTGCTCGCCCCGCTTCCCGGAAGCGCGAGTGTGTATGCCGAGCGATCACTCGGCGGCCGTTATCTCGATATCCGCCCGGACGCCGACGCCCTGGGGCGCTACGGACTTACCACGGGCGATGCGCAGGAGGTGCTCGGTATCGCGCTGGGAGGGGAGGAGATCACCACTACGGTAGAAGGGCGGGAGCGGTATTCCGTGCAGGTGCGGTACGCGCGGGACTTTCGCGACAGCCCTGATGCGATCGGCAGGCTGCTCATCGGACGCGGCGACGGGCCGCAAGTGCCACTCGCGCAGGTGGCCAGCATCGGGTTCAGCGCAGGCCCCGCCATGATCCGGAGCGAGGGCGGGTATCTGTACGACCAGGTATCGATCGACGTGCGGGGCCGAGATGTGGGTAGCTACGTGCGTGACGCGCTGGCGGTCGTGGCCCGCGAGGTCAATCTGCCGACCGGATACCGTCTGCAGTGGAGCGGTCAGTACGAAGCGATCCAGCGCGTGCGGTCACGGCTCGCGGTTGTCGTGCCGCTGACGTTGGGCATCATCGCATTGCTGCTCTACCTCACGTTCGGAACCGTTGCCGAGACGGCCATCGTGATGTTGTCACTGCCGTTCGCACTCGTGGGTGGCGTGTGGATCATGTGGGTGTTGGGATACAACCTGTCGATCGCCGCTGCGGTCGGGTTTATCGCGCTCGCGGGCGTCGCCGCTGAAACGGGTGTCGTCATGCTGATTTATCTCGATCACGCCTGGCGAGACGTGGTGAAGGCCAATGCGCGGCCGACGCTCGGCGAGCTCGTTACCGCGATCGAACACGGAGCCGTCAACCGCGTTCGGCCCAAGCTCATGACGGTACTTGCCATCATGCTTGGCCTGGTGCCGGTGCTGTGGAGTCACGGACCGGGCGCCAGCGTGATGAAGCGGATCGCAGCGCCGATGGTGGGCGGGATGGTGACATCGACGGTGCTCACGCTGCTGGTGATTCCGGTGTTGTACTACCTCTGGCGCAGACGGAGCACAACGACGTGATACTCGAATCCACCATCACCTGCCCACACTGCGGGCATCAGCAGGTTGAGGAGATGCCCGTGAATGCCTGCGTCCATTTCTACGATTGTCGTGGCTGCGAAAAAACACTGCGGCCACGCTTCGGCGACTGCTGCGTGTTCTGTTCATACGGCTCCGTCAGGTGCCCGTCGCGTCAATGACTCCTCACGACCTGCACGATCATATGCATCACGGCGCGGTGCCGGCGCCGCGCGAGGGCCACGATCACGGCGACATGGTCGCCGACTTCCGGCGGCGTTTCTGGATCTCCCTCGCGCTGACCCTTCCCGTACTCGCGACATCCGAGATGGTCCAGCATTTCCTCGGCCTGCGGAACGTCTTGGCATTTCCGGGCGAGCGCTACGTCGAGTTTGTGTTTGCATCGGCGATCTACTTCTATGGCGGTTGGCCGTTCCTAACGGGCCTCGTGGCCGAGCTGCGAAAAAGGTTGCCGGGGATGATGACGCTCGTCGGCCTCGCGATCAGCGTGGCGTATCTCTACAGCACCGCCGTTGTCTTTGGCCTGCGCGGCACGGTGTTCTTCTGGGAAACCGCGACGCTCATCGACATCATGCTGCTGGGCCACTGGATCGAGATGCGTTCGGTGATGGGCGCATCACGGGCGCTCGAGGAGCTGGTGCGGTTGCTTCCCGCCGAGGCGCACCGGCTGCACCCCGACGGATCAACCGAGGACGTCCCTGTCACGGAGCTTCGGCAGGATGAGCTGGTGCTGGTCAAACCCGGCGAGAGGATTCCCGCGGACGGTGCAATCACCGAGGGCCGGACGACCGTCAACCAGGCATTGCTGACGGGCGAGTCGCAGCCAGTGGAGAAGAGTCCCGGTGATGCGGTGCTCGGTGGAGCAGTAAACGGGGAAGCAGCGATCACGCTGCGCATCACCCGAACGGGCGCTGAGACATATCTCGCGCAGGTAATCGAGCTGGTGCGCCGCGCCCAGCAGACCCGCTCGCGCACGCAAGACCTCGCCGATCGCGCGGCGATGTGGCTGACGGTGATCGCGATCGCCGCGGGAGTAACAACGCTGGTCGCCTGGCTCGGCGTTGGACGCAGCTTTGATTTCGCGCTCGAGCGCATGGTGACGGTCATGGTGATTACCTGTCCCCACGCGCTCGGCCTTGCGGTCCCCCTGGTCGTGGCCGTTTCGACCTCGATCTCGGCGCGGAACGGACTCCTGATCCGCGATCGCGCGGCCTTCGAGCGCGCACGCGCGCTCGACGCGGTCGTCTTCGACAAGACGGGTACGCTCACTGAGGGACGCTTCGGAGTTACGGACGTGGTCTCTCTGAACGGCCGCAGCGAGGCCGACATTCTGCGATTGGCCGCCGCAATCGAGGGTCGCTCCGAACACCCCATCGCCGCGGGAATCGTGCGCGCCGCAACGCAGCGAGGCATCAGCTATCCGGCGCCAGCCGAAGTGAGCGCGATCCCGGGAAAAGGTGCGCGGGGAATGGTGGAAAGCGTGGAGGTGACGGTCGTGAGCCCGGGATTCTTGAAGGAGCGCAACCAGACCGTGAGTGATGCACGGGTGGCGCGCGTCGCGGAGCAGGGCAAGACCGTCGTGTACGTCTTGGTGGACGCAAAGGTGGTCGGAGCCATTGCGCTCGCCGATATCATCCGGCCTGAGTCTCGCGAGGCGCTACAGAGACTGAAGCAAATGGGCATCCGGGCGATGATGCTCACCGGCGATTCTCAACCAGTGGCGCGGTGGGTCGCCCAGGAGTTGGGACTCGACGAGTATTTCGCGGAAGTGCTGCCGGATCAGAAGGCGGCGAAGATCCGGGAGGTCAAAGCGCGTGGCTTCACGGTCGCGATGGTGGGCGACGGCGTAAACGACGCACCGGCGCTCGTTGAAGCTGATGTGGGGATCGCGATCGGCGCCGGAACCGACATCGCGATCGAATCCGCGGACATCGTGCTCGTGCGGTCCGATCCGCGCGATGTCCCGGCCATTGTCGGGCTAGCGCGCGAGACATACCGCAAAATCGTACAGAATCTGTGGTGGGCGACGGGATACAATGCGGTGGCCGTCCCACTCGCGGCCGGCGTGCTCTATCGAGCTACGGGTATTTTGCTTTCGCCTGCCCTTGGCGCGGTATTCATGTCGGTCTCGACCGTGATCGTCGCGGTGAACGCTCAGCTCCTGGGACGACGCCAACGGCCCGCGTAGGCCACCAATTGCCTGCTGACTACCGTGATGGGCGGGCGGCGTGGGACGACCAGTGGACCGCGCGAATCTTCCAGCCCCCTGCCTCTCGCGTTACCACCATCAGCTCGGCGCCCTGCGAATCAATGGTGCGGCCGCGGTAGACGCCGTGTGTCCTGCTGGTCGAGACTGCCCAGGCCACGTCACCTCGTATCGTCACGCGCACTGGCCCGCGCCCGCTCGGCACGGTCCGTGCGAACTCGATATCGGCTGGCAGGTGATGTGACCGATACTCTTCCCGCGTTTCGACATCACCGCTCTCGAGGATCGTCGCATCAGCTGCGAGGAGCGACAACGCGGTCAGAGTATCGCCGTCTGACAGCGCTCGGTGGTATCCGTCGACCACTGCTACAACGGCCGCGGAGTCCCTTTGCGCACCGTAGTCCGATTTGACGGACTGCGCTCCACCGATCGCTGATGCGAATAGACCAATGGCGGCCACCGCGGTCATCGAAGATGAGCTATTCATGATTGTGCTCCCGCATTCCGGGCATGGGCGTCATGGAGGTGGCCTTGTCATGCGGAGCATGAAGCGGCCGCATACGTACGAATAACATTCCCCCTACCGGCGTGCGCGATCCGTAAAACGTCTCGAGTGCCGCGGGGACTGCGTTCAGCGTTGCTTGAAATCCGACGCCCACCGTCGCCCAGCGAGTGCGACTGACTTCGCGAATGTATCCGACCGATAGGGCCGTGATGTTGAACGTGGAGTCTGGTGCGATGCCGAGGGGCGGCAAGAACAGCTCCTCTGCGGTCTTCTGGACGAATTCCAGCCGCCCAAACACCGTGTTGCGGCGGTTCATGATCGCCTCCGCCTCCCCAAGGACGGCGTGGGTGGTGCGTCCCGCGTGGCGATTGGCACCCCACACCAGCGCGGTGGCTAGCTGACCGTCCATGCCGAGCTTGCGGCCGTGGAGAACGGACGCCGTGACTCGATGCATCGACTCCGCGGGGCGCAGTGCTTCGGGACTCTTCAAGAATCCGTATCCGGCGGAGAAGCTCCACGCCGAATCGGGATTGACGGTGAATCGTCCCGAGTAGGAATCCAAACGAATCGGATCGAACCCCCAACGTTCCTCGTCGGGTTCGCGCCCGTTGAAGGCCGAGCCCTCGAGCTTCCAGCGTTGTCCAAAGACGCCAGCCGTGAGAACACCAAAACTGATGTGGGTCGCATCCTGCCAGTGGTGGGACAGCGGTGCGGCAAGGTTATCCATCGCGGAAGGGCGGTGCATGAAGGCGACGGGGCCGAGCGCCGGCTCCCCTGAAGGCGCGGCGTACACCGACACGCCGAGGCTGTGTGAGATCGCTCGTTCATACATCACGGCCAGCTCCATCCAGAAATCATGCGGATGCTGACGATCGTGGAGTGGTTGGCCGTTGTAGCTCTCGCCGGTTTGGAGCAGCAGCGGATAGCCTTGGTTGGACACGGTCGCGGGATCGAGGCTCAGCATCGTTCTTGCCTGAAACCGGCCGCCCAGCAAGTCACGGCTTGCCATCAGCATCGCCCAGTTGAGCGAGCCGAACTGCTCATCTCCTCGTGGGCCACCCTGCTTGTCGTACTGCACGAACCCAAATCCATGCAGCATGAGGAGCCATGCACCGGACATGACGTGTCGGGCGGGCAGGGAAACGGCGTCAGGAATCCACGTTGTGCCCGAGCCCATGCGTTCCATCGAAACGCCAAGTGGGTCGATCATCATCGACATCATCGGCTTCTGTTGAGTCGGCTGTGGCTTCGGGTGTTCAGGGTGCTGCGCAGAGAGCAGTGATGGCAGAAGCAAGGTCGCAAGCAGATAGCGGAACATGAACGCCTCAGAGTAGAGCAAAGTCTCGAGCGTCGCATGCGAGTTGCCTCGCTGCGATGCGTGAACGCCGACAGTTCTTGAGGAGCTAGGCTCTGGGAGGCGGTGCTTCTGGCGCGGTGCTAACTGAGCGGTGTGCGAGGGGAGCGATGAGGATCTGTCTGGGACCCGATTGTAGTCCCGCCAGAACCTGCGTGGGCCTAGTGAGCCCGATCGTGGCGGAGCATGAGCTCAGCGCCTGGCAACAGACGGGAATCGCGGGAGTGTGGGTCGGGTGATTAGTTGATTCTGACCGAGCGTGTTGGCCGGCACCGTGGTGCTGGTGTCGCGTCGTCGTCTCGGTGCGGCATCTGGACTCGTTCGCGACGAGGCCCAAGTGCAGTACGAGGACCGCGAGTGGCAGGCCGACAAGCCGGGAGACCTTCACACTGGATAGTTAACCGGTGAGCCCTAGAAAGGGAGTCCCACCCAACGCGCTTGCTGGGTTGGATACGACTGGGTTCAACTCTTCGGCTTAACGCTCCGCCACGCCGAGAGTCGCGGCTCGGACTTTCCGCGACCACGGCCCTGTAAACGATTGCCACCCGTTGGCAGTACATATCTAAAGAGTCAGCGATCACGCGAGGGCTCCGTATTCAGGACCTGCCGGATCGGGACGTCATTCGGGAAGCCCAGGCCGGGAACGAACGGATGTACCGCGAGCTCGTCTCGCGCTACCTCCGGCGGGCGCTCGCGGTCGCCTGGGAGTTCAGCGATTCGTTCGAGGATGCCGAGGACATCGTCCAGGAAGCGTTTCGTCGCGTCGTGAATGCCCTGCGGGGCTTTGACGTGAGCCGTCCCTTCGCACCGTGGTTCTTCACGATCCTGCGCAATGTGGCGCGCGACGGCGCGGCGGAACGGACCCGGTGCCTCCACGCGGCGCTCGATGAGAGCGAGCCCGATCAGGCGCCGACGCCAGACGAGGTCGTCGAGTATCTGGAGTTGCAGGCGAAGGTCGATCTGGAGATCGCGTCTCTATCGGAGATGCAACGAGCGTGTTTCCGGCTGTGCGTGTTAGAGGGATTCTCGAGCAAGGAAGTCGCGACCGCGCTTGGCGTGAGCGACCAAACGGTCCGGACGCACGTGTTCCGCGCTCGACGGGCGATGCGAAAGGTGGTTGATGATGTCGCGCCTTCCTGAGGACCCACGCTACTGGGAGAGACTCACCGATCGTGTCGTCGCGAACGCCGGCAGTCAGCTAGGGGAGTACCGGAACGCGGCGAGCCGCCCATGGCATGGACTCGCCCGGTTCTCCGTTCCCCTGACCATCGGCGCTGCCACCGCCGTGATCGTCGCGCTCCTTTGGCTGCCTCATCGAGACCGCAACGTGCCCAAGCGCGCCTCGGCGGTGACCGTCTACGGCCTTTCGCCAGCCGATCCTCTGGCCGCGCAGTTCATCACAGCAGCGGCTCCGCCAACAATGGCGACGCTGCTGGCTACTCTCACTTTGGAGCGTACACCATGATCCGCTTGAACGAATCTACCCGCGCCCTGCTCGCCGTCGGATCCACATTCGTGATGGGGTTCGTCGTCGGTTGTGGCGCAGACCGAACGCTACTGAGTGCTCCGTCGTACGCAGCGACGAGTTCGACGAGACAGGACGTCGCACGTCACCATGACGAGGTGCTCGCCGAGCTGCGCACCGAGCTGGGCCTCTCGGATAAGCAGTACGCGCGCGTGCAGCAGATCTTCAAGGCACGCCAGGGTCAGATCGAAGCCGCCTGGCAGCAGGTGCACGCGGACATGCAGCGTGCGATGCAGCAGACCACCGCAGAAATCGAAACCGTCCTCGACTCGACGCAGGTGCAGAAGCTGCATGCGTGGATCGCTGCACGTCACGGATCGACGCACGGCGCTCACGTACGCACGGATCACACCGACCACTAAGGGCCATGACCCCTGGTGTTCGCACGTTGGTGCTGACCGTCCATCTCGCGTTCTCGATCGGATGGATTGGCGCCGTCGTGGCGTACCTGGTCCTCGGCGTTTCCGCGGTGACAACGGCGAATGCGGAGACTGTACGTGCGGCCTGGCTCGCCATGGACCTGACCGGCTGGTACGCCATCGTTCCACTTGCCGTGGGATCAGTACTGACCGGCATTCTGATGGCCATTGTCACCCCGTGGGGCTTATTCCGGCACTATTGGGTTCTGATTTCATTCGCGCTGACGATGTTCTCAGTCACCATCCTTCTTCTCCACATGCCCACGGTTAGCGCCCAGGCGCTCGTCGCGCACGAAGGTGATCCTGCAGCGCTCCGCAGTCTGGGAGGCGACCTCTTCCATCCGAGTGCGGGTCTCTTCATTCTGCTCGTGGTCACCGTGCTCAATGTGTACAAGCCGCGCGGATTGACCCCTTACGGCCGTCGAAAGCAACTCGCGGTGGGTGGGCAGGGCGATGCCATCTCGACCGCCACCACCGCTCCCTGGGTGAAGACATTCGCGATCGTCGCCTTCGGGATACTGCTGTTGTTAGCCGTGTTGCATCACCTGCTTGGCGGGGGCATGCGTCACCACTGATCCGCTAGAGGTGCACTCGCTTGAGCAGCTTCGCAGCGAGTGCCAGTGCGTCGCTCCCGCTGTCACCGAACATGCCTGCGGCATCGGTCCGAAGTGGTGGAGTACCGTATCGAACAGCACGCCGCTAAGTTAGGAGGCCGCCACCGTAGCTCAGTGGTAGAGCTCTCGATTCGTAATCGAGCGGTCGGAGGTTCAACTCCTCTCGGTGGCTCCTACAACAGATGGGCCCGTCAGCGAAAGACGGGCCCATTTTCATAGCCCTTGACAGGCCCCGGACCAAACGGCATATCGTATCGCATCCAAGTAGGATACGGTGGTAAAGCCTATAACGGTCTGCAACGTCAGGTGGAGTTCTCCTCACTGGGTTGTCTCTTGTGAAGATGGGTCGTTCACGCAACACAAGCACCGCTCGCGCGAACAGGCGATTTGGGAAGGTCGACAGCACGCACATAAACATCGGCCAAGTGTTCTGCGGATTCACCGCGAGAATGGTTCCCTCGAAATCGAACACCCGTATCGCGCCGGGCTTTAACTACCTGATCTTGTCTCGGTCGCGCTCCCGCAGTCTCGCGTTGCACTCCTTGTTCGACAGGATCACGACGAACTGCAAGTCTCCAGCGGGGAGTGCCTTGGGCTCGAACGTCGCCCACACACCCTTCGTCTCGATCTTCGCGCCCATGAGGTTGTAGTACGATTCCGGCAGCTCCTCAATGTGCGTCGGTTGAACAATATGGACCGAATCGCCGTCCTGCGCCGCGTTTCGAATCACGATATGCTCAACGGGCACCGGCGTCGTCTGTGCGTTGAAGAGCTTCTGTTGGACAGCGACAGTCAGGGTGGGAGCCCGCATGCTCGACGAGACATCGCTGGGTCCAAACGGCATGTATTTCCGAGCTGCCTGAGCGCTTCCATCGACGATTCGTCCGTATGGTCCCTGCGCGAGGACGATGTACTCGCGCGTGTTTCCCCCCATTGCGTCAACGATGTTCGAGCAGTCTGCCGAACCCAAAAACCCGAACGTCTTGCCGTTCTTTCGTGTTTGTCCCAGCGCGATGGCTGCGGTCACGTCCGAGTCGGCAAGTGTAGCCACCACCGCGCTCGTATCGCGCGCGCCATTCGTAGGCGTTTGAGCGTAGAGCTGAGACGCGGTTGCAACCACCAGGAACAGTGCGAATGCGCGAGCCATATATCCCTCCGGGACCTTTCCCAATCCCAGAATGCCTCCAGGGCACGTCCTCGGCAAGTCACTTACTTGACACCGGGCGCCGAGCGGCCGCGACTTTGAAGCGGTGCGGATGAGCAGGCTGGTGATCTCACCCTAGCCTCTCTGCTGCGCCGCGGTCAGCTCCGCGCTCGACCCACCCAGGAGTTTCAGGTTCAGCGTGCCGCCCGCGAAGACCATTTCTTCCAAAGCCCCGTCCACGGCAGACTGGTCCAACTTGCCGTCGGCGTCGATCTCGAACTGAAACTGCGCGGCACGGCGCATGAGCTCTTTAATGAAAGCCGGGCTTGCTCCCTTGGTTCTGCGAACAATCACTGCGATCAGGGGCTCGCCTAGCTCAACGCCGCGCGAGTACAGCCTCACGAGCTTGTCGCGTCCCCCCTCATCGGGCAAAGGAAACTCGATTGCCTGATCGATGCGGCCGGGCCGCGACGCCAGGGCCGGCTCCAGCTGGTCGGGGCGATTGGTCGTCAGGATGAAAATGACGTCGGCATCCTGGCGCAGGCCGTCCATCTCGTTGAGCAGCTTGTTGAGCATCACTTCTTCGCAGGGGCCGTCCATACGCTCGCGCGAGCGGGCGATCAAGTCCACATCCTCGATGACCACCATCGCCGGCTGGAGGAATCGCGCCAGTCGGAAATACTCGTCCAGCAATCCCACTTGCTCCGCGGTTATCAGCAGCGTCGTGTGTTCGGGCAGTTCCGACGCCAGGTAGTGAATCGTGTGCGTCTTGCCGGTTCCCGGCGGCCCGTAAAACAGCACGCCCTTCTTGGCCGAGAGACCGAGACGCTTGATGTGGTCGCGGGCGCGAATGAAGCCGCTCATGTTCCGGTCCAACAGCTCCATGGTCTTGGCGGGAAGAACGACTTCTTCCCTTCGCACCGTGCGCAGGCGATGCACCCTGACCGCGCCACCCTTGCCGGAATACTCCCGGTCGCTTTCCAGCGAGATCACACGGCCGCGATACGTTTTCCCTCTCTGGACGCGGCGCTCCAGCTCTACGAAAAAGCGCTGTGAGAACTCGAGCCCGATCTCGCCGTCCGGAACACCGAGCTCCAGATGGAGGCCGCCAGCGACGATCCCGCCCCGCTGCATGGCCGGGCTGAGCAGCAGCACGAATGGAAGCCCGTTCTCGCTCGACAGCCAGAGCGCGTTGCGGAGACAGCGGACCGGCGTGTCGTCGCCGACGTCGACGTCGTCGTACTGCAGCGGTCCTATTTCCACCGGGAAGTGGCCGGCGGAAAACAGGTGGGCGAGCGTGGGTGTCTCGAAGCCGAACATCACGTGAATGCCCAGCAGCGTAGGTTTCTCGCGCTGAGCGAAGAAGTCGTCGACCGCGAGCTGGAGATCGACCCGCGAAGCGATCGGGAAGCTGCGGGCAGCGGTCGCGAGCCGCTCGAGGGGGTGCCCGGCGAAATGGCGCGCCAGGCGCTTCCGGGTGGCCGACAGGCCCCTTACCATCCGAAACATCTGTCCGATCACGAGTCCTCCCCTCCTCTCGGCCTAGCCCTTGACACCACGGGGCCTAGGTGGAGATTACACCGCTCACATGCAACCGATCGCGCTGCTGCTTACTCTGGTCCTGCTGCTGAGCCTTACGCTCGGCAGGGGGGTCGCGGCGCGCGCGGAGGTAAGAATCTAGAAGTCGCTCGAAAGTAGGACGAAGCAGCACCGGCGCCGCGAACCCACCAGGTTCGCGGTCTTTTTTTTCTACCGCGGAGGAGAGCCATGGCCAGGGATGTCATCATCTTCGATACCACGCTGCGCGACGGCGAACAGGCACCCGGGAACGCGATGTCACCGGAAGCCAAGCTGCGACTGGCGCGCCAACTCGACACGCTCGGCGTGGACGTCATCGAAGCGGGCTTCCCGGCCGCATCGCAGGGCGACCTGCGCGGCGTGCAGCAGGTGGCGGAAGTCGTGCGGCGCCCGATCATCGCCGCGCTGGCGCGCTGCCACGAGCGCGACATCGACGCCGCGGCGGAGGCGCTGCAGCCTGCCCAGCGCAAGCGCATCCACGTCTTCATCGCCACCTCGGATCTGCACCTCGAGCAAAAACTGCGCATCGATCGCGCGGAATGCATCGAACGGGTCCGCACGGCGGTACAGCGCGCCCGCGGCTACGCCGCCGACGTCGAGTTCTCGGCGGAAGACGCGACGCGCAGTGACCTCGACTTCCTCTGCCGCGTCGTCCTGGTGGCCATCACTGAGGGCG
>DASWDA010000046.1:0-50746 GCA_036395695.1 Gemmatimonadales bacterium
CAGGCTGACCGCCACCGCGAGCGCCAGGATCAGCGGGCCGCCGAACAGGAAGGTGAAGAAGCGATTGTCGAACTTGAGGTGCATGTAGAACATCACCACCAGCGCGAACTTCACCGCCGACAACACGAGCAACACGGGGACGACCACGCTCTGGAACGCCGGCACATAGAACACGCCCACCTCGATCAGTGTGATCATCACGAGGATCGCGGCCACCCGGAGATATGTGCCCGTCGTAGCGTGTGCCTGCTCGCTCATTCCACCCTTCCCTCTCGCCTCATTGAATCAGGTAGACGACCGTGAAGATCACGATCCACACGACGTCCACGAAATGCCAGTACAGTCCGGTGATCTCGACGGTGAGCGCGTTGCCGGGCCCGAGCTTTCCGCGCAGGGCCTGAATCCACAACGTCAGCAGCCAGATCACGCCCACGGTCACGTGCGCGCCGTGCGTTCCCGTCAATACGTAGAACGTCGAGCCGAACAGGTTCGTGGTCAGGCCGAGCCCTTCATGCACGAAGTGGCTGAACTCCCAGAATTGCCCGCCCAGAAAGACGAGGCCCAGGAGCGCCGTGATCAGCAGCCAGAGCTTGCCCTGTTTCATGTCGCCGCGCTGGACCGCCGCGAGCGCGAGCACCATCGCGAGACTCGACATGAGCAGGTCGAATGTGCTGAACGACGTGAACGGAATATTCAAAATCTCGTGCGGATACGGCCCGACGAGGCTTCTTCCCTTGTAGACGAGATACGTCGAAATGAGCGAGCCGAACAGCAGGCACTCCGAGCCGATGAACGCCCAGAACGCCATCTTGCGGCTGTCGAGCCCCATGCTCGTGTGGTGGCCCCCCGTCGCGTGTGCCATCTACATCTCAAAGGGCTCGAAAGCCCAGCGATAGATGCCCACCATCACGACGGCCGCGCCGGCGAGCACGACGGGGATCAGGTGTGACAGTGCGCCGATCGCCATGACCGGCAGCCCGAACGCAGTGATCATCGGCCACCACGAGCCTCCGGGTACGTGGATCGGCGCGGGTGGCCGCTCGGGCAGCGGAGCCATCGGCGCGTGGCGTTCCGTTTGCCACAGCGGCATACGGCTCTCGACGGTCGGGATCACGGTGAAGTTGTAGACCGGCGGCGGCGAAGAAGTCGCCCACTCGAGGGTCGCGCCTCCCCAGGGGTTGTTCGGCGCGTCAACGGGCCGCCACCGCGTACGGAGCAGATTCCACAGGAAGACGAGCGTCGCGATCCCGATGAGAAACGCGCCGATGGTCGAGATCTGGTTGAATCGGGCGACGCCCAAATCGGCGGAGTAGGTGTAGATGCGGCGGGGCATACCGAAGAGGCCGGACAGATGCATCGGGAAAAACGCCAGGTTCATCCCGATCATCGTCAGCCAGAAATGCACTTGGCCGAGCCGCTCCGACAGCAGCCGGCCTGTCATCTTGGGCCACCAGTAGTACATCCCTGAGAACAGCCCGAGGACCGTGCCGCCGAACAAGACGTAATGGATGTGGGCGACCACGTAGTAGGTATCGGTCTGCTGCAGATCCGACGGGGCCGACGCGTGCGTCACACCCGAGAGCCCGCCGATGATGAACATGGCAATGAAGCCGACCGCAAAGAGCAGCGACGTGGTGAAGCGGATCTGCCCACCCCAAAGCGTGCCGATCCAGTTGAAGATCTTCACCCCCGTGGGGATGGCGATGAGCATGGTCGTGCCGGCGAACACCGAATCGGCGATCGGACCCAGCCCCGCCGAGAACATGTGGTGGCTCCACACACTCCATCCCAGGAACGCGATCACGACGCCCGAATAGACGACGACGGTGTAGCCGAACAGCGGCTTCCTGGAGAATGTCGGCAGCACCTCCGACACGATGCCCATGGCCGGCAGAATCAGGATGTAGACCTCGGGATGGCCGAACATCCAGAACAGGTGCTGCCACAGAATCGGATCGCCGCCGCCCGACGGCAGGAAGAAATGCGTCCCGAAAAACCGGTCGAACATGAGCAACACGAGCGCGACCGTGATGACCGGAAACGCCGTAATCACGAGGAACTGGGTGATCAGCGTCATCCAGGTGAAGACGGGCAGGCGCAGCATCCGGAGGCCGGGCGCCCGCATGTTGAGGATCGTGACGATGAAGTTGAAGCCCGCGGCGAGCGAAGCGATCCCTAGGATCTGCAGTCCGAGCAGCCAGAAATCGACGTTGGGTCCCGGTGAAAACTGCCGCGACGTGAGGTTCGCGTAACCGAACCAGCCGGCGTCGGGAGCAACGGACAACCGGTCGGCACCGAACAAGGGCCCCGCGATGAAGCTCGCGTTCAGGAACAGGCCGCCGAGCAGGAAGACCCAGTAGCTGAACGCATTCAGCCGGGGAAACGCGACGTCGCGCGCGCCGATCTGCAGCGGGATGATGTAGTTGAAGAACGCCGCTGACAGCGGCATGAGCGCGAGAAACACCATCGTGGTGCCGTGCATCGTGAACAGTTGGTTGAACGTCTCGGCGCTCACGCCGAGGCCACCGTCCGGCCGTATCAGCTGCGCGCGGATGATGAGCGCCTCGAGGCCGCCGATCAGGAAAAAGCCGAACGCCGTCCAAAAGTAGAGGAGGCCGATCCGCTTGTGGTCGGTGGTGGTCAGCCAGCTCTTCATTTCAGGCTCTGGAGGTAGGCGACCACGGCATCGAGATCCTGGGGCGACAGATTCTGCGGCGGCATCAGCGCCCCCGGCTTGAGCGACGGCGCGTTCATGATCCAGCGGTGCAGCGTCTCGGTCGTATTCGGGAACAGCGCGCCGGCAATCGTCGCGCGGCCGCCGACATGGCTCAGATCAGGCCCCACCTTGCCCTGCGCGATCCCGGTAATGGTGTGACAGCCGATGCAGGCGCTGCGCCTGAACACCTGCTGCCCCGCGTCGGCCGGCGATCCTTTGGCGGGCGTGGCGGGGCCGGCGCGCTGTTGGTCTACCCAGCCCTGGAACGCCGCATCGGTCTGCACGAACACGCGCAGCCGCATGTTGGCGTGCGATGCGCCGCAGAACTCGGCGCATTGGCCCCAGTACTCACCCACCGAGTCGGCGCGGAACGCGATGCGGTTGGTACGTCCCTGAATGAGATCCCGTTTGCCGCCCAGCCGCGGCACCCAGAAGCTGTGGATCACGTCAGCCGACGTCAGCTCGACCTGTATCGGCGTCCGCACCGGGACGTGCAGCTCGTTGTAGGCGCTGATGTTCAGCGTCGGGTAGCGGTATTCCCACCACCACTGGTGCCCGATAACCTCAACGCGCAACGCACCATCAGGGGCGTGACCCGCCGTGGCGAAGATCTCGCGCATCGTGGGGACGGCGATGAAGACGAGGATCAGTGCCGGCGCCAGCGTCCAGCCGATCTCGAGCGCGGTGTGGCCGTGCACGGGCTTGGGCGCCGGACGCCCCGGGCGCGCGCGGAACCGGGCGATCGCGACGAGCAGCAGCGTCTCGACGACGAAGAAGACGCCGACCGCCCACCAGAAGATGTTCTTGTAGAGACCGTCGAGATCGGTGCTGAAATCCGATCGCGGCGCGAACACCGATTGCGGGAACGGTCCGCTGCACGCGGTGAGAAGCAGGAGGAGCAGGGCGAGTACTAACGGCACCGCGTCAAACTAGACCGACCCCCGCAGCCCGTCAACGCGCACTATCTTAGGTCGGACATGGCGGAATTTTCCGAACGTCTGCAGGCCGCGCTCGGCGCGGCGTATCGAGTCGAACGAGAGCTCGGCGGCGGCGGCATGAGCCGCGTATTCGTGGCCGAGGAAACCCGGCTCGCGCGCCGTGTCGTCATCAAGGTGCTGCCGCCCGACCTCGCGCTGGAAATGCGCGTCGATCGCTTCAATCGGGAGATCCAGCTCTCCGCCTCGCTCCAGCATCCGCACATCGTCCCGCTGCTCGCGGCCGGCGGGGCTGACGACGTCCTCTATTACACGATGCCCCTGGTCGAAGGGGAGGCGCTGCGCACGCGCCTGAGCCGCGAAGGTGAGCTGCCGGTGCGCGACACCGTGCGCATCCTCAAGGACGTGGCCGACGCGCTCGCGTATGCCCACGCACGCGGCGTGGTGCATCGCGATATCAAGCCGGACAACGTGCTCCTCTCCGGACAGCACGCCGTCGTGGCGGATTTCGGCGTGGCCAAGGCCGTCAGCCAGGCCAAGACCGAGAGCGGGCTGACATCGGTCGGCGTGGCGCTCGGTACGCCGGCCTATATGGCGCCTGAGCAGGCGGCCGGTGATCCCAACATCGACGCCCGCGCCGACATCTACGCGTTCGGCGCGATGGCGTACGAGATGCTCACCGGCCGCCCGCCTTTCTCCGGGATGGCGCCACACCAGATGCTGGCGGCGCATGTCACCGAGCCGGTGGTGCCCATCACCGACCGGCGGCCGACGCTGCCGCCGCTGCTCGCCGACCTCGTGATGACGTGCCTCGCGAAGAATCCGGCGGATCGCCCGCAGAGCGCCAATGAGCTGCTTCAGGCGCTCGAGGGCATGGCGACGTCCAGCGGATCGGTAGCGATCACGTCGCGGGTGGCGACCATGCGGAACATGCTGCGGCGGCCACGGAACCGCTGGCTGGCGCTCGCCGCCGCCGTCGTGGTCTTGGCTCTCGTGGCATTGGTCGCCCTCAAGCCGCGGAGCAGCGTAGCGCTGGACGCCAATCGCGTGGCCATTGCTCCGTTCGACGTGCTGGGCGGGCCCGACCTCGCATTGTGGCGCGAGGGCCTGGTGGACGTACTGTCGCGCAGTCTTGATGGCGCAGGACCCCTGCGCACGGTTTCGCCGACGCTCGTGGTGCGGCGGTGGAGCGGTCGCACTGACGAGCAATCGGCGCAAGCACTGGGTCGCGAGACCGGCGCGGGGACGGTGGTATTCGGCGGTGTCGTGCAGGCCGGCGCGGACTCGGTCCGGCTGACGGCAACGGTGCTCGATGTCGCAGGTCCGACGGTCCTGGGCGAGATCGAGTTGCGCGAAGGGGCGGATCGGATGGATCGGCTCGCCGACTCCCTGACGGTTCGCGTGCTGCGCGAGCTCGGCCGCACCCGCGCCATCGGCTTCGTGCGGAACGCGTCGCTCGGCTCACGTTCACTGCCGGCGCTCAAAGCCTTTCTGCAGGGCGAGCAGTTCCTGCGGCGCTCTGAATGGGACTCGGCGCTCGCCTACCACCAACGGGCGATCGGCTTCGACAGCGGCTTCACGCTCGCGTGGAGTCACGCGGGCCAGGCGGCGGGATGGCAGCATTCGGCGCAAGACTCGGTCTCGGTGACGTACAAGCTGCGCGCGGGTGCATTGAATCACGGCCTCGCGCCGCGGGAAAGCCTGATCGTCCAGTCCGAATCGCTGGCGTCGATCGTCTATCGCGGCCCCGCACAAATCGCTGGTGCGTGGTGGACGTACGGCCGCCGGCTCATCGCGACGCTCGACGAGGCGGTCCGCCGCTACCCGAACGATCCAGAGCTGTGGTATATGCTCGGCGACGCGCGATTTCATGCGGGATCGCTCGCCCGTCTGCCGCTGCACGCGAGCCTCGACGCGTTCGACCGTGCGATCGCGCTCGACTCGGCATTCACCCCGTCCTACGTACACGCCGTCCCGATGGGGTTCGAATATGGTGGCACCGAGGCTGGGCGACGGTACGCCACCGCATTCCTCGCCGCCGGCGCCATGGGCGAATATGCCAAGAGCACTGACCTCGTCGCGCGACTGAGTGAGCCAGCGACTCGCGCCAAGGCGATCGCCTACCTCGCCGATAGCGCTGATAATCACCTCGTCCAGACAGTGTGGGCTGCGGTGGGGCGCTGGCTGGACTCGGCGGAAACAACGGTGGCGTTTCTGCGGGCGCGGGCGGACGCAGAGCAGAAGGCGAGCAAGCGCTCCAATGCCAGCGTGTTTGCCTTCCCTTCGGCTCTCGCGGCACGTGGACACGTCAGGGACGCTTTTCCGCGCACCACGTTCCCGTCACTCCTTGCGCAATATGCCCTGGTGGGGGCGATTCCGGCCGACAGCGCCGCGCGCATGGCCCGCGGCTGGCTCGAGCGGCCCGGTGACGGGCTGCTCTTTGCGGCACCGCTCCTCGCTGCGGTTCACGACACCGCCGCGATCGTGGCCGCACTGCGCAAGGGCGAAGAAATGCGGGCGCATCCGCTCGCCAATTTCCCGCCCGTCGCAAAGGACTTCTTTGGCTATGTCATCGCGTCGCAACGCGCGTGGCTCGCGCTCGCCCGGGGCGACAGCGCAGAGGCCCTGCGGCTGTTCGACGCGCGCCCCGACACGGCCGCATTCGGAGGCGGCAGCCTCGATGATCTCGTGAACGCGCAACTGCGGTTCGCGCGCGGCCGAACGGCCGATGCGGCGGCGCTGCTCGATCGACCACTCGTCGGGTTCAACCCGGTGTTCACGCCGGTCGAGGTGCTACGCGCACTCGAGCGCGGGCGCGTCTACGAGCGGCTCGGCAATCGCGAGCGCGCGATCGCGGGGTACTCACTGGTCGTGCAGGCCTGGCGCAATCCGGATCCTGAGCTGCTGCCCTACGTCACGGAGGCGCGCGCCGCGCTGGTGCGGCTCGCGAGTGAAAAGCGCTAGATTTCGCTGCCGGATTATGCGACCGTGGCGGAATTGGCAGACGCGCCAGCCTTAGGAGCTGGTGGGGCAACCCGTGGGGGTTCGAGTCCCTCCGGTCGCATTCTGGGGACTTGGGGCTGGGGGTTCGGGACGCGGGAAAAACCTCTAGGCCCGAGCCCCCAGCCCCTAGACCCCAGGGTTAGATTTTCTCCCACATGCCAGACATTCTGGTTAAGAAAACCCGCGCGGAGCCCGGCGAAGCATCCCTCGAGGTGAGTATTCCTCCGGAGAACGTGCGGGCGGCCGAGGAGCGCGCGACGAAGGTCTATCAGCAGCGCGCCCGCCTGCCGGGCTTCCGTCAGGGCAAGGCGCCGGCCGCGGTGGTGCGCAAGAAATTCGCCGACGACATCCGCCAGGAGACGCTGCGCGAGCTCGTGCAGGAGAGCTGGCGCGTCGCCCAGAAGCAGGAAGAGCTGAAGCCGATCGCCGACCCACACATTCACAACCTGAAGTGGGAGGACGGCTCGCCGGTCACCTTCGAGTTCCATGTCGAGCTGAAGCCCGAGCTCAAGCTCGAGCGGCTCGGCAATTTCCGGCTCACGCGGAAGATCGCGGCGGTCACGGCCGCGCAGGTCGACGCGCAGCTCAACACCATGCGCGAGCAGCGTGCACCGTGGACGCCGGTCGCCGGTGAAAAGCCCAAGCCCAAGGACCTCGTGGACGTCATCATCGCGACGCGCGAGAACGGCGAAATCAAAGATCCCCAGCCCTATCAGTTCGTGCTGGGCGAGGGGCGCGCGATCCCGGACGTGGAAGAGCGCATCATGAACCTCCTGCCGGGCGAATCGGTCGACGCCACGGTGCGCTTCCCGGACGACTTCGCCGAAGAGGCTAAGCGGGGGCAAACGCGCGACGTCCAGATCACGCTGCGTGAAGTGAAGCGCCAGGAGCTGGCGGCCCTCGACGACGCGTTCGCGCGCGAGATGGGCGATTTCGAGTCGCTCGACGCGCTGCGCGCCGCCGTCACGGCGGACCTCGGCAAAGAAGCCGAGCGGGACGCCGACGCGAAGGTGCGCGGGGAGCTCATCGAGCAGATCGTGCAGGCGAACAGCGTCGTCGCCCCGCGGCCGCTCGTGGAACGCGTGCTGGGGATGTACGCGCAGGCCTATGAGGTCCCCGAGGACCGGTGGGAGACGTTCGCGCAGGAGTTCCGGACCGTTGCCGAAGCGCAGGTGCGGCGCGATCTCGTACTCGACCACGTGGTAGAGTCCCAGAATCTGCGCGCCACCGAAGCCGAGCTGGACGAGCGGATCCAGCAGCTCGCCGAGCGCCGCAACATGCCCGCGGCGCAACTATATGCCTCGCTGGAGAAAGCCAAGCGGCTCCGCGATGTCGCGCGGAGCATCACCGAGGAGAAGGTGTTCACCTATCTCCTGTCGCAGTCCACCGTGGAGCAAGCGTGACGACGAGCGAAAGCCACATCTATCCTCCGTATATCATCGAGCGCTCGAGCCGGGGCGAGCGCACCTACGACATCTTCAGCCGTCTGTTGATGGACCGCATCGTGTTCCTCGGCACCGCCATCAATGACGATGTCTCCAACATCATCATCGCTCAGCTGCTCTTTCTCGACGCCGACAATCCCGAACGCGATATCTATCTGTATATCAATTCGCCGGGCGGGATCGTGTCGTCCGGGATGGCGATCTATGACACGATACAGTTCCTGCGCGCGCCGGTGAACACGATCTGCATGGGCATGGCGGCCTCGATGGGCTCGTTCCTGCTCGCCGCCGGCCGCAAGGGCAAGCGGTCAGCGTTACCCCACGCGCGCATCATGATGCACCAGCCCTCGGGCGGCACCCAGGGCACGGCGTCGGACATCGAGATCCAGGCACGGGAGATCTTGTTCCTGCGCCGCAAGCTCAACGAGCTGTATGCCAAGCACACCGGCAAAACCGTCGAAACCATCGAAAAGGACATGGACCGCGACCGCTTCATGTCGGCGGAAGAGGCTAAGGAGTACGGTCTTATCGACCACGTCATCTCGAACTTCGAAGAAATAAAGGAAGACGGGAAGGCAAAGAAGTGATCCCTTGCGCCGCTAGAAGCGCTTTCCCATACTAGGATACAATGTCTCACGACAAGCATCTCCGCTGCTCGTTCTGCGGCAAATCCAAGGACTCTGTCCGGAAGTTCATTTCCGGGCCGTCCGTCTACATTTGCAATGAGTGCATTGCGCTTTGCAACGAGATTCTGGCCGAGGACGAAGAGCGGGAAGTCGCCGAAGCGATCACGCAGGTCCCCACGCCCGCCGAGATCAAGGACGTGCTGGACCAGTACGTGATCGGGCAGGACCGCGCCAAGAAGACCCTCGCCGTCGCCGTCTACAACCACTACAAGCGCATCAACTCCCATTCGGGCCGCGATAACGAGGTCGAGCTCGACAAGAGCAACATCTTGTTGATCGGCCCGACGGGTGTAGGCAAGACGCTGCTGGCCCAGACGTTGGCCCGCATTCTGGACGTGCCATTCACGATCGCCGACGCCACCACGCTGACCGAAGCGGGCTACGTCGGCGAAGATGTCGAGAACATCCTCGTACGCCTGCTGCAAGCCGCCGATTTCAACGTCTCCGAGGCCGAGCGGGGCATCGTCTACATCGACGAGATCGACAAGATCGCGCGCAAGTCAGAGAACCCCAGCATTACGCGCGACGTCTCGGGCGAAGGTGTGCAGCAGGCGTTGCTCAAGATTCTCGAGGGCACGGTGGCGAGCGTGCCGCCGCAGGGCGGCCGCAAGCATCCGCAGCAGGAATACATCCAGGTCAACACCAAAGACATCCTGTTCATCTGCGGCGGTGCGTTCGACGGACTCGAGAAGATCATCGAGTCGCGCACCGGCCGGCGGCAAATCGGCTTTACCAAGGAAGAGGTGGCGGAAGGCGTCGCCGCCAAGGTCAAGAAGAATCCGTTCGGCGACGTCGAACCGGACGATCTGCTGCGGTATGGACTGATCCCCGAGTTGGTGGGCCGCCTCCCGGTCACCGTCCCGCTCGACGCACTCGACGAAGACGCGTTGATCAAGATCCTCACCGAGCCGAAGAACGCGCTCGCCAAGCAGTACCAGAAACTGTTCGACCTCGAGGACGTGCGGCTCACGCTCGAGAAGGACGCGCTGAAGGCGATCGCGGCGAAGGCGATGAAGCGCGGCACGGGCGCCCGAGGGCTCCGCGCGATTCTCGAAGAGATGATGACCGACATCATGTTCGAGCTGCCGAGCCGCGATGACGTGCGTGAGGTCGCGATCACCGCCGAATGCGTCACGTCCGGCCGCGCGCCGCTGCTGGTTACTGAGCGTCCTCGCCAGAAAAAAGAAGCGTAAGTAGGGGCGCAGCATGCTGCGCCCCTCCTTCATCGGCTCGTTTCCACGTGCTGATGTGCTGCTCGATCCCCCACTTCCCGAAGTTGCGTTCGTCGGCCGGTCCAATGTCGGTAAATCCACCCTGCTGAATGCACTCGTGGGACGACGCATTGCCAAAACATCCGGCACACCCGGGAAGACGCGCGCGCTCAATGTCTTTCTCATCGACGAGTCCCACTACTTTCTCGACTTACCCGGGTATGGCTATGCACGCGTGGGCAAAGCGCAACGAGGCGCATTCCGAGGATTGGTGAAGCACACCTTGCGACGCGACCGGTTGCAGGGTGTGGTGTGGCTGCTCGACATTCGTCATCCGCTGTCCGCGGAAGACCAGGCGATGCAGGACGCCCTTGCAGAAGAAGAAAAAACGCGGGTGCTCGCGGCCCTCACCAAAGGGGATAAGCTTTCCCCAGGGAAGCGGAGCACGCGAGAGCGTGAACTGCGCGACGAGCTGGGACTGCCGGACGATCAAGTGGTGGTGACGAGCGCGAAGACTGGCGAGGGGATCGCAGACTTGAAGGAAGCGATTGCGGGACTGATTTCCGGAGTGACGCAGTGATCCTCGCACTGCTGCTCTGTCTCGTTACCCAGGATACCGTGCCCGTCGGCTACGGCACCCTCCGTCGCGACGATATCGTGGCCCGCTTCAGCACCGCCACGCTCGAGATCCAAGTCCTGCCGCTCGACGAGCAGGTCATCCGGCTGCTCGCGCCCGACACCTACCGCTCGCTCGCCCAGCTCGTGCGGAGCCGGGCCGCAGATCTCGCGGATGCTGCCGCCCGCGGATCGACGCAGAGTCCGACGCTGGTGATGGTGACGTTCCTGGGCGTGGTGCCGGGCGCACGATTCAACCCGGAGGAGCTGAACATCACGAGCCGGGGCCGGCTGTTCCGGCCGATCGGCGTGGTCCCGCTGTCGCCGACCTGGAGCTCAAATCAGCTCGACGCGCGGCAGCAGGCGGCCGCGATCTATCTCTTCGAGCCAGGGATCAGCGTCCGCGAACAGCTGGCGGTCGGCTACCAGGGTCTGTCCAGTGACGCCTGGACCCGCTCGCTGCGGCTGCTCGATCAGGAGCGCGCACGGGTCAGGGCGCGCGCGCAGTCGGAAGCGAAACGCGATTCTGGAGCCCCGTAGCCCACCGCACGCCCGCCGAGTCCGCGCAGATGGCGTGCATGCCCTGCGCCAAGGGCAACGCCCGGTCACACCCCAGCTGGAGCAGCGCCGCCGCCCAGGCGCTTGCGGTGAGGCCGTCGCCCGCCAACACCGTCACCGCGCGCGCACCGCCGCGCGGAGCGTTGCGCTGTGATGCCGTCCGCACCGATCCGTCCTGCAGATCGACGACCGCGATGGTACGCAACGTATTGTCGGGATCGGGGACGCCGACGGCGCGGTGCGTCGGGTGGTCCGCCGGCCCGACCCAGTAGTACTGTCCGCCGACATCGAGCAGCGCGCTGTCCACGACGCCGCGAAGCGCCAGCGCCGCGCGATCGAGCGCGTAGCCGGATGCGATGCTGTCGACCGAGAGCGCGACACCGGTGCGGCGGCGAATCTCACGCCGCATCGAATCCAGCGCCGTGATCGGGAGCCGCCGCTGGATCAGGGAATCGACGTGATCGACCGAGTCGTAGGCCGCGCTCAGGGCGCGTGCCACGCGTGTGCTGTCGGCTCCCCACCCGGCCGCGGACATCATCGTCTCCATGACCGGCCACACGCGCGAGACCCCCACCCCGGGGCGCGCGTCGGCGCGGCATGCCGCGAGGCTCAGGCACAGCACAAGATTGATTCTCAAGATGGATAGTTGAAATATAGATGGCTATGGACGCGCTGCGACAACACGCCCTCGAGTTCGCGGGCGTCGCCGTCGCCCTGATTTTTGGGGGCGCAGGGTTCGTGCTGTGGCGGCTGCGGCAGCGGCTGCTGCGGTCCGAGCGGGAACGGCTCGGCGCGGCGGAAGAGCTCAATCGCCGGTTGTCCGAGCTGTTCTCGCTGCAGGAGCTGTCGTACGTCCTGTCCGATTCCTTGGAGCTGGACCGCATCGTCGAGCAGGTGGTGCGCTACGCGGTGCGCTTTCTCGATGCCCGTGGGGCGCTCCTGGCGCTGATGGGCGAAGCCCCCAACGACCCGCTCCAGATCGCCGCCGCCGAAGGCACGCTCGCGCCGCTCCGCGGCCAGAAGATCCAGGGCGAGGATGCCGGCCTGATCGCCCGGTCCACGGCGCGGGAGCACCTCGAGCTGATCCGGAATTCCGGCGCCGAGCCCACGGTGATCGTGCAAGGCTTCGAGGCCGCCGCCGCTGCCGCCGTCCCGTTGCGCTCGCACGGGATCGTGATCGGCACGCTCGTCATCACCGACCCACGCGAAGGCGTCTTTGTCCCCGAGGACATTCGGCTGCTCTCGACGCTGGCGACCCACGCCGCCGTCGTCATCGCGAACGCCAGGTTCTTCGAAATGGTGCGCCGCGCCAAGGAGCAATGGGAGACGGCGTTCGACGCCTTGAGTGAGGGCATCGCGGTGGTGGACGACGAAGGACGCGTGCGCCGCTCCAATCGCGCGCTTGCCAGCCTGCTTGGCATGCCGCTCCAAAGTGTGGTCGGGACGCCGCTCGGCGAGGCACTGCTCGGGAAGCCTCACGGGCTGCAGGACCTGCTCGCCGCAACGCGCCGCGGCGAGCGCCCGGCTCCCCTGGTCGCGCGCTCCGAGCGACTCAAGCGGACGCTCCGCGTCAACGTGGCACACATCCCGGGAGCCGCCACCGAGCAGAGCATCGTCGTGATGGTCGAGGATGTCACCGAGCAGCAGGCGCTGGAAACGCAGCTCGTGCAGAGCGAAAAGCTCGCCGCGGTCGGCCAGCTCGTGTCCGGCGTTGCGCACGAGCTGAACAACCCGCTCACGTCGATTGCGGGCCTGTCCGAGTTCCTGCTCGAGCAGAAGGAGCTTGGCAAGAAGGACCGCGGCCACCTGCAGGTGATTCAGGAGCAGGCGGAACGCGCGGGCCGCATCGTGCGCAATCTCCTCACCTTCGCCCGCAAGGGCTCGGCGGAGCGGGTGCCGGTCGACCTGAATGACGTGATTCGCCGCACGCTCTCGCTCACGGCGTATGATCTGAAGCTCAAAGACGTCTCGGTCGAGCGGGAGCTGAGCGGCGCGCTGCCCGACGTGTTCGGAGATCGGCACGGGTTACAGCAGGTGGTCTTGAACCTCGTCACGAACGCCGCGCAGGCCGTGGCGGAAAATCCGCGCGAGCGGCCGCGCGACATCACCGTCTCGACCTGGTTCGACGGGCAGGTCCATCTGCGGGTCGCGGACTCGGGCCCCGGCATCCCCGACGAAGTGGCGCAAAGCATCTTTACGCCCTTTTTCACCACCAAGGAGCCGGGCAAGGGCACCGGGCTCGGGCTTTCGATCACGTACTCGATCGTCGAAAGCCACGGCGGGCAGATCACGCTCGAGCCGCGCAGCGCCCGCGGCGGCGCCGCCTTCCGCGTGGACCTGCCGCCCGCACCGGCCGATGCCGTGCGGCCGGCGCTGACCCCCGTGCACGGGACGCCGGCAGTCACCGGGCCACCGGCGGTGAAGCGCACGATCCTGCTGGTCGACGCGGACCCGGCGGTGCAGCGTACGATCAAGGCGCTGTTCGCGCGCGACGGTCATGACGTGGAGGTCGCGGGTGATCCGCAGCACGGGCTCGATCTCGCACTGCGCGGCGGCTTCGATCTCGTGATCACCGATGCGCGCGCGATGGCGCCGGGGAAACGCGGAACGCTGCTGGCGGAGGAGCTCGTGTCGCGGGTGCCGGCACTGCGGGATCGCATCATCGTCGCGACGGGCGACGTCCGGCCCACGACGGAGGAGACGCTGGCGCGTCTCGGCGTGCGTTACGTGCGCAAGCCTTTCAACCTGCGCGATCTCCGCGTCGAAGCGGCGCGCTTGTGGGAGGCGACGGCGTTGTCGTAGGCCTCGGCGGGCCAGCCGAACATCGCGAGGTTCACAGCACCACCGGGGGCGAAGCGCACGCCTTCGCGCAGGAGCAGGGCCCGCTGCAGCACCGCGCTGTGATCCTGCCCGGAAAAAGAAATGCGGCCCGCCGCGTTGATGACGCGCCACCAGGGAACATCATTGTCCTCGGGAAGTGCGGAGAGCGCCCAACCGACCGTGCGCGCAGCGCCGGGCCGTCCCGCGAGCCGCGCGATGATACCGTACGTCGCCACCCGTCCCTTGGGGATGTGACGGACCACGCGGTAGATCCGATGATAGAATGGATTCACAAGGGAGCCTGGCTAGTAGCTTACTCGCAGGACGTCTTCGAGCAAGCCTGCGTCTCCACCCCCCACTATTGACAAAATGTCGTCCAGTGCTCTCCGCTCGCGCGGCCAGGCAAAGCGCGCCGCGGCATCCCGCGCCGCCAGCCACTCGGCACGATCGTGCTCGGCCGAGATTTTTACGCTCGCGCCCGCCGCGACGAACGCGGCGAACACTGGAATCATGACCAGCTCGTCGGTCTTGTGCTGATAAAACGCTTCCGTGCGGCTGAGGTTGTAGAATTTTTCCGGCACCAGGCCGGTTTCTTCCCGCAGCTCACGCAACGACGCGTGCACCGGCGTCTCGCCGGGCTCGATCGTCCCGTGCACCGTCTCCCACGACCCTACGTTGCGGCCGTGCGGACCGCGCCGCAGCGCCAGCACCTGCAGCTGCTCGCCGGCACCACGCAGTGCATAGGTGTCGACGAAACGAACCCGGATTTGCGTCAAGACTACCGGCGGCGGCCGAGCACCGCCTCGAGACGAGCGGACAGCGCGCGCGCGCGGAATGGCTTGGTAAGAAAGTCGTCGGCACCAAGCTCGAAGACGCGCACCTCGTTGTCCTCGTCGCCTTTCGCGGTCAGCACGATCACCGGAATGTTCGCGGTGGCGGGGCGCGAGCGCAGGTGCGACAGCACGCCGTAGCCATCGAGACCGGGGAGATTGAGATCGAGCACGATGATATCGGGCCCCACGCGGTCGACCTGATCGAGCGCCTGCACGCCGTCGCGAGCCTCGGTGACGACGTACCCGTCCCGCTCGAGCAGGTCGCGCATGACTTTGCGCAGCGAATCTTCGTCGTCCACGAGCAACACCTTCGACGCCGGCTGGCCATGCGCGCCGGAGCCGCGCGCCGGAGGCGTGTGCTCCTCCAGCAGGTCGAACACGGTGGAGACAGGCCCGGCAGTCACCGGCTCCGCTGCTGGCCTGACCTTCGTCCCGGGTGCCGGCACCGGCGGAGCCTCGGCCTCGGCGGGAACATCCACCACGCGCGTCAGCTCCTCGAGCGTCGACTCGCCCCGCATCACGTGCGCGAGCCCGGAATCCCACAGCGATTTCATGCCGCCGCGCTGGGCAGCTTCCGCGATCCGGTCCGCCGCCTCGCCGGCGGCGATCAGCCGCTCGAGCTCCGGCGTCATGGTCAGAATCTCGAGGATTGAGAACCGTCCTCGATATCCCGTCATGGCGCAGTCGGGGCAGCCCGCGGCGTGATAGAGCGGCGTCCCTTTGGGAATCCAGCGACGCAAGCGCTCGGGGGGAGCCTCCATCCACACTTCTTTGCATATCGGACAGAGCTTGCGCATCAGGCGTTGCGCCACGACGCCCCGCAGCGAGGCGGCGATCTTGTACGACTCGACGCCGATGTCCACGAGCCGCGTGACGGCGTTGGCGGCGTCGTTCGTGTGCAACGTCGAGAGCACGAGGTGGCCCGTGAGCGATGCTTGGACGGCGATCTGTGCCGTTTCCTTGTCACGGATCTCGCCGATCAGCACGACGTTGGGGTCCTGCCGCAGGATCGACCGCAGGGCGGCCGCAAAGGTCAGTCCCGCCTTTTCCTGCACTTGCACCTGGACGATCCCCTGCATCCGGTATTCGACCGGGTCCTCGACCGTCACGATGTTGACGCCTTCACTCTTGATCTGATTGATCGCCGAGTACAGGGTTGTCGTCTTGCCGGAGCCGGTCGGCCCCGTCACGAGCATGATGCCTTCGTGGTTTTCGAGCAGTCGCTTGATCGCTTCCGCCTCTCCAGGATTGAGGCCGAGCATGTCGAGCGACTTGACCGTGGCGCGGGAATCGAGGATGCGGATCACGACTTTTTCGCCGAGCTGCGCGGGCAGCGTCGAGACGCGCAGGTCGATCGGCTGGCCGCCCACCGCCACGCGCGCGCGCCCGTCCTGCGGGCGCAACCGGTCGGCGATGTCGAGCGACGATATGATCTTGATGCGGGAGATGAGCGGCAAACCGGCCTGGCGCGGGATCTTCATGACCTGCCGCAGCACGCCGTCGATGCGGTAGCGCACCGCGACGCCACCTTCTTCGGGCTCGACGTGAATGTCGCTCGCACGCGACAGGATGCCTTCGGAAATGATCATATCGACGAGGCGGACGACCGGTTTCTGGCTGGCGTCCGCTTCGGAGACGGTCAGGTCTTCGGGTGGCGCGTCCGTCAGGGTTTGCAGCACCTCGGCGTCGCCCATGTTCTCGAGCAGCTTGTCGAGGGCTTTCTCGGGCTTGTACATCTCATCGAGCTTCTCACTGATCTTCGACGGCGCGAGCAGGAACAGGCGGATCTCCCGGGCCGTGTTGAAGGCCAGGGCCTTTTCAGCATTGAGATCGAGCGGATTGGCGGTCCCGATCTCGAGATAGGAATCGGTGAGCCGCAGCGGCAAGATGTGGTGACGGCGCGCGAGCTGCTCGGGGACGGCGTTCCGGGCGGTCGGATCGACCTTACTGACATCGGCGATTTTCAGCCGGAAGCGATGCGACAGCTTCTCGACGATCTCGGTGTCAGTCGCGATCTTCTCGGCAACCACGCATTCCCACAACGTCCGGCCGGACTCCGACTTCCCCCGCAGCTCCTGCAGGAGCTCGGGGGTGAGGCCCTCGAAAGATTGGGCCAACCATTCGTCGGGGAATGAGGTCA
This sequence comes from Gemmatimonadales bacterium, assembly GCA_036395695.1. GTDB lineage: Bacteria > Gemmatimonadota > Gemmatimonadetes > Gemmatimonadales > GWC2-71-9 > 20CM-2-65-7. The sequence goes on from DASWDA010000046.1 coordinate 16,963, forward strand.
CCGGCATGAGGTTGTCTCCAAGCTATGCCGGGGGGCCCGTCAGTCCAGTATCGGAAATCACAGAATGTCCCAAAAATCACGCGTGATGTCGAAAGCGACGTGCACGTGGCGACTTTGAACACCGTACCCCGCTTCGAGCCGAAGCACACCAAGCCACTCGGCGCCAACCCCTACCGTCATCCGGGTCCCGGGCGTCGCGCGCCACGGCGTGAGCGCAATGGGCTCGGCGGTCCATCCCCAGGCGGCGTAGGGGGCGAGCGTGATCGTGCCCGGCGTACGTGCCGGACCGGCATTGAGGCGAATGAACGGGACGGGCGTGCGCCACTCGACGTGCAACAGCGCGGCGCGCCGCCCGCCCCAATCCCGGAACGCGTCTCCCAGCAGCGTCCCGCGCCCACCGAGGACGAAGGCGCGGTGCGGCGGCAGGTCACGGCTCGCCCAGCCGAATTGTACGCGGGTCAATATCCGGCTCGGTCCCAGGGGCACGAGCAGATGCGCCGTACCGCTGGCACGCGTGTAGTGCTCGCCGACCTCCAGCGTCGCCTCTCCCGCCACATCGCGGCGCACCGCAAAGCCTTCGCTGCGGCGCCGGAGCGTCAACGCTGCCGTCGTGTAATCGCCGTCTAAGACAGTGGGATTGGCACGATACCGGCCGGTTGCCGGCGTGGCCCGCACGGCGAGTGATGCGACGCGCTCGCGGACCAGCGCGAAACGCCATTCGCCCCGCACGCCGCTCGGGATGCGCAGGCCGAACCGCACACCGGTTGCGCGATAGTAGTCGCCGTAGTCGTCGCCGAATTCCTGTGCGGCGAGCGAATTGAGCATCGGCGCGATGACCGGTACGTCCCCGATATCGCGCACCTGCCGGTACGCGGCCAGCTCGAGACCGTCGGCCGACGTCAGCGCGAGGATGCCCTTCCCGGTCCCGTCGGCGAATCCGTAGCTGCCCAGCGCCCGGAGCTCGAAGCCGTCGCTCGGCGTACGCCACACGGCGCCCGCGCCCGCGGCGAGGCCCTCGACGCGATTGACGTGGACCAGTTCGCTGAGCGACCGCGCGCCCAGGCGCTGGCGCCTGAGCCCGGTGAGGGCGCGGCGGCCGGCGATGCGGCTGACTTCGGCGCGAACGTGCTGCAGATCGTTTTCGCGAACCGGCTCGGCGACGTCCTGGATCGCGGCGCTGAGCGACCCTCGCCATGGAAAGGAATCACGCTGCGCCTTGGGCAGCGCCGTGATTTCTTCGCCCAGAAACCAGCTCGTCGCGAGGCCCACGTTGAACTGGTAGCCGTCGATCTCCCACCGGCCGCGGATGATGCCGCGCGCCGGGATATCGAGCCACGTGGCACGCCGGCGGATCTCGATCTCCTGGCGGTAGGGCAGCCAAAACCGCCCCTCGAGCAACGCGTTGTCCAGCACGATGCTGACGTCCTCGAGCTGGGGATCGAGGTACGCCTTGGGTGTGAAGTTGAACGCCATGCGGACGAGCTCGGCGGACTCGACGTCGACATACAGCGTACCGACGATGGCGGCGTCGGTGAACCGTTTGGGCCGTACGCGCAGCGCGACCACCTGCACCGCGCGCTGCGAGAGCACGATGGCCGACGTATCACCCAGCGCGAAGTCGTACACATCAGTGCCCTGCGGCGCGAGCGGGTGCGGGACGTCGCGCACTTCGTCCCCCTCACCGAGGCGAATCGCGGCGCCGAAGTTGTTCTGGACGATGCCGAGATGATCGCGGTGGTAGTTGATGTCGGTGGGAAGCTCGGCGCGATCGCGCCAGCCGATGATGCGCTGCTTGCTCAGCTGCGGCGCCTTCCAGTACACTTCCAGCTCCAGCTGGTCCGCTTTTACGAGCCGCGGCGGCTCGGTGAGCCCTTCGCCGAACTGGCCGAGGAAGAAGAGAAACCCGTGCGCGTGAGCTGTGTAGTCGTGCAGGGCAGTATCGACCGCGGCCTGCGCTCGCCGAGCGATGGCGCGGCGCGCCAGCGCCATGGCGGAATCGCTGTTCCAGTCCTGGGCGGACGCCCGTACGGGTACGATCAGCACGAGGAGCGCAGCGGGCCAACGCATCGCGGCGAAATCTAGACGATGGACCCACGGGACGCATTCCTCGAGCGCGCCAAAAACGGCGGGATCGTGCCGGTGATCCGCGAAGTGGTCACCGACGCCGATACCCCGGTGGCCGCGTTCGCCAAGGTCGCGCGGCCCCCGTTCGCGTTCCTGCTCGAATCACTCGTCGGGGGAGAGCGCTGGGCCCGCTACACATTCCTCGGCACCGAGCCGCGGGAGGCGTGGCGCTATCGCGGCCAGCAGATCGAGCGCTGGAGTCCGGCGGCAGGCTGGAGCACGGCGGGCCAGACGACCGATCCGATCGCGCATCTCGCCGACCGGATGCGCGCGCTGCCAAGCCTCGCAGTCCCCGGATTGCCGCGGTTCATGGGCGGCGCCGTCGGGTACCTGGGCTACGATCTGGTCCGCAGCATCGAGCGCCTGCCGGCCAGTCCGGCCGACACGCTCGGCGTTCCCGATGCGGTCGTGATGATCGCCGATTCGCTCGTGATCCTCGACAACGTATTCGGGCGGGCGATCGTGGTGGCGAACGTCGAGGTGCCGCCGACGGCCTCGCCCGCGCAGCGGCTGCGCCTCTATGATGCCGCCCAGGAGCGCCTCGATGCGTTGATCGGGCGGCTCGGTGCCTCGCATCAGCTGACACCGCTCGGGCTGGAAGACGCCGGGCACAAGCTGCGGCCCGAGTCGCAGTATCCGCGCGCCGCGTTCGAGCGCGACGTCGCCAAGATTCGCGAGTACATCGGCGCGGGCGACGTATTCCAGGCCGTGCTGTCGCGCCGGCAGGTCGTGCCGGGCGCCGTCGACCCGCTCCGCCTCTACCGCTACCTCCGCGCCCTGAACCCCGCCCCCTACCTGTTCTACCTCGCGCTCGACGACGTGACGTTCGTCGGGAGCTCGCCCGAAGTCCTGGTGAGAGTCGAGGGCAACGAGGTGACGGTGCGGCCCATCGCGGGCACCAGGCCGCGCGGCGCGACGCCTGCCGAGGATGAAGCCCTGGCGATCTCGCTGCGCGAAGACGCGAAGGAGTTGGCCGAGCATCGCATGCTGGTCGATCTGGGACGCAACGACGTCGGACGGGTCGCGCAGTATGGCACGGTGCGCGTGACGGAGTCGCTACAGGTCGAGCGCTACTCGCACGTGCAGCACCTCGTGAGTGAAGTGCGGGGTCAGCTGAAAGACGGATACGATGCGCTCGATGTGTTCCGCGCCTGCTTCCCCGCGGGAACCGTGAGTGGCGCACCGAAGGTCCGCGCGATGGAGATCATCGACGAGCTGGAGCCGGAGCGCCGCGGCCCGTATGCGGGCGCGGTCGGTTACGTGGGATGGGGCGCGACCACCCTGGACACCTGCATCGCGATTCGCTCCGCCCTCGTGCTGAAGGACCGGGTCGTGGTGCAGGCCGGTGCGGGCATCGTCGCCGACTCCGCGCCCGACCGCGAATTCGCGGAGACCGAGGCCAAGGCGCAGGCTGTGCTGCGGGCGCTCGCGCTCGCCAAAGCGGGCGATTAGTTTCGGGGCCTGTGTTCAAGCTGCTGAGCACTTCCGGCGAGCAGTCGATCGACCTCCAGCTCGGGCGCACACTCGTGGTGGGACGGGCGGTTACGAGCGACGTGCCGATCTACGACCCCACCATCTCCCGCCGTCACGCCGAAATCGTCCTCACCGAAAGCGGCGTCCGCGTCACCGACCTCGGCTCCTCGAACGGCACGTTCCTGAACGGCGCCAAGATCACGGAAGCCGAAGCGGGCGCTAACGACGTCGTCACGTTCGGGAAGGTGGCGTTCCGGGTGAAGGAAGTCACGGCGCCCGTGGCCAGGCCGCAAGTCGTGGCGACGCCCGCCGACTTCAAGTCCGCCAAAGGGGGCGTGCCGGGCGGCACGATCGTGCGGCAGCTTCCGGTGTCCGGCGGCGTGCCGGCCATCGTCATCGACGAACCCCAGGGTGCATCGCATCTCAAGGTCAAAGCCGACAATCTGGAAGAGCGGCGCGAAAAGAAGCTGTCGCTGCTGCTCGAGGTGTCGAAGGAGCTGTCGAAACAACAGGAGCTCGACCGCCTGCTCGACAAGGTGGTGGATTTCACGTTTCAGATCATGAACGTGGACCGCGTCTCGATTCTGCTGCTCGACGGCAAGTCGAACGAGCTGATCCCGCGCATCTCCAAGAGCCGCACCGGCGACGCCAGCGCCGCCAAGCACGTGCCGCAGTCGATCGCGCGGAAGGCGGTCGAGGAGCGGGTGGCGATTCTCTCGGACAACGCCGCGGCCGACGAGCGCTTCAAGGGAAAATCCATTCTGATCCAGAGTGTGCGCAGCGCGATGTGCACGCCGCTGATGGGGTCGGACTCGAAGGTCCTCGGGATTCTGTACGTCGACAATCTCACGGCGACGCATTCCTTCGCGGACGAGGATCTCGAGTTTCTGATTGCGTTCGGCGGTCTCACGGCCGTGGCGATCGAGAATTCACAGCTCTCCGAGCGGATCCGGCGCGAGGCGCTGGTCCGATCGAACTTTGAGCGCTACTTCTCGCCCAACATCGCGCAGGTGATCTCGCAGCAGCAGGACGCGGGACGCTTGCCGAGCGAAAAGCGCCCGGTGGTGGTGTTCTTCTCCGACATTCGCGGGTTCACGCCGATGTCCGAGACGATGAGCCCCGACGAGATCGCCAAGCTCCTCACGGAGTACTTCACCGAGATGGTGGACAAGGTCTTTGAGCACGGCGGCACGCTCGACAAGTTCATGGGCGACGCGATCATGGCGCTGTGGGGTGCGCCCATCGCCCACGCCGATGATGCCGACCGCGCCATCGAGTGTGCGCTGGCACAGCTGACCGAGCTCGAGAAGCTGAACGCCAAGTGGAAGCAAGAGGGACGGACGGAAGTACAAATCGGGATCGCCATCAACTTCGGCGAAGTGTTCGCCGGCAATATCGGGTCCGACCGGCGACTCGAGTACACGGTGATCGGCGATGCCGTGAACACCGCCTACCGGCTGTGCGGCAAGGCCGGTCCCAACGAGATCCTCATTTCGGAGCCCTTCTACCAGCAGCTGAAAAAGAAACCGCCCGTTGAGACGCTCGAGCCCATTCAGGTCAAGGGCAAGACAAAGAAGATCCCGGTTTACCGCGTGAAACGGTAAGGCCGCCCAAACTTCGCCAGCAGGTCCAAGGCCAACCGCAGTGGCAGTCCCATCACGCCAAAGAAGTCGCCTTCCACGCGCTCGATCAACGGCGCGCCCAGTCCTTGAATCGCGTACGCGCCGGCCTTGTCGAGCGGCTCCCCGGTCGCGACGTATTCCTCGAGCGTGCGCCGGTCGTTGGGCCGGAACGTCACGCGCGACACGTCGAGCGCCTGCTCGAGCCTGCCGTTCTCGGCAACCGCGACCGCCGTGAGCACCTCGTGCGTCTTTCCCTGGAGCTGCTCCAGCATTGCGACGGCGTGTTGCGGCGACGTCGGCTTCTCGAAGATCTGGCCGTGGAGCACGACGGTCGTGTCGGCGGCCAGAATCACCTCCCCCGGCGCGCGCGGCACCACGGCCTCCGCTTTCGCCCGCGAGAGTCTGGTGACGTAGGCGTCCGGCTTTTCGCCAGGCAGGACGTGCTCGTCCACGTCAGGAGCGATGACGCGGAACGGGATGCGCAACATTTCGAGCAGCTGCTTGCGTCGCGGCGAGCCCGAGGCAAGAACGATCGGCGTGATGGACACGCGGAAAAAGATACCTCGCGCTAAGTTTCGGCGTGCTCTGGATCGCGCTGTTCATGCTGCAGGGTCCGCCCGCGACCGACATTTACCTCGCCGAGCTGCGTGTGTCCCATGGCCGCGCCAGCGTCGGGGCGCCGGTCAACGTCACCGGCCGCCCGGGCTACGACAACCAGCCGATGTTCCTGCCGGACGGACGCGCGTTCCTCTATACGTCGATTCGCGAAGACAGTCAGGCGGACATCTACCGCTACGACATCGCTCGAGGGACGAGCTCCCGCGTCACGGCGACGCGCGAGAGTGAGTATTCCCCCTCGCCACTGCCGGACGGCACGGGGTTCTCGGTGGTGCGCGTCGAAGCCGACTCCACGCAGCGGCTGTGGGCGTTCGACCTCGACGGATCGCGGCCCCGCCTCGTGCTCGACTCGATCAAGCCGGTCGGCTACCACGCGTGGGCCGACGCGCACACCCTGGTGCTGTTCGTCCTCGGCTCACCCGCCACGCTGCAGATCGCGGACGCCGCGTCTCCAACCGCGCGCGGGGAGGTGATCGCCCGAGACATCGGCCGCTCGTTGCAGCGGGTCCCGGGACACCCGTCCGTCAGCTTCGTCCAGCGCGATTCCGCCGCCGGACCGTGGCTCGACGAGCTCGACGTCCGCACGCATCGGATCTCGCAGCTCGTGAAGGTCCCCGCCGGCGCCGATTTCTTCGTCTGGGCGCGTGCCGGCCTCGTGTTGACGGCGAGCGGGACGAAGTTGTTGCAGTGGGATCCGCGGCGTGGCACCGAGTGGGAAGAGGTCGCGGATCTTGCGGCGGCGGGTCTCACCACCATCACGCGCCTCGCCGTGAGCCCCAACGGCGATCGTCTCGCGATCGTGGCGGTGCCAGCGGCGCGCTAGCGCTCGAGAATCAGCGTCACCGGGCCGTCGTTGACCAGCTCGACGTCCATCATCGCGCCGAATTCGCCGGTCTCGACAGGGATCTTCCCTGCCGATTTTTCCTTCAGCAACGCGATGAACTTCTCATAGAGGGGAATCGCGAGATTCGGCGGCGCGGCATCGATGAAGCTGGGGCGGCGGCCCTTGCTGGCATCACCGTAGAGGGTGAATTGCGACACCACAAGCAGAGAACCCTTCGTCTCTGCCAAATCCCGATTCATCTTCCCCTGGTCGTCGGCGAACACTCGAAGCCCGAGGATCTTCTCGGCCATCCAGCCGAGCTGCGCCTCCGTGTCAGTGGGCGCGAACCCTGCGAGCACGAGAAAGCCGGGCCCGATTTTCCCGGTAACCCGGCTATCTACCCGAACCTCCGCGCGCTTGACTCGCTGGAGGACGACTCTCACTCGACCGTGACGCTCTTGGCGAGATTCCTCGGTTGGTCAACGTTGCAACCACGACGGACTGCGATGTAATAGGCCAGCAGCTGCAGGGGCACCACGCTCAGCACCGGCGTGAGCACATCGAGCGTCTCAGGAATCTCAATCCGGTAGTCCGCCAACTGGTCGAGCGCCGTATCGCCTTCGGTCACGATCGCGATCACCCGGCCGCCGCGCGCCTTCACCTCTTCGATGTTGCTGATCACCTTCTGGTGCACGCCGTCCTTGGGTGCGATGAAGATGACTGGCATCAGATCGTCGATCAACGCGATCGGGCCGTGCTTCATCTCGGCCGCAGGATACCCCTCGGCGTGGATGTACGAGATTTCCTTGAGCTTGAGTGCCCCCTCGAGCGCGACGGGGAAGTTGTAGCCGCGACCCAGGTACAACACGTTCTGCGCGCGAATCAGGCGATCGGCGAGCTCCTCGATCTGCGGCGCTTTGGCCAGCACCTGCTGCACGAGATCGGGAAGTTTGGCCAGGGCCCGCACGACTTCCCGACCCTGCAGGATCGAGAGGGCCCGCAACCGGCCCATCCTGAGCGTCAGCAGCGCCAGCGCGACGATCTGACTCGTGAACGCCTTGGTGCTCGCGACGCCGATTTCGGGACCGGCGTGCAGGTAGATGCCGCCGTCCACTTCCCGCGCAATGGTGCTGCCGACCACGTTGACCAGGCCCAACGTCCGGGCACCGCGCCGCTTCGCTTCGCGTAACGCCGCGAGCGTATCGGCCGTCTCGCCCGACTGGGAGATGCCGATCACGAGCGTGCGCTCGTCTACGATCGGGTTCCGGTAGCGGAATTCCGAGGCGTACTCGACCTCGGTCGGGATGCGAGCCAGCTCTTCCATCATGTACTCGCCGATCAAGGCCGAATGCCACGACGTGCCGCAGGCCGTGATCACGATGCGCTGTACTTTGAGCAGCTCGTCGGCGCTGATGTTCAGGCCGCCAAAGCGCACCGTGCCTTCTTCCTCGAGCAGCCGGCCACGGAGCGTGTTCCGCACGCTCTCGGGCTGCTCCATGATCTCCTTGAGCATGAAATGCGCATAGCCGCCACGCTCGATCGTCGCCAGATCCCATTCGACATGGGTGACCGTTGTTTCCTTCTCGCCGGCGTCGAGATCCATGATGCGATAATCGGTCGGCTTGACCTCGGCGATGTCGCCGTCATCGAGGTAGACCACGGAGCGCGTATGGGCGAGCACGGCGGATGCGTCCGACGCGACGAAGTTTTCGCCATTCCCGATCGCGACGAGCAGCGGCGACCCGCGGCGCGCCGCGACGATCGTGTCGGGCTCGCGGCTCGAGATGACGGCGATGCCGTAGGTGCCCTCGACCTGCCGCAGCGCTTCGGCGGTGGCATCGACGAGTGGCATGCCCTTCGTGTGATTCTCTTCGATGAGGTGCGACAGGACTTCGGTGTCGGTCTGGGAGCGGAAGACGTGGCCGCGTTTGGTCAGCGCCTGCCGCAGGATGCCGGCGTTCTCGATGATGCCGTTATGGACCAGGGCGAGCGTGCCGCCGCAATCGGCGTGCGGATGGGCGTTGGCCATGGTGGGCGCGCCGTGCGTCGCCCAGCGCGTGTGGGCGATGGCCGTCGTGCCTTCCGGCAGCTGGCTGCCGAGCTCGCGCTCGAGGATGGCGATCTTGCCGGGCGCGCGAAAGACCTCGAGCCCGCCATTGACGACGGCGAGGCCCGCCGAGTCGTAGCCGCGGTACTCGAGCCGCTTCAGTCCCTCGAGTACGACAGGCGCCGCTGTCCGCGTGCCGGTGTAGCCTACGATGCCGCACATAGTCGCCGCCCCTCTGCGATCAACTGCTCCGCGGCGGCGCCCGATGGCGCCTCCGCAATCAGTCGAATGATCGGCTCCGTCCCCGACGGCCGCACATGCAACCAGCGATCCGGCCAGGCGAGTCGCAGTCCGTCCTGCGTATCAACCGCTGCTCCCGGGAATCCCCGCCGCAACCCTTTATACACGGGTTCGAGACGCGGGCCCCGCGGCACTTTCGCTTTTACGATCGTGTAGCGTGGGGCGCGTGCCACCAGCGCACTCACCGTCACGCGCTCGCGCGCGAGCAATGCCAACACCAGCGCGAGAGCGACCGGCGCATCGCGACCGACATGCAGCGCCGGATACATCACGCCACCATTCCCTTCGCCGCCGATGACCGATTTCAGCGCGATCATGGTGCGCGCGACGTGCGCTTCGCCTACTGGTGCCCGCACGACCTTCGCACCGAACTCTCTGGCTGCATCTTCGACGACGAGACTGGTCGAGAGATTGCAGACGACGGTCTGACGGCTCGACGGCCGGACGGCCCGAATCGCAAAGGCGAGCGTGTAGTCTTCTCCGATCGCTCGACCGTTCTCGTCGACGATCGCTAATCGATCTACGTCGGGATCGACGGCGATCCCAATGTCGGCTTGCTTCCGTCGCACGAGCGCGCCGAGTGCTTTCAAGTTCTCAGGCACCGGCTCCGGTGGCCGCGGAAACAGGCCGTCGGTTTTCAGGTTGATGGGGTTCACGCGGCAACCCAATCGCTCGAGCAGCTCCGGCATCACCGCACCGCCCGCTCCCCGTACCGTATCGAGCGCGACACGGAAGCGGCGGCGCCGGATCGCCTTCACATCCACGCCCCGCAATGCGAGCACGCGGCCGAGATGGCGGGCAATCGCGTCCGCATCCGCCTCCACGGCGCCGATGACGTCGTAATTCGCCCGTGGCAGGGCATCCCCCGCCGCCAGCTCGCGGACCCGAGTGCCCGCTGCTGTATCAAGAAAGATGCCATCAGGGCCGACGAACTTGAGAGCGTTCCATTCGATGGGATTGTGGCTGGCGGTGAGCATGATGCCGCCTCCAGCCCGATGATGCTCCACCGCAAGCTGTACCGTAGGTGTTGCAACAAGGCCCACATCGATTACATCGCAGCCGACGGATTGGAGGCCGGCGGTTGCAGCCGCCGCGAACATTGGTCCAGAGGTGCGCGCGTCTCGCCCCAAAACGATCGACGGCCGGGCGGCCCGACGGCCGGACGGCCGCTTGCCGTCACCCGCCCACGTTCCAAACGCCGCCGCCCAGCGGGCGACGACTTCGGGCGTGAGGTCCGTTCCAACCAGTCCTCGGACGCCGGACACACTGATCATCAGAGTGTCGGACATGGACGATCAATCTAAGGCAAAAGGCGTCGAGAAACGGCGTCAAGAAACGGCGTCAAGCGAAGGCGTGAACCAACACCGTAGCTAGTCTGGCGGCGGATGGGCGTGTAATCGCGTGAGGAGCTTGAGCACCAGAAACGTGCGACTCTCCAATGAGCGTAGGAGACTGCGTTGCTCTGCGGTGGTGGGTTCAACGAGCCGCAGTTGCGCGAGCGTCTCGTGCGCAGAGCCGCGCGCGATCAGCAAGAACCGCCGAAAGTCGGCCACCGACCCACGGCCACATCCCTCGGCGATGTTGCAGACGACTGACTGAGAGGCACGCACCAACTGATCGGCGCGGGCAAATGCGCCTGGACCCCTGAATGTTCCGGCCAGAGTCGTGCAATCGTTAGCTATGCTCTCGGCAACCTGAAATACCAGTAGACGACCGGGTTCGGCACGTAATACCATGCCGTCATGATTGCGAGGTGCGATGGTCTCGGCGTCATCGTAACGACGCCACGAATGGGCGAATTCCCGCGAGGCATTGCTCGACGATCTTACTCGACGTTTGTTCTCGACGTTTTTCCTCGACGCTTTTTGCTCGACGCCTTACGCCCTCCGCGCTTCCATCGCCCGGGTTGGCAAGCGCAATGGCTGGAGCTGCGGTGTCGGAATGGGGAGCGACGTCCCTTCCGAGAAGGCCTTGAGGAACGCCTTCACGATCTCGGGATCGAACTGCACGCCCTGTCCTTCCTGCAGCTCGCGCATCGCGTGCTGGACCGAGAGGGATGGGCGGTAGGGCCGCACGCTCGTCATCGCGTCGAACGCGTCGGCGACGCTGACGAGGCGCGCCTCGAACGGGATCGCGTCCCCTTTCAGGCGGTCGGGCAATCCCGTGCCGTCGAGCCGCTCATGGTGCGAGCGCACAATCGAAAGCGCGCCCGGCGCGTCGCGCATCAGCGGCCCCAGAATCCGGGCGCCAATCACCGGATGCTCCATGATGTGGCGGTACTCGGCGTCGGACAGCTTGCCAGCTTTGTGCAGGACCGACTCACTGACCCCGATCTTTCCCACGTCGTGCAGCTCGGCACCGAGTGCGATCGTATCGATGAGATCCGCGTCGAGCTCCATCGTGCGGGCGATCTCGACGGAGTAGTTGGCGACCCGCATCGAATGACCGCGGGTGTACGCGTCCTTTGCCTCGAGCGCGAAGACCAGGGCGTGCACGCCCTCGAGAAACAGCTCTTCAATGCGGCGCGCCTGCGCTTCGACGCGCTCCTCGAGGCCTTGCTGGTAGTTGCGGTTTTCGATGATGAGGCGCCGCTTGTCGAGCGCCTGGGAGACGCGGGCGCGCACCTCGTCCAGATGAAACGGCTTGGCGACGTAGTCGAGCGCGCCCATTTGCAGGCACGCGACAGCACTCTCCACCTCGGCCACGGCTGTCACCACGATGACCGCCGTCCCCGGCCAGCGCGTGATGATCTCGCGGAGCAGCGTGACGCCGTCCATCTCCGGCATGCGGAGGTCGGAGATGACGAGCGGCACCGCTCCCTTTTCGAGCTCGCGCAATGCCTCGACGCCCGAACCCGCTTCGGCACAGGTGAAGCCTTCGCCCTCCAGCAGTCGCACGAGCACGCGGCGCAGGCGGGGCTCGTCGTCGACCACGAGACAGCGCATTCCCGAAAACGGCGGCATGGATCGGCAAAGTACAGGTCGCTTGCCCCATGGGGAAGCGGCCCTTACGTTCCGGCCATGACGCGAGTTGCTGAACAAGACCTATCGCGCCGCTTTGCGACACGCGCCGTGCATGCCGGGTACTTGGGCGATCCCCTCAGTGGGGCTGTCATGGGCCCCATTTATCAGACTTCCACCTACATCCAGGAAGGCCTGGGGCGCCACAAGGGCTTCGAGTACGCCCGCACCCGCAATCCCACGCGCGAGGCGCTCGAGCGCAATGTCGCCGCGCTCGAAGGCGGTCTCCACGGCTTCGCGTTCGGGTCGGGACTCGCGGCGCTCGATGCCGTGATGAAGCTGCTGTCGGCCGGTGATCACGTCGTGAGCGGCGAGAACGTCTACGGCGGGTCACATCGCCAGATGACCCACATCTGGTCGCGGCTCGGCTTGACGTTCACATTCGTCGACGGCGGTGACACGCGAGCGGTCGCCGCCGCCGTCACGCCGAACACCAAGATCGTGTACGCCGAGACGCCGACCAATCCGATGATGCGACTGTGCGATCTCGCGGCGACGGGCGAGATCGCACGCAAGGCCAACGCGCTGTTCGTGGTCGACAATACGTTCGCCACGCCGTTCTTCCAGCAGCCCCTGCAGTTCGGCGCCGACATCGTCCTGCACTCGACGACCAAGTATCTGAATGGCCATTCCGACATGGTCGGCGGCATGCTCGTCACGACGCGCGACGATGTCGCGGAGCGGATCGGCTTCATCCAAAACTCCTCAGGCGCGGTGCCGGGACCGTTCGACTGCTGGCTCGCGCTGCGGGGCACTAAAACTCTCGCGCTCCGCATGCGCCAGCACGACGCGAACGGCCGGCGCGTCGCCGAATGGCTCGAGCAGCACCCCCGCATCGAACGCGTGTACTACCCGGGGTTGAAATCGCACTCGCAACACGAGCTCGCGGCGCGTCAGATGAAAGGGTTCGGCGGGATGCTCAGCATCGAGCTGGGCAACCCCGCGTTCGCCCGCCGGTTCGTGGAGCGCACCAAGATCTTCGCGCTGGCCGAATCGCTGGGGGGGGTCGAGAGCTTGATCGGACACCCGGCATCGATGACGCATGCCAGCGTGCCGCCGGAGATGCGGCGGCGCATGGGTCTGACCGACAGCCTGGTCCGTCTCTCCGTGGGCATCGAGGATGTCGAGGATTTGATTGGGGATCTGGATCAGGCACTGGCGGATGATTGACGTAGGGGCGCAGTAGGGGCACGACATGTCGTGCCCCTACGAAACACGGGGTCCGCCACACCGTACGTGTGGGAATCCCATTAGGAGATGAGCATGACTCAGCCAACGAATAACCTTCCGGCGGCGCGTCCGCGGAAAGTCCTGACCCAGATCGCGTCCGTGTCGTGGGAACATCCGGCCGATCGCGCGGCGCTGCAATCGCTGCGCGCGGTGCCGGGCTTCGACATGGTGGTGAAGAAGATCTACGGGTTCATCGGCGAGCGCGGCATCCGCCTGCTGTTTCAGGCAGACGCCGTGCGCGTGGGCCCCAAGCAGTTCCCCCGCCTCAACGAGCTGTATACCGACGTCACGACCACGCTCGACTGGGAGCCGCGGCCCGATCTGTTCGTGTCCCAGACGCCGTTCGTCAACGCGGGCGCATACGGCATGGACAAACCGTTCATCGTCATCAACTCGGGCGCGCTCAAGCTGCTCGATGACGACGAGATGCGGACGCTCCTGGGCCACGAGCTGGGCCACGTGATGAGCGGGCACGCGCTCTACGTCACGATCCTCATCCTGATCCTCAACTTCAGCTTTTCCACACTCCCGTTTCTGGCGGGCATCGCCCTCCTGCCGATTCGGATCGCGCTCCTCGAGTGGTTCCGGAAGAGCGAGCTGTCGTCCGACCGCGCGGGACTCCTGGCCGCCCAGGATGCCAACGCGGCCATGCGCATGTATCTCAAGATGGCGGGCGGCGGCGACATGAAGCAGATGGATCTCAACGCCTTCCTCGAGCAGGCCAAGGAATACGAGGAATCGGGGGGGCCGCTCGACCGGATCTTCCAGATTCTCAACACCCTGGAGCGCACGCATCCGTTCAACACGCTGCGCGCCGCCGAGCTGCAGCGCTGGATCGAGGCCGGCCAATACGAGCGGATTCTGAACGGCGAGTACACGCGCCGCGGCCCCGACGCCGAGAACCGGCCGATCGACAAGGATATCGACGAGGCCCGCGATCATTATATGAAGGAAGCCAAAGCCGTCGTGAACGACGTGGTCGACTCCGCCAAGCGAGCCGCCCAGGCGTTTTCGGACGCATTCAAGAAGAGGTGAGAGTACTGGTCGTCGGAGGCGGCGGCCGGGAACATGCCCTCTGCTGGGCACTGCATCGCGACGCCGCCTCTGCTTTTGCCGACGACCTGACGCTGTTTGCCGCCCCGGGCAATCCGGGCACCGCCACGCTCGCCACGAATCTCGAGATCCCCGTAACCGCCATCGACCATCTCGTCGCCGCAGTCCTGCGGCACGACATCGACGTCACGGTCGTCGGTCCCGAAGCCCCACTCGCCGAGGGGCTCACCGATCGGCTGCGAGAGGTCGGACGCGCCGTGTTCGGACCGTCGGCAGCGGCAGCGCAGCTCGAGTCGTCGAAAGCGTACGCCAAGGAAGTCATGCGCCGCGCAGGTGTTCCCACCGCCGCCAGCGCGACCTTCGTCGAGGAGACGCCGGCGCTCGACTACATCAGCAGCCACGCCGAGCCGCTCGTGGTGAAGGCGTCCGGCCTCGCGGCCGGCAAAGGCGCGGTCGTCTGCAAGACGCGCGCGGACGCGGCCGCGGTGGCCCGCGCGATGCTGGCCGGCTCCCTCGGCACCGCCGGACAAGAGATCGTCATCGAGGAGTTCCTCGAGGGCGAAGAGCTGTCCGTGCTCGCGCTGACGGATGGCGAGCGCATCGTCATCCTGCCACCCGCACAGGATCACAAGCGGCTGGGTGAAGGCGACACGGGACCGAACACCGGCGGGATGGGCGCGTACTGCCCGGTGGGGATTGCCACCGAAGCGCTGCTCGCCCGGGTGCGCACGGAGGTGTTCGAACCGGTGCTGCGCGAAGTCGCGGCGCAAGGCACGCCGTACGAGGGCGTGCTCTACGCCGGGTTGATGATTCTGCCGGACGACACGCCGTCGGTGCTCGAATTCAACGCGCGCTTCGGTGATCCGGAGGCCCAAGCGCTGCTGCCCGCGCTGCTGCCCGGATTCAGCGAACACCTCACCGCGATCGCACAGCGGCGCTGGAACCCGGTCGCAACGCAACACGTGCTGGCGGTCGAGCGGGCCGCGGTCAGCACCGTCCTGGCAGCGCGCGGCTATCCCGACAATCCGGAAAAAGGCGTCGCGATCCGGCTTCCGGACCCCAAGGACCTGGGCGACGACGTGATCGTGTTTCACGCCGGCACCTACCGGGACAACGAGGGGAGACTGCGTACCGCCGGCGGCCGGGTGCTGAGTGTGACCGGGCTCGGACCCACGGTGGCGGTCGCCGCGCAGGCGAGCCGTGACGGGGCGGAGCGCGTTGCCTTCGAGGGCAAGACCTGGCGGCGCGACATCGCCTGGCGGGAGATCCGCCGGGAGGAGGGGGGCGGGGGGCGGGGGGGGCGTGCCGGAGCTGCCTGAAGTCGAGACGATTGTCCGCGAGATCGCGCCCCGTCTGGAAGGGTCCCGGATCGCCCGTGCGGAGTTGAAGAAGACCGATGTGCTGCGGGAAGTGTCGAAGCCGCGCCTGATCAAGGGGCTGAGCGGCAACACCATCGAGCAGGTCACCCGACGCGCCAAGCACGCGGTGTTTCGGCTGTCGTCCGGCGACCGCATGGTCATCCAGCCGCGCATGACCGGATCGTTCCTCGTGTACGAGCACCCATTGACGCGCGCTGAGCTGAAGTATGTCGTCCTGATTTGCACGCTGAGCGACGGGCGCAAGTTCGTCTTCCGCGATGTCCGTCGCCTCGGCACGATCTGGTTGCTCGACGAAACCGGCTGGATCGCTTACACCGGGAGGATCGGCCCCGAGCCACTCGAGGAGACGTTCACGCCGTTCGTCTTCGCAGACCGGCTCAAGGGGACGCGGACGGCCGTCAAGAAGGCGATCATGGACCAGCACCGCCTGGCGGGCGTCGGAAACATCTACGCGAATGAAGCGCTGTTCGACGCGCGCCTCGATCCGGCAACCCCCACCGACAGACTGTCGCTCGACGAATTCGCCCGCCTGCACGCGGCGATCGTCGACGTATTACAGCGCGCGCTCGCGTCGTCGGGCACGACCCTGCGCGACTATCGCACCGGGACCGGCGCGCGCGGCCGCTTCCAATTCAAGCTGCGGGTATACGGTCGCGGCGGCGAGAAGTGCATGAATTGCGGCAGGAAGCTGGTGGAGACCCACAAGATCGACTTGCGCACGACAACGTTCTGCCCGAGATGCCAGCGGTAGGTTGGACGGTTGGACGGTTGGAACGAAACACCTTCCAACATTCCAACCGTCCAACTTTCCAACATTAGTCAACAAACGCCCACAGGAGCTCCCGGCTCTTGCGGTCAAGCTGCCCCGGCGCGCTCAGGTGATAGAGATCCCCCGCCAGGTCGCGGATCAACAGACCACCGTGCGGCAGCGTGCGCGGCCAATCATCGAGCCGGGTCTGGAACGTGCGAGGGCCCTGCCTCGTCTCGACCCGCCAGCGGCGGATCTCGACCTCCTCGTCGATCTCCAGGACGCGCGTGACCTCGAACACGAATCCGGCCACCGCGAGCGCCCGCTCCAGCGCCGCGCGCGAGCGTGCATCGAGCTCGGCGGGATCCTTCACCAGCGCGAATTCCTCCTCGTCGGCATCGCGGAGCGACAGGTGCCGGGTGGGCTCGGTCCACGGAAACGCGCGTCGGACCGATACGGCGCACTCCTCGTCTCCCCGCATCGCCCACAGCGAGCCGTCGGCCCGCCACTCGAGGCGGAGCTCGGCCGCGGGCTTCTGTGCCGCCTCATCATCGGAGCGCCTGACTAAGGTCGATTCCATGGAAAACCTCCGGTGTCGGGTGTCTGGTGCCTGGTGTCTGGAGTCAGAAACCAGACACCTGACACCAGGAACCAGTCACGCAAGTTGCACCTGCAGATCGTATAGCCGCCGATACGTTCCTTCGGGCCGTGCCAATAGTTCAGCATGCGTGCCGTGCTCGATCAGGCGTCCATCTTCGATCACGAACAACCGCGACGCCTTGCGCAATGTCGACAAGCGGTGCGCGATCGCGAAGACCGTCCGTCCGGCCACGAGCCGCTCGAGCGCCTGCTGGATCTCGCGCTCCGTCTCCGTATCCACGCTGCTCGTCGCCTCGTCCAGAATGAGGATCCGCGGATCGTGCAGGATCGCCCGCGCGATCGACACGCGCTGGCGCTCACCGCCCGACAATGTGTGCCCCCGCTCGCCCACCACCGTGTCGTACCCGTGTTGCAGCTTGGTGATGAAGTCGTGGGCATTCGCCGCCTGTGCAGCCTTGACCACATCGCTCAGCGGCGCCTCCGGCAACCCGTAGCGGATGTTCTCCACCACCGTGCCGTGAAACAGGTACGGATCCTGGAGCACCATGCCGATCTGGCGGCGGTAGTGCCCCGTATCGAGCTGCCGCAGATCGACGCCGTCGATGCGAATCGCGCCCCCGCTCACGTCGTAGAAGCGCGCGATCAGGTTCACGATCGTCGTCTTGCCGCCGCCCGACGGTCCGACGAGTCCGATCAGCTCGCCCGGCGTCACGTCGAAGCTCACGCCCCGCAGCACCTGCCGGACGCCGTCGTAGCCGAACGTCACGTGCTCGAACGTCACGCGCCCGTGCACCGGCTCGAGCCGCACCGGCTCCGCCACTTCGCGGATCTCCGGCTCGGTGTCGAGCACCTCGAACACGCGGTGCGCCGACGTCGTTGCCCGGTTGATCGTGCGCGCCATCTGGCCGATCACGTCGATCGGCGCCAGGAACATCGTCGTGTAAAGCAGAAACGAGACGAACGTTCCTACCGGGAGCTGCGCCCCACTGCCGAGCAGCCGCGGCACGGCGAACAGCCACACCGTAATCGTCATCGCGTGCACGCCGAGGACGAGCAGCGGCCAGAACGTCGTCCACGACGCGTGAATGCGGTTGAACTCCGCTGTCACGTCCGCGTTGCGCTCGCCGAAGCGCGCGATTTCCCGGTCTTCCTGGTTGAACGCTTTCACCACCCGGATTCCGGGGATGGTGTCCGACAACACGTCGGTCACGCGCGACCACTTCCGCCACGCCCGGATGAACAGCCGGCTGATGTTCTCGCCGTGCCGATAGATCACCCAGCAAAACACCGGGATCGGCAAGGTCATCACCAGTCCAAGCCTCCAGTCGAGCGAGAGCAGTACCGTTCCCAGTCCCAGGAGCTGCACGAGCGAGAGCGACACATCGACGATCCCAAACGCCAGGAACTCCCAGAGCCGGTCGGTATCGGCGGACACCCGGGTGATCAGACTGCCGGTCCGCTTGCGCGAGAAAAAAGCCAGGCTGAGCCGCTGGATATGCTCGTACAGTTGATCGCGCAGATCCCGGGCGACCCATTCGCCAAGAATCGCCATCAACCGCAACCGGACATACGCCGCGGCCTGCTTGACGAGGTACACCGCCGCCATCGCGGCCACGGCGAGCGCCGCAATCGTCCCCGCGCGCCCGAGCGACAACGTGCCCGCCTGCGCCGGGCGCACCACGCGGTC
Source organism: Gemmatimonadales bacterium (assembly GCA_036395695.1). Classification (GTDB taxonomy): domain Bacteria; phylum Gemmatimonadota; class Gemmatimonadetes; order Gemmatimonadales; family GWC2-71-9; genus 20CM-2-65-7. The sequence continues at coordinate 35,687 of DASWDA010000046.1, forward strand.
GATCAGATAGCCCGCGAGATACGGCGGGATCAGGCTGACCAGCGTGATGACCGTGGCCGCTGCCATGCCGAGCGTCAGGTCGCCGCGGTAGGGCTTCAGATAGCCGAGCAAGCGCCGGATGACGGCCGTCTGCCGGCCCGACACGAGTGCCTGCGCGTCGCGAATCGGCCGCGCCACGCTCTCGGCATACAGCCGGTCCGCTTCGCCGTCGGCCAGCTCGCGCGTGTGGCCCTGAACCTGCTCCTCGAGCACGAACCGGATGTTCTCGAACGCGCGCCGCTGCCGGTGCGTGTAGCGCAGCAATGCCAGCGCCGGCTCGCCCGGTGCGCCCAGGATCGTCAGCGTGTTGGCCGACAACCCGGGCGCTTCGCGGACCGCCTCGAGGCTTGCCCGCTCGATGCTGCGCACGTCCCAGCCCTCGCTGTCCCGCTTCGCGACCGCGATGTGCCTGGGGCCCAGCGCGAACCACGTTTCCGCGAGCACCAGGCTCTGGTCGAGATCAGCGAGCGCGTACAGCTGAATCGGCGCGCCGTGCCAGGCGTGCTCGATCTCCCGGCGCAGCTCCGGAGGGAGCCGCGTCGGCTGGGCGGTGTAGCGCTCGATGATGTGATCGTCGAGTTGTTGCTGCGTGCTCATGTCCGTGATCCTCGAATCGGGGGTAACAGAACGGCCTCCCAGGTCCCATGAAGCACCCGGAAGGCCGGATCACGGCATAGATACGATCCGATCGACTTCTAGGGTGCTCCTCCACCTCCACCGGCGCCGGCGATGCCGAACGCAGTACGCCCGCGCGCGTCGAACACCGGAGCGAGCAGGCACAGCATGCCCGGCTCGTACCAGAGGCGGCGCAGCATCGGCGTGACGGTGGATTGACGAATCATTTCAGTCCGAAACCCCTTCGCATGTGATTCGGGAGGCTGCTTCGACCAAACTAATGAACAGGTACGGAGCCGGTCAAGGCGAGGATTCACGATCACCCCCCAATCGGCCGTCCCGCTGCGAAATCGAAGAGCGTCGTACCGCGCAGGCGGTAGAGCGCCGTCCAGTATCCGCGCAGCCCCCGGACGTATTCGACCAGCGCCTGGTCCTTTTCGGTCTGCGCGATGTACAGGTTGTCGATCGTGATGCGCCCGATCACGTAGCGATTGTACGCCACCTCGAACCGCTTGGCGGCGACGCTGTCCGCCTTCGCCACGAGCAGCGCGGTGCGGCGGGCCTGCGCGAGTGCGAGCGCGGCGAAACGAGCGTCGTGCGCAACCTGGGCGAGCGTCGCGTCCGAGAGGTTGGTGACGCGCTCGCGGTCGGCTTCGGCCGCGCGCACCCCTTCGTGATGCGCACCCCACTGCCACAGCGGAATCTGTACCGACAGCGTGAAGCGGCGAGCCTCGAGCAGGTTCTGATATGCGAGGCTCGCCTCCGGCGCCGTGGCGTTGAATCCGTAACTGGCCTGGACCGTGGCACCGGCGCCCGAACGAAGCCGCGCCTCGGCGACGCTCCGTCGGGCCTGGACGTCATCGAGGGCGACGGCCGTCACCGCAGCTCGATTCTTCAAGGCTTCGGCCACGGCCCGCGCCGTGTCGGCCTCGAACTCGGGGACCTCCCCCGTCACCGCGACCTCGACCGTCGTCCCGGGGGGGAGATCGAGCGCGAGGCGCAGCGCATCGGTCGCTCGTTCGTGCTCCAGCCGCGCCGATTCCACGACGGTGCGGGACCGGAGCAACGCGAGCTCGCTCTGCAGCAGGTCGTTTTCCCCGATCTTGCCGACCTCGAATCGTCCGGTGTTGAGGCGGTACAAGGTGTCGTTCACCGCCGCGTTGGTGACGGCGTTCGCGAGCGCGACGCGGGCGGCATACACATCGAAGAACAGAGTCGTGGTTTGCAGAGCTACGTCCTCCATCGCCTCGACGTATGCTCGTTCGTCCAGCTCGGCGCGCACTGCGTCCTCCTGACCGTTCCACGCGGCGGTGTTCGGACGGAAGATGTCCTGCCGCAATCCCACGGATACCGGCGTCGAGGACCACGACTGGTAGGCTGCCGGGCCGCTCACGCTGAGCCGAGCCAGCGACGAGGACACAAACAGGTCGCCGCCCGTAACCGGGATTCTCTGAGCGAGCGTGACCGTCATGCTTGCGTCGGTCTGCTGCTGGGGCACGAATTCGGTGCTGCCGTCATCCCGGAGCACCGGAATGATCGACTTGTTGTACGCCGGCACCGTTCCTCCGAGGGACAGCTGCGGCAGCAGCGCCGAGCGGTACGCCCGGTGGCGGTGGCGCCCCGATTCACGCGCCGCGCGCGCGGCGCGGGCCTGGTGTCCGCGCTGCTGCGCCAGCGCGATCGCTTCCGACAGCGTGACCGCCTTGGAGGAATCGGGAGGCGCCGTCTGGACCGCGAGCGTGGGTGTCACGAACGCGCCCAGGGCGAGGGCCAGGATGATGCATACGCGGTTGTTCATGAGATCACTCGTAGCGGAGGCAGACGACTGGATCCTGTCGCGCGGCGCGGTAGGCGGGCACGATCCCGAACGCGAGGCCCACGGTAAACGACACGCCGAAGGCGACGAACACCGACAGGGATGACACGATCGTGGTGATTCCCGCGAACCGCTCGATGCCCATCGACAGGCCGACGCCGACGAGAATACCGGCCACGCCGCCGGCCACGCTGATCAGCACCGCCTCGCTCAGGAACTGAAAGAGGATGTCCTTCTGGGTGGCGCCCATGGCGCGGCGCACCCCGATCTCGCGGATCCGCTCCAGGACCGACGCGAGCATGATGTTCATGATCCCGATGCCGCCCACCACGAGCGAAATGGAGGCGATCGCGCCGAGCACGACGTTGAAGATCGTCTTGGTGCGCTGCTCTTGGCGGAGTAGCAGCTCCGGCACGGTGATTTCGAAGTCCACGACCGTGTTGTGCCGGCGGGCGAGCATGCGTTGCAGGACGTCGGCGACCGAGGGCACGTAGCGCGATTCGGTGACGCGCACGATGATCCGGTCGAGCTGGTTGCGGTTGATGCGCTCCTCACGTTGCTGCTCGGACTCCGTCGGTGCATCGTTGGTGGTGACGGTGACCTCCCGGGCCGCCTGCTCGATATCGCGCTGCGTGAGCTGCGCACGGTTCCGGAAACGGATGAGCACGGTGCGCACCGGGACGTAGACGTCCATGTTGGCGTCGCGGATCCCCAGGCGTTGCGCGGTTTGCTGCGTAAGGCGACGATCCTGGAGCACGCCGACGACGGTGACCCAGCTCTCGCCGACCTTGAGGGGCCGGCCGATGGGATCCTCGGTCGTGAAGAAGCGCGTGCGTACGCCATGGCCGATGATCGCGACGGGAAGCCCGCGCTCCACCTGCAGCGGGGTGAACGTCGTTCCGGTGGCAAGCGCCAGGTTCGTGAGGCGGAAATACGTGGTGTCCACACCCACCAACTTCCCCGACCGACGCAGGCCCTCCCGAGTGAGCGACGTATTGAGGACGACTTCCGCGCTCGTTACCTCCACCTCAGGAACGACCCGGCCGATCGCTTGGGCGTCCGCGTAGGTGAGGCCGGGCGAGAACTTCGTCACCTTCTTGTCGGGTTGGTCGGCGGCGGGGCCCTCCCGCTGCTCCACCAGCGGCGTGACCATCACGTTGTTCGAGCCGAGCAGCCGCATCTGCTCGAGGATTTCACGCTCGGCCCCCTTCCCGATCGCGAGCATCGCAATGACGGAGGCGACGCCGAACAGGATGCCCAGCGACGTGAGCGAAGCTCGCAGCTTGTTGTGCTGCACGGCCTCGACCGCCGTGCGCAGGCTGAATCCAACGTGCGCGATGAACTGGCGGCGCAGCTCGGCGAGGTTCACCGCACTGGCGGTGGAACCGCGATGCCTCCCCGGGGTGCGGTGTCACCGCCCGCCACGGGCAGGCTGACGCGCACGGAGTCCGGGAGACGCGTCAGCGCGATTCGGTCGTGATCCGGTGGAGGCGTCAGCAGCACCCGGTCGTTCTCCTCGAGGCCGCGCACGATGACCACTTCGTCGTCGTTCATCGGTCCGGTGATCACTTCCTGTTTCACGATGCGTCCACCGGTCTGGCGATACACCAACGGGATGCCGGCCGCGCTGCTCACCGCTTCGAGCGGTACGTACAGCGCCACATTCAGCTTGAGGGTCTCAATCGCGTTCCCCGTCGTCATCCCTGGACGCAGCGTCGTGTCCGAGCCCTGGACCGTCACCTTCACTTCGAAAACCTTCGCGTCGGCGTTCGGCCGCTGTTCACCGACGTTCGCGACACTCGCCACGGTTCCGCTGAGGTGCTTGGTAGGATCGGCATCCAACGTGAGGGTCACGGGCTGGCCGACGGCAAGCTTGCGCACGTCGATCTCGTTGACGTAGGTCACCGACTCCATTTGCGTGAGGTCGGGCAACGTGGCCACACCCGGCTCCCAAGCGTTCACCTGCGAGCCAGCCGTGCGCTTGCGGCCGTTCCATTCTTTCACGTAGATCACCATCCCGGGCGCCGGCGCGCGGATCGTGAAGCCCGCCATCACGTCCTCCACGACCTTCAGCAGATTGCGCTGCCGCTGGAGATCAGCGCCCACCTCACGCATCTTCGCGCGCGCCTGCTCGGTCTTGGTCTCGTAGTCCGACCGAGCCTGGGTCAGCGCACGGTCCGCCCGTTCGTAGTCGATCGCGGCCTGGCGCTGCACCGTGGGCGCCTCGTAGACCGACTGCTCCTTGGCGAGGCGTTTCTCCTCCAGCGCCAACTCCATCGTGCGAATGTTCTCGCGCGCCGTCGAGAGCGTGAGCGTGGAATCGAGCATCGCCTGCTCGTACTGCGCCTGCGCCTTCTGGAGCGCGAGCCTCGTTTCGTCCAGCTTGTTCGCCAGGGTCGAGCGGTCCAGCTCCGCGACCACGTCGCCCTGTTTTACGATCGTGCCTTCCGGCACGATGGACTGGATCTTCATCTGCCACGCGCCCGCCTGCTGCGCGCCGGCGGGGGCGGTGATTTGGACGAACTGCCTCGCCCGCAACTCACCGGAGGTGGTGACCGTGACTGAAAACGGACCGCGCTTGACGCGCGCGGCGAGGGAATTGTCCGGGGCTGCGGGACCGCGCGCCAGCAGCCAGGCGCTGGGGACGAGAATGGCTATTCCGATCCCGATCAGTTGCCGCCGAGTGGGACGGAACGCCTGCAGCGTTGCCAGCGAGGGAAGTCCAAGCGCACGCATGGTGTTACCTCACGGGGGAGCCGTAAGTTAGACACAATCCAGCCGTTTTCCGTTCCACGCTAGATGGCCTACGAGCCGCCGAGCCGCCGCGCGACATCCCGACTCCACGCCGCCTGTTGGTCCGCCAGGAGCCCATGGTTCGTCTCGGCATCGTAACGGCGCTGCTCGACCTTCTCCTCCTGGGCGAGCCGCTGCGCCAAGCCGTTCAACTTCGCATCGGCCTGTGCGCAGGGGCGTGAGAGATCTTTGAATACCCGCCATATCCGGCGGGCGTGCACCTCGGCCAGGTCGAAATGCGTCTGCTCGTGGCGCAGGACGCTCCGGCGTTGCGCGCTGTCGTTCAAGACGATTGCCTTGACCCAGGAATCCCGCGGCCGGAATCCGACGATCACCCGAACTTCGAACACATCACCTCTGCACTTCCAGCCGGAGTACAACGTGTACGAGGTCTTCGCGCCCTCCGAGCCCTCCGAGGGCGGGGACCCCAGGAAGTCGCTCCAGGCGAGCGGCCGTTCTGCGGACCACGCGAACGCGTGATCAGCGGCCAGATCGCCGCGCAGCAGGTCGTCCAGCACACTCGACGCTGGACTCGGGACGGGACCCCGAGCAGGACGAGGAGCCGCATGGCTGGCGCACCCTAGGGTCACGACGAGCAAGACCGCAACGGCGAGTCTCACCGCAGGGCCACAATTCTGCCTCGCGGCGGAATCCCCGCCTCCAGCTCCAGAATCCCGACGCTCGGCGGAATCCCAAACCGGGGCGCCCCCGCCCCGCCCGGATTCATGACCGTGACAGTCTTGTCGACGAGCTCGAGCAGCGGCCGGTGGCTATGACCGAAGATGATAATCTCGGCGTGCGGAAAAGCCTCATGCAGCGTGACGGGATCGGGGCTGCCGAATTGATCGCCGTGCGTCACGACAATGATGAAACCATCCAGCTCGATTTCCGCGACTTGGGGCAGCTGGGCCCGCACGTCGAGCCCATCGGTATTGCCGTAGACCGCCGTGACGGGCGCGAGGGCGCTCAGCTCGATTAACAGATCGCTGCGCCCCACGTCGCCACCGTGCAGGATGTGATCGACTTCCTTGAAGATCTCGAATACCTGCGGCCGCAGCATGCCGTGCGTATCCGAGATGACGCCAAGTCTCACGGCGCTTGCGACGCCGTCACATAGAAGTTCTCGTCCACGCTCAATTCGCCCGCCTGCGGTGAAGCCTCCAAAGTCTGCCACGCTTCGGTGGGACGGAGTAGCCGAGTTCCCATTCCCGGAATCTGGACCCGGATCGGCATATCGAACCCGGGGACGACGTTGGCCCAGTGATACGAGAGCGTACTGCCCTGTACGCGGTATTCGAACAGGGGGATTTTCGTCGTACTGAGATACTGCGCGAACACCTTGCTCAGATCGATCCCCGCCTCGTGGCTGATGTAGTCCTCGACCTGCTTGCCCGTCACGGTTTGATGATAGAAAGTCTTGTTCAGCCCGCGCAGGATGTCACGCCACTTCGCATCGTCATCGATGATCGCGCGGATCGTGTGCAGCATGTTCCCACCTTTGGGATACATGTCGCCTGAGCCTTGCGCGTTCACGCCAAACGCGGGCACGACGGGCCGGTCGTTCCGCACTCCGCGACGCGCGCCGATCATATAGGCCGCACCGGCGCTCTTCCCGAGGCGGCACTCGGTGTAGATCCCCTCGGCGTAATTCGCGAAACTCTCGTGCACCCACATGTCGGCGTGATCCTGGGCCGAGATGTTGTTCCCCCACCACTCGTGCGCACTCTCGTGGACGATGATGAAGTCCCATTGCAGGCCGAGTCCCGTGCCCGACAGGTCGCGGCCCAGGTAGCCGTTGAGGAAATGGTTGCCGTAGGCGACGCCGCTCTGGTGCTCCATGCCGAGGTGCGGCGTCTCGATCAGCTTGTAGCCGTCGGCGTACCACGGGTACGGCCCGAACCAGTGCTCGAAGCAGCGCAGCATCGGGATCACCTGCTGGAACTGCCCGCGCGCGGTGTCGGCGTGATATGCGAGTGGCCAGAAGTCGAGGGTGAGCTTTCCCGCCTCGCCGTCGAGGGTGTCGCCGAAGTGTGTGTACCCGCCCGCATTGATCTCGGCGTTGTAGGTGTTGATCGGGCTCGTGACGAACCACTCGTAGGTGGAGGTGCCATCGCGGTTCTTGGTGGTCGCGCGCAGCCGGCCGTTCGAGACGTCGATCATCGGGTCGGGCACCGTGATCGCGATGCGCTGGCTGTCGGGCTCGTCGGCCAGGTAGTCCTTGGTCGGCCACCAGACGCTCGCGCCGAGGCCCTCGTTGGCGGTGGCGATCCAGCGATTGCCGAGGCTGTCGGTGGGGAACGTAAATCCGCCGTCCCAGGGCAGCCGCCGGCCCACGCGCGGCTTGCCGTGATACCACACGGTGACCGTCCGTGTCGTGCCCGAGCGCTGCTGCGCTGGCAGGGTGACGAAGACGGCGTTGCCGTCGCGGCGGTAGGTGAGCTTGCGGCGATCCTGTACCATGCTGTCCACCACGAGCGGCTGCTGCAGATCGATCTGCATTTCGCGGGCGGGCTGCAGCACGCGATACGTGATGCCGTTCCAACCCGTGATGCTGGAATCCTGCGGGTTCACGCGCGTGTGCAGGTCGTAGAACTGTACGTCCCACCAGGCCCGCGCGGGCCCGTTCGAGCCGCGCAGCGTGTCGGCGTGGGTGTAGTGTGTGGTGTCCTGCGCTCCCGCGAGCGCGAACGGTGACGCAGCGAGAGCGACGATCAAGCAAGCACAGCGCACGAGCGGCTCCAGGAATCGGTGTTGCGGAAACTGCGCGCGCGGTGCGCGCCTCGCAACCGTTAGGCCTCGCGCTGGCTCCGCCTGATCCACATGAGCAGTCCCGTAATGACCTGGAACACGAGTCCGAGACTTGCGAGGGACACGACGATCTTTCCCGGGATCCCCCCGAGGTCGCCGGTGTGAATCGCGCGATTGGCGATCACCATGCGCGCACCCGCCGGCGCGGTGCGCGAGCCTTGGGCGAACAGCACCCGACCTGTGTACGAGTCGATCAGCACCTGACTGCGTCCGCCGGGCGTGCGGTCCTCGGGGTAGCGCGCGCGGATGAAGTACGCCTCATCGCGCGCGGGCACGTCCGCCTCGAACGGCGCCGCGCCCGGTAATGCCGCGCGGGCGATCGCGAACGCGCTGTCGAGTCCAATCTGCACGGCATTGGCGGCCGGAATTGGGACGTGCGGATTGGGGCGAGGCACGGGTTCCGAGCCCGTCATCGTGTAAAACAATCTGGTACTCGTACGCTCGAACCCGATCGCGATACCGGTACCACAAAGCGCGAGCAGCACAATCAGCGAGACCACACCGATGGTGTTGTGCAGGTCGAACCAGCTGCGCCGGGCCGCACTCCCGCGCCAGCTGATGCGAATGCGTTTCAGCGGCCACCACAGATACAGACCCGAGAGCAGCAGCACGAACAGCACGAGCGCCGCGCCCGTAACGACCTTTCCGCCGAGGCCGCCGAGGCCGCGGAACAACAGGTGCGTGTGCAATTGATGGATGACGTTGAGAAAGACCGGGCCGCCGAACCGTAGCTGCCCGAGGATGGCACCCGAGTAGGGATTCACGTAGACGAGACCGCGCGACAACCCAACCTGATCCGACAGTCCCGGTCTCGTCGCCACCTGATAGCCCCTGATGGTGTCGTCGGGAAATGCCTGCTGCACGGCAGCGCCGATCTGGGCGAGCGTGAGCGGGCGAGCGCCGGCCGGCGCTGCGACATACCACAGGTGTGGATGGAGCGCGTGCTCGATCTCCGGCTCGAACGCCATGATGGAGCCGGTGATGCCCAACAACGCGATGAAAACACCGGCAATCAATCCAAGCCAGAGATGCATAGTAAAAAGGACGGTTCGCAACCGCACGCGCTGCTCCAGGAGGTTTCGGAAGGGAGATGCCGCTTGCACTGCGAACGTCGCGCTAGACCTGCACGAACACCCGTTCGCCCCTGAATTTCTTGCCGCGCGGATCCCAGGGAAAGAAGATCACGACGCGAAACTCGACTGGGGCCCCGGTCGCAGCGCGCGAAAGCCACTTGCCCTTTTGCGTGCCGGTGACCGTCGCCTCTTCACACACACCCTGCGGGCCAATCACGATCTGCTGCAGATCGAAATGGATGTCGGGAATTGCACCGAGCAGCTCCATATAGAACCGCGTGGCACCGGCGTGGCCTTCCCATCGGGCGCCAGCCTCGCCGACAACCTCGTAGACGCAGTCTGGGGTCAGCGTGGCGATCAGTCCGGCGATGTCGCGTTTGTCCTCGGCGATCGAATGCGACTTCCACAGCTCGCGGATCTGGCGGTACAGCTCGGGCGTCACCTCGCGCGACAGGAGCTCACGAACGTCCATCGCTACCCCTGCCACGGTTTGATCAGGTGGATCGGGAGCCCCATGTGGTCGACGACGCGCTGCACGACGAAGTCCACGAGCTGACTGATTTCTTTGGGCCGCTGGTAGAAACCCGGAGCCGCCGGAAGTATGGTCGCGCCGGCCTCGGCCGCGAGCGTCATATTGCGGAGGTGAACGAGCGACAGCGGCGTTTCCCGCGGCACGAGCACGAGCCGGCGCCGCTCCTTGAGCGTCACGTCCGCCGCGCGCTCGATCAGCGAGCGGCTCGTCCCCTGCGCGATTGCGGCCATCGTGCCCATCGAGCACGGGCACACGACCATGCCGAGCGTCTGTACCGATCCTGACGCAGGCTGGGCACCGCGGTCGGTGTCATTGAACAAGCGCACGCAGCCCCAATCGCCGCCCGTTGCCTGTTTCAATGCCGCTTCGTCTTTGATCCCGCATTCTTCGGCAAGGAGACGCCAACCGTGCGCGGAGATCAGCAACCAGGTCAGCACATGATTCGTGGCGAGCACCTCGAGCAGCCGCACGGCGTACGGCGCACCGGAGGCTCCGGTGATGGCGAAAACGACGGGTGGGGAAGAGTTTGACACGGCCCGAATAATACCCTCTGGCTAGGGGCGTCGCGCGGCGTTAATTCGGACCTATCACTCTTCTCGTCGAGGCATCTGATGCAGTCACGCGTGCGATTGACCTTCGCCGTTGCTGCTCTCGTCCCCAGCGTCGCTCTTGCCCAGGCGCCCGCTACCAGCACCACGGCACTCACGCCGCCCGTGGCGGCGGTACGGCCGCACCGCTTCGACGAGCATGGCAACGTGCGGGTCGATCCCTACTACTGGCTCAAGGATCGGAATAACCCGGAAGTCATCAAGTACCTCGAGGACGAGAACGCCTACACCAAGGCCGTCATGGCGCACACGCAGGCGCTTCAGGAGCGGCTCTACGAGGAGCTGAAGGGACGGGTCCTGCAGAACGACCAGTCAGTCCCGTTTCGCGAAGGCAACTACTTCTACTATACCCGCCTCGTCGAGGGCAAGAATTACGCGATCTACGCCCGCAAGCGCGGCTCGCTGAGCGCCCCCGAAGAGATCATGATCGATGCCAACGTACTCGCCGAGGGGAAGGCGACGTTCCTCATCCGGGCGTGGGAGGTCAGCTCGGCGGAGGATCTGCTCGCGTTCGCCGCGGACACCACGGGTGGTCGGGTCAGCTCAATCCGATTCAAGAATCTGCGCACCGGCGAAATGCTTCCCGACATCGTGCCGCGTGCCATCGGCGGCATCGCCTGGGCCGAGGACAACCGCACGCTGTTCTACACGAAACCTGATTCCGTGAGCGTGCGGCCCTATCAGGTCTACCGTCACCGGCTCGGCACGCCCGCGGCGACCGACCAGATGGTCTACGAAGACAAGGATGAGACGTATTACGTTGGCGTGTTCAAGACCAAGTCCCGCGCGTACATCATGGTTCAATCGTCACAGACGATGGCGACCGAGTACAGCTACATCCGGGCCGACCAGCCCGACGCGCCGTTCAAGGTCCTCATCCCCCGCGAGCGCGGTCACGAGTACTCCGCCAACCATTTCGGCGACTACTTCTACATCTTGTCCAACGACCACGCCAAGAACTTTCGCCTGATGCGTACGCCTGTCGCAAAGCCGGGCCGCGACAACTGGCAGGAAGTTATTCCGCACCGCGCCGACGTGCTGCTCGAGGACTTCGAATTCTTCCGCGACTATCTCGTCTTGACCGAGCGGAAAGATGGCCTCGTGCAGCTGCGGGTGCGCCCCTGGAACGGTACCAACGAGTACTACCTCGACTTCGGCGAGCCGGCGTATCTCGCGTATGTCAGCACCAACCTCGAGTTCGACACACCCGTACTGCGCTACGGATACACGTCGCTGACGACCCCGTCATCGACGTACGACTACGACATGCGGACGCGGCAGAAGACGCTGCTCAAGCGTGATCAGATCCTCGGCGGCTTCGATCCGGCGAACTACGTGAGCGAGCGGTTCTTCACGACCGCGCGCGACGGCGCGCGTGTGCCCGTCTCCCTCGTGTACCGCAAGGGAATCGCTCGCCCCGCTCCGCTGCTGCTGACTGGATACGGGTCCTACGGCTCGAGCTCAGATCCAACGTTTTCGTCGGACCGGCTCTCGCTGCTCGATCGCGGCTTTGCGTTCGCGATCGCCCACATTCGCGGCGGGTCGGAAATGGGTCGCGCCTGGTATGAGAACGGCCGGCAGCTGCAGAAGAAGAACACGTTCAACGATTTCGTGGACGTCGCGGACGATCTCATCCGCCGTGGCTACACGTCGGCCGATCGCCTCTTCGCGCGCGGCGCCAGCGCCGGCGGGCTGCTCATGGGCGCGGTCGTCAACATGCGGCCGGAGCTGTTCAAGGGCGTCGTCGCCGGCGTGCCCTATGTCGACGTCATCACGACGATGATGGACTCGACGATTCCATTGACGACCGGTGAGTACGATGAATGGGGTAACCCCCATGATTCGACCTTTTACCGCTACATGCTGTCGTATTCACCGTACGACCACGTCGAGCAGAAGGTGTATCCGAATCTGCTCGTCACCGCGGGCCTGTACGATACGCAGGTGTTGTATGTCGAGCCGGCGAAGTGGACCGCCAAGCTGCGGGCGATGAAAACCGGCACCAACCGGTTGATCCTGCGGACAAACATGGAAGCGGGGCACGGCGGCGCGTCGGGTCGGTACAAACGCTGGCGGGATGTCGCGTTTGAGTATGCGTTCCTGCTGGATCTCGCGGGCCTGGGAGACAAACCGACGCCCTAGCGCCCCCGGCGGTTCGGCGTTGGGGAGCGTTTCGGGTGTCGGGGCGGACCCTTCGGGACGGGGGACGAGGGACGGGGGAAGTGTAAAACCGAGCGCTTAGGGTTCGTTGTACCCTTCCCTCGTCCCCCGTCCCCCGTCCCTTTTTTCACAGGATCCGATCCACCAACGCGCCCAGAAATACGACGATGCTGACAATCCCATTGGCCGTGAAAAAGGCCGCATTCAGTTTTGACAGGTCACCCGGCTTCACCTGGCGATGCTCCCAGCCAATCAACGCCACCGCGAGCGCCACGCCGCCGAAGTAGGGCAGCCCTAGACGGGCGCCCATGCCAAAGAAGATCAGCGCCGCAATGGCGGCCCCGTGCAGCAGCTTTGCTACGATGATCCCCCACGCCTGTCCCATCCGGACCACCACTGACCGCAAGCGCTCGGTCCGATCAAAGGCTTCGTCCTGGAGCGCGTAGAAGATGTCGAACCCCGCCACCCAGCACATCACCGCCACCGCGATGACGAGCAACAACCACCACGGCTCGCTCCAGGCGCCCGTGATCGCGATGTAGCCGCCTACGGGCGCGATCGCGAGTGAGCCGCCGAGCCAAAAATGCGTCCAGTCCGTGAAGCGTTTGGTGTAGCTGTAGGTCGCGATCCAGATCAGGGCGACCGGCGCCAGCGCGGCGCACAACGGATTCAGCGCCCACGCGGCCCACAGAAAGATCACCATCGCGGCGAGCACCGCGACCCATGCCTGGCCGATCGTCAATCGCCCACTCGGCAGCTCGCGACCCTTCGTGCGAGGATTGCGCGCGTCGATGCCGCGGTCGGCGATGCGGTTGAACCCCATCGCCACGAACCGGGCGGCCGTGAATGCGATGACGACGAGGATCCCGGCACGCCACGTGACCGGCTGCTTATAGGATGCGACGATGACGCCCAGCAGCGCGAACGGCAGCGCGAAAATCGTGTGGGGAAGTTTGACGAAGTTGACGTACCGCACGAACAGGGATTCGCCCGCGAAGGTCTGATGCTCACGCGGCGTCACAGTCAGCGGAGGGTCTTGAGGTATCCGAGCAGCATCCCAAGCTCGTCGTCCGAGAATCGCGAAAACCGCCGCTGGGTCATTGGGGACATGAGCTCGAGCCGCCGGTTGCCGAGGGCGTTGCCCGTTCGAAAAAAGGTGAGGAACGCCGAGTCCGAGTAAGCCGCCGCGACCGCGAGATTGGGCCCGGGAGGCCCGCCGTCCCGCTGCCCCTTGAGGTCGCGGCCGTGGCACTCGGTGCAGCTCGTCAGCGCAAGGTAACGGCCGAAGGCCAGACGGTCGCCGGTCGGCGGGGCGGCGGAATGGGGCACGGAATGATCGATGATGGCGGGCTCCGTGTGAAACTTGCCGAGCACCAGGCCGAGCCGGCCGAGCGGCCCGATCCGCCTGGCGGGAAGCTCGTGCTCCACGGGCGGCACGCTGCGAAGATACGCGATGATCGCGCCCAGATCGGCATCCGCGAGCGCCGCGAACATCGACGCAGGCATGATGACGATACCGGTCCCGTCTTTCCGCACGCCATGGCGGACAAGGCGCTCCAGCTCCGCGTCGGTGTAGCGCGGGACGAGCCGGCTCAGGTTCGGCGACGCGATCCGTGCGAGCATTGGGTCGTCGATCATCACGTCGCCCTCGAGATTCGTGCCGTGACAAGTGACGCACCCCCGGATCGTCGCAAGGCGTCTCCCCTCAGCGACAGCCGCCGGACCCGACGGCACAGCGATGGCCGCCTCGACGATTGGAACCGCGTAGGTCCTGTTGAGAATCCGCGCGCTCAAGGCGTACACAACTGCCAGGCCCACGACCAGCACCGCGACAATGCCGCCCGCGACAATTCCGAGCCACCGCAGCACACGCTTCATGGGATCTCCGGTTTGGGTGCCGTGCGCCGCGCGGCGATCAGGATCCCAATCGCGGCCCCTCCCGCCGCCGCGGCAGCCAACACGCCGAGTGCCGTGACGGTCAGCATCGTGGCCCGTTTGGCTGCGTTCGGCGCTCCCACACGCCACCCCGCAGTATCCATCACGAGGGCGACGAGCAGAAACGCGGCGGCGGCCGCCACGCCCGGTGCCCCGGCCAACCGCATGGCGAGCCCGCTGTCCCGGAGCCCCACGCCGACGCCGGCTCCCGCGATCGACGCGACGCAGAACACTGCCGTCGCGAACACCGCCATGAAAACGATGTGGATCGGCGCGCCCAAGATCGCGCCGCGCGTTACCAGCGCCGGCTCCGTCGCCCCCAGCACGGCGCCGATCGCGATGACTGCCGGACCGTACGCCAACCCGCCCGCCCACGCCAAACGCTGGGAATCAGCGCATCCGGTCACGCGCGTGCCCATCGCCCGCGCCCAGCCGGCGCCGGCCGCCGTCACGATACCCAAGGCGAGCGCACCGGCGATTCCGTGCTTCACCGCCGGCGCCACGGGGAGCGCTTCCAGACCGAGCGCGGGGAGCAATGCGACGATCAGCCCGCCGCCAAGGTAGCCTGCGCTGAGCCGCGCCCCGACCACGGCGCCCTCAAGGTTCAATGCCGAGGTCCTTCCACATCGCGTCGACCCGAGCCTTCGTCGCAGGATCCATCACGATCTTGTTCGGCCACTC
>DASWDA010000047.1:0-9846 GCA_036395695.1 Gemmatimonadales bacterium
ACATGGTGCCTGCCTCCATCAGATGGTGGATCGCAAGAAGAATTCGCCTTGACACCTAGCGACCACCGGGCATACGTTGGCCGCGACCCGCGAAGGAGAATCCAGAGTAGCCCCGGGCTTGGATCTGCGGCAATCCCCCTAAACAGAGGAATGCGGTTGGTGGCAAAGTCGGACCTGCTGCGCCTGCAGGATGTGCGGGACGCCTATCGACTAATCGGCGAGTGCCGGGACTTGGGGAGCGACCCGGCCCTCTGGTGTCCACGAATGCTCGAGGGATTGTGCCGGCTCATTGGAGCCCCGATGGCGACCGGGGGCGAAGGGCAATGGAGCCGGCCGGGTCGCCCGGTCCAGATTATTTCCGCCTTCGATGTCGGTTTGGACTCGCATACCCGTGAGCGCTACATCGCTTATCATCGCGAGCTGGGACCCGCCGGCGATCCCGTCTTTCGCGCGTTACAGCACGTTCCTGGCCGAGTCGTCACCTACACTCGACGGCAACTCATCCCCAACACCGCGTGGTACGGGTCGGTCTGCTGGAACGATTACTACCGACCCGCGCACATCGATCATCAGCTCACATCGGTCCACCAAACCTCGGACGAGGGTGCCATCAGCGCGATCGCGCTGGTCCGCGCGTCGGGTGAGCGGGACTTCTCACCCCGCGAGCGGCAGGTGCTGGACTTCTTTCACGGGGAGCTCGGCCCCCTGATCGGCCGATCGCTGGTCAGCGTGCTAGAACCGAGCCCGGAGAGACTCTCCCCGCGGCTCCGCCAGACGCTCGGCTATCTGCTGGAGGGGGACAGTGAGAAGCAGGTCGCCGCGCGCCTCAACCTGAGCCACGCCACGACCCATCAGTACGTGACGGCGCTCTATCGCCGCTTCCGCGTCCAGAGCCGCGCTCAGCTCCTCGCGCGTGTGATGAGGCGCATGGGGCAGGCCCAATGGAGTCGGCTGGCACCTGGCTGGCAACCTACAAAGGCGTGACGCGCTCGCGCACCCGCTGCGGGGTGCCGAGTGGCGTTTGCTCGATTGCTATTAGAACCCCTTCACCCGATGAGGCCGTACCTCGCGGCATACCGCACCAGCTCGGCGTTCGTCTCCACCGCCATCTTCCCCAGAATCCGCGTGCGGTACGTGCTCACCGTCTTCGCCGAAATCGCGAGCTCGGTCGCGATCTGCGAGACGGTGAGCCCGCTGCCCAGGCGCCGCATCACCTCGAACTCGCGATCGGACAGCAGCTCGTGCGGGGCCCGCTGCACATCGCCGTCGAGCTGCTGCGCCAGGTGTTCCGCCAGCGTCGGGCTGACGTACTTGCCGCCCCGATACACGCGGCGGATCGCTTCGACCAGCTGGTCGGGCGAGTGGTCCTTGGTGAGATAGCCGGACGCCCCGGCCCGGAGCGCGCGTACGGCCCACTGATCCTCGGGATGCACGCTCAAGACCAGCACGCGCACCGTCGGGTGTTTGGCGCGGAGCCGCTGCAGCGTCGCGAGGAAGGGCCCGCCCGGCATCGACACGTCGAGCAGCACCAGATCCGTCACGGCGCGATCGAGCGCGGCAAGCAGCTCGTCGGCATCACTCGCCTCACCCGAGATCGCCAACCCCGGGTCCGCTTCCACGATGCGCCGCAGCCCCTGCCGCACGATCGGATGATCGTCCGCGATGAAGATCCGAATCACGACGCAGCCTCCGCGAGCGGGATCGTGACGACGATCGACGTGCCCTCGCCCGGCTTCCCTTGCACCAGCAACACGCCGCCGCAGGCCAGCGCCCGCTCGCGCATCCCCACGAGGCCGAGCGATCGCAACCCGCTCAGGGAATCGGGCGCGAACCCGACGCCATTGTCCGCGACGCCCAGAATGATCGTCTTCCCCGCGCGGCGCACCGACACATCCACCCGCGTCGCTTTGGCATGGCGGGTGACATTGGTGAGCGCCTCCTGGATGATCCGGAACGCGTGGCTCGCGATTTTGTCCGGCAGTCTGGGGAACTCCTCGGCGACGTCGAGCTTGACGGCGATGCCGGTGCGGCGCGTCGCGTCCTGGACCAAGTACTCGATCGCGGCCTCGAGGCCGAGCTGGTCGAGCACGCTGGGGCGCAGCTCGCTCGCGATGCGGCGCACGATCTGCATCGTGTCGTCGATGCGCCTCGCGATCGACAGATCGACGGCGCGGAACTCCCCGGAAGTGCCGGTGCTCTTTGGCGACTGCTTCCCGAGCCACGCCAGGTCGAGTTTCAGCGCAGTGAGCGCCTGGCCCAACTCGTCGTGGATCTCGCGCGCGATGCGGGTCCGCTCTTCCTCGCGGATCGCCTGCAGCCGCGCCGCGAGCGCCCGCAGCTCCTCGCGCGACTGCTCCAGCTCCTCCGCGGCACGGGTGCGGTCGGTGACGTCGCGCTGGATCCCGAAGTGCCCCGTGATCCGGCCGCCCGAATCGTAGAAACACATGTAGTCACCTTCGACCCACATCGTCGACCCGTCGATCCGGCGCTCATTGGTGATGCTGTGAGTGTGGCCGTCATCGAACAACGCCCGCCACCCGCGGCGCCCGGCCGCCAGGTCGTGCCGGAAGAAGTCCGCCGGCGTCATCCCGATCAGCGTCTCCGGCGTCGCTCGGAATTGCTGCGCCATCGCCGGGTTGACCTTGGTCATGTGCTGATGGGCAAAGACGTAGTCCAGCACCGCGTCCTTGTCGGCGCTCGGCCCCCACTCGATCGGCTGATCGAGCATCATGAAAAAAAACCCATCCTGGGAGCGTTCGAAGAACGCTTCCAGGAGGGCAGGGGTGTTGAAGTGCATCGTCTGGTCCACCCCGGATGATAATGAAGTCGCCGGGCTTCGCCGCTACTTGACCACGATCCGGCCGGTCATCGCGGCTCCGTGCACCGCGCAGTCGTAGGTGTAGGTCCCCGGATTGAAGATCCGCACGGAGTATGTGCTGCCCGCGGCGCTCATGACGACGCTGTTCCGGAAGATCTCCGGCGGAATGCCGGTCGACTGGATGCTGTGCGAGCCGGCGGCATTCCAGGTCCAGGTGACCCGGGCGCCCGCCGCGATCGTATCGACGGCCGCGTTCTGGCTGCCGTTCTGCGCGCTGCGGAAGAAGACGTTACCCACGGTCACGTGGGCGTCCGGGCCGAGCGGCCGCGGCTCGCCATAAAGGAAGTCGTCCATCACCACGAGGTCCTGCGTCCCACCCGCGCTGATGTCGTTGCTCGTTGCCGTCAACGCGGCGTCGCCGCTCGTGATCCGCACGCGCGCGATGATCGGCGCTTGGAACACCACGCCGGTGAACGAGAGCTGCTGTGCGCCGGCGTGATTCGGTGCCCTGACGATGGCGATGCGCTGGCTGTCCACGTCGAAGTATTCGATCGTCGTGGAGCCGAGCCGATCGACATCCGCGAATACGGCGCCGAACCCCTTCACCAGGCCCGGCGTGTCGGTGCCAACCAGTCGGAATGTGACGTCGACCTGGTTGCTCCCCACGGGCATGAAGAGCTTCTTGGCCGAGAAGGTCCTGAACTGGGCGGCGAGCCCGGCGTTGACCGCCGCGAAGTCCGTGCTGTCGATACGCAGACCCGTTCCGGGCGTCGAGTACAGCGCGCCCCGCTTCGAGTTGACGTTGAAGAAGTTCGCCGGGAACGTGTCGATATCGGTCAGCGCGGCCGGCACGCCGTCCCAATTGATTTCGCGCCGCCCGCTATCAGCCGGGGGCGAATTGGGTGCGTTCAGGCCGCCGCCCAGCGCGGCGCGGAACTCGGTCAGCTTGTCCGCGATCGACACGCTGTCGCCCAGCGTCTCGAACACCGTGAACGTGGTCGGCGGAGGTGGAGGAGGGGGCGGAGGCGGCGGGATAATTGGCGCATTGTAGTTGCTGCACCCACTCGCGAACGCCAGAGCCAGGAACGTAGCGTAGATCGTCGGTTTCATACGGTTCTCCATCGGTGAGAAGACTCGGTCGCTAACTGGAGGTGATGTTAGCGATCGACTCTCGATGGAGGCATCAGCAGCGGCGGAACAGGTCTGTCAGCCGCAGGACTACACACGCCGCAGGACTCCGGCGCCACGAGGGCGCCGGAGCCTTGGGCTACTACAGGGCTGCGTTGATCGAGTTCACGACGTCCTGCACTTGCGAGGTAGGAGCGCCGCTGCCGAGCAGACTGGCCAGCTGGCACAACAGCTGCCCCACCGCGCCGGACGCCTCGGCGTCGACGGACGCTGCGGGCACGTCGACGCTGGCAACCAGCGCGTCGATGGTGATGGGGCCGAGGTTGATCGAGAGCACCTGGCACTGCGGGTCGGAGGGCGCGACCGCGACCTCTGTCGCAAAGTCCTCGGTGACGACGTCCGTGCCCAGGACGCCGCCGGTGAGCTGCAGGACTCCGTTAGCCCGGAGTCCGACGATTTGCCCGACGGTGTTCTCGACCAGGTCGATGTGTGTGATGATCGCCTGGTCGATGTTGACGTCGCCCACGTGGCCGATGAGCGGTAAGGAGAGGCCCGTGAGGCTGTGGAGTACCAGCCCGCTTCCGTCCGTGATCTGGGCGAGGGGCGGGCCGACGGGCACGCCGGATGTCAGCGGTGGCTCGCCGCACGCGGCAAGCACGAGTGCCAGCGACAGCGCCGGCACGGCTGTGCGGATCTTCATGGTAGCCTCCTGACGTTGGTGTCCGGTGCAATTCGACGGACGAAGTTCCGTCGTGTCAGGGCGTACCCGATGCTCCGACGACGAGTTCCGCGTGGCGTGGGCGCGACGTTCCGCGGCGAGACGACGAGGAGCTAATCTCTTTTTCAAAATGAGCGCGACGCATGTCATCCTGAGCGAAGCGCGCGGAACGCGCGCGTAGCGAAGGACCTGCTTTGAGTCCTCCCGAAGTAGATTCCAGCCTACCTTCGCAATCGGAGCACGCGCATGAGACGCCTCATTGTGCCGATCCTTGTCGTCGTCGCGAATCCCGTACTCGCCCAGCAACCACAGTCACCGCAGCCCTTCGTCGTCGGCAATCCGCTCGGCCTCCCCATCACCCCGACCGCCGACCGGAGCTTCGAACCGATCTCGACCAACGTGAAGGTCTACGGCGCCATCTACTCGGCCGAGAGCTGCTCGTACGATCCGGAGCGCGGCGTGATCGTGGTGCCGAACCGCGGCGTCCCGCAGACCGTGCAGACCAACAACGCCTGGGTCTCCTTCATTAATCATGACGGATCGGTGCACACGGCGCGCTGGATCGGCGTGCAGAATCCGGCCGATCGCGCCAACCTGATGCCGCCGCTCGTGCTGAACGAGCCCTACGGCAGCGACATCGCCGACGGCATGCTCTACGTCGCTGATCGTGAGGGTGGCACGACGCCGACCGAGGCGAGCACCGCCGTGATTCGCCGCTTCAACATGAAAACCGGTGCGCCGGCCGGCGATATGCGCGTCGAGCGCTCCGCCTGGCTCAACGATATCGAAGTGGCGGACGACGGCACCGTGTACGCGACGCAGACGGGCGATCGTGGCGACAGTCCCGATCCCAACACCTGGCAGGTCCTCAAGATCACGCCGAACGGCACCGTGTCGGTGTTCGTGCAGGGCGCTCCGCTGCGCCAGCCGAACGGCGTCGCCATCGATCCGCAGGGCAACATCGTCGTCGTCAACACCGGCGACGCGGCCGTGCTGACCTTCTCTCCGGCCGGCCAGCTCGTGAAGACGGAGCAAGCGGCGCAAGCAGGGAGCGATGGCCTCGTGATCATGGCGGACGGAACGAAGTACGTGAGCAGCGTGGTGAACGGTGGCGTGTCACGCATTCGCCCAGGGAAGCCGGCTGAGCTGATCGCGCGCAACATTCCGAGCGCGGCGTCGATGTGCTACGACGCCGGGGCGAATCAGCTCGTGATCCCGATGAATCCGAATAACGGGCTGGCCTTCGTGCCGCTGAAATAAGAAGTCTCGGCCTACTGCTCCTCGTTCTCATGCAGTAGCATCCACGACGTGCCAAACCGGTCGCGCAGCATCGCGAACCGATTCGCGAAGAACGTCTTCTCCATCTTCATGAAGATCTGGCCACCCTCGCCCAGCAGCGCGTAGAGCCGCTCCGCCTCCTTCGCGCTGTCCACCCGCAACGTCAAATACGCGCTGCGCATCGGCTCAGCCCCCGGGATGTCCGCCCCCATGAGGACCGCGTCCCCAATCTCGATGCGCGCGTGCAGGATCGCGTTCTTCCAGTCGGCCGGGACGCCGGGTTGATTCGGCTGGTCCGCGTGCGTGCGCATCATGGTGATCTTGCCGCCGAGGTGTTGTTCGTAGAACCGAAATGCGGCTGCGCACGTGCCGGGATAATTGACGTAGATGTCGAGCTTCATGTGGCTGCTCCTGATTGTCAGTTGAGGGTCGCCCTAGTCCTACACCCTAACGACGAACAGAGCGGGGCCAAATCGACAGATCAGGAACTGGCCACGGCCGGTTCCTTCCGAGGGGCGAAGAATTCCATCAGCGCCGGCGCGTGCGCTTTCGCTTTCACCGCGTGCGTCTGGCCGGGCAACGAGCGGTAGGGCGCGTGCAGCAGGTCCGCGAGCGCGCGATTGCCCTTCTTCATCCACGGGGGGCTCTTCGCGCCGTCCATCACGAGGACGCGCGCTCTGAGCGACGTCCAACGGCCGGTGGGGAGCGGCTTGCCCCGCTGCAAGTCGCGTACGATGGCGCCGTCGTAGGCGAGCGTCGGCGCGATGGCCTGCATCTTCGACCACAGCGGCAGCAGCCGGATGACAGCGGCCACGAAGCCCGGCACGCCCACCAGACGCAGGAAGGCGTTCGCGGCGTCCGCGCGGCGCCCTGCCGCCAGCGCCTGATCGATCTGCTGCCAATCGCGTTCGGTGGTGGGCCGGCCGTCGTCCACGATGAGCGGCGCCTCATAGGTCGCCACCTGCTTGATGCCCGCGAGGCGCGTGGCGGCGTCGAGGGCGAGCACGGCGCCCGAGGACGTGCCCCAGACAGCCGCCGAGCCACCCGCTGCTTGCAGCACGGCGTCCAGATCTTCGATTTCGCGAGCCACAGTGTATGCGGGCGCATCGCCGCTCTCGCCCCGGCCGCGGCGGTCGTACGTGAACACCGTGAAGTGCTCGGCCAGAAGCCGAGCGAGGGCCGCACTCGGCCCCATTTTGCGATAGCACATTGCGGCATCGACCAGGATCACGGCGGGTCCCTGGCCAACGCGGTCGTAGGCGATCGCCGTCCCGTCTTTGGAAACGACTTGCATAAGTCCGCTCCTGATTCGTCAGTTGAGGGTCGCCTTACTCCTACACCCTAGCGACGAAGAGAGCGGTGGGAAATCGACAGATCAGGAGGTGACTACGGCGGTCTCCTTCCGAGGGGCAAACACGAACAGCAGCGCGGCCCCGAGGGCGGCCAGGGCCGCACCGACGAGCAGCTCGCCGCTTTTGGTGGGCAGTTGAATCGCCATCAGCGCCATGACCGCCCCATGCGCGACGCTGGACCATACGGCGTACGCGATCAAGCTGCGATATGCGGAAGGGTTGCGCGCCGCAAGCACCAGGAAAACGCCGAGCGCCGCCAAGATGGTGTAAAACATCGGCGCTGACGTCCCACCAGTCGGGCGCAGGGCCAGGAAAGATGTTACCAGCGCACTGATATTGGCGCCGGCCGTCAACAGACCCAACACCACCAGAACGACTTTTGTCGCTCGGTCCCGATTAAACGTCACGGCCATGGAAGCCTCCCCGCAGCAGCTGCGCGGCGACCAGGATGATCCAAATCCCTTGCAGCAGCGTGACGATCACGATGCCACTTGCGCTCAGGTGGAGCCAGCCGGTCAAAACCCCGAGCACCAACACGGCGCCGATGATCACACCCGCGGCCGCCGGCAGCCGCGCAAACCTCAGCGCCACGCCCCACAGGATGAGGCTCGCGCCGATCGCGGCCACGCTCATCGCGGGACCCACCACCGCGCCCGAATCGATATGCAACATTAGGGTTGCAGGTTTAGCGGGTCACGGTTATGATACGCAACATGAGAGTTGCATATCGTACCGGAGCCCCGCTCGCGGCGACACTCGGCCTCGCCGCCCTAGCCTGGGTCATCACGGTCCGCCAGATGCACGGCATGGACATGGGCGTCGCGACCCAGCTCGGCTCGTTCGCGTTCTTCGTTGCCCTGTGGGCAGTCATGATGGCGGCGATGATGCTGCCGGGCCTCGTCCCGGCCGTCCTCAGCCGCGGTCGCCGCGCCGGTCCCGTCCGCGCCGTGGTCCCCTTCGTCGCGTCCTACCTCGTCGTCTGGACGCTCGTCGGCGCCCTCCTGTATGCGCTGTATCGCCCGCACGGCACGACCACCGCGGGTCTCGTCGTCATCGCGGCCGGTCTGTACGAGCTCACCCGGCTCAAACAGCACTGCCGCCGCTGCTGCCGGGCGCGCACCCGCTCGGGGGGGGGATTTGAATTCGGGCTCTACTGCGTCGGCTCCAGTCTCGGACTGATGGTCATGCTGGTGGCGCTCGGCGTCATGAGCATTCCCTGGATGGTCGCGATCGCCGGCCTAGTGTTCGTCCAGAAGCTGCTGCCCGCCAAAGCCGGCATCGATGTGCCGCTCGCGCTCGCGCTCGTCGCATTCGGACTCCTGATCGTCGCCGCGCCCGGGTCCGTTCCGGGCCTCATGCCACCGATGGCAACGATGTAGGGGCGCAGCATGCTGCGCCCCTACTACCAAAAACCTCCACCAAACGTGAACCAGAGAGACCATGCCGAAGCCAAAGATCGTATCACGAGACGAATGGACCACCGCCCGCAAGCGCCTGCTCGTCAAAGAGAAGGAGTTGACGCGTCAACGTGACGCGGTGAGCGCCGAGCGGCGCGCGCTGCCGATGGTGGCGCTCGAGAAGGATTACGTGTTCGAGGGGCCGGACGGACGCCGCACACTCGCCGATTTATTCGGCAAGCAGCGCCAGCTCGTCGTCTACCATTTCATGTTTGGTCTCCCTCCCGAGTGGGAGGACGAGGGGTGCCCGGCCTGCTCGTATGTCGTCGATAACCTGGCTGGTAGCCTCATCCATCTCGCCGCGCGCGACACGGCATTCGCTGCGGTCTCGCGCGCGCCATTCGCAAAAATCAAACCCTTCAAGCAGCGCATGGGATGGACATTTCCCTGGCTGTCTTCGTTCGGGACCGATTTCAACGCCGACTTTGGCGTCACGCTCGACGCCACGCACACGAGCTACAACTATGCGCCGGTCTCCGCGCAACCCGAGGGCCGGCCGAACGAAGGTGAGCGGGAAGGGTTGAGCGTGTTCTTTCGCGACGGCAAGCGCGTCTTCCACACCTATTCGACCTACCAGCGCGGCCTCGACCATTTGCTCAACACCTACAACCTGCTCGATCTCGCGCCGCTCGGCCGGCAGGAAGAGGACGGCATCATGAATTGGCTGAAGTACCACGATGAGTACTGACCGGATCGAGAAGCGCGTCGTGCTCCACGCGCCGCGCTCGCGCGTGTGGCGTGCGATCGCCGATGCGAAAGAGTTCGGCACCTGGTTCCGCATCACGCTCGACGGTCCGTTCGCCGCGGGCAAGACGGTGCGGGGTCGGGTCGCCATTCCGGGTCACGAGCATTTGAAGGTCGAGATGCAAATCGAGCGGATCGAGCCGGAGCGGTATTTCTCGTACCGCTGGCATCCGTATCCGAAGGACCCCGCGACGGATTATTCGGGGGAGCCCATGACGCTGGTCGAGTTCACGCTCGAAGAGACTGAGGGCGGGGCCGCTACTGCGCTCACGATCGTCGAGTCCGGGTTCGATCGGATCCCGCTCGCGCGCCGCGCCGAGGCGTTCCGCATGAACACCGAGGGGTGGGGCG
>DASWDA010000048.1:0-7480 GCA_036395695.1 Gemmatimonadales bacterium
AGCAGGATCTGTCCGATTTGCGTCGATCGCCCGCCCGGCACTGTGAGCGAGTACCGCAACCAGCGCCGACCGCCTCGACCGCCCGTCGCGCCCACCGTCGCCGACCCGGCACCAAATGCGACCGTCGCATTTGTTTCTTGATCGCCCGAATCTCTTACCGTGAACCCGATACTTTCATTGAGCCCATCCGCCCACAGATGCACCACCCGCCCGGTTTTTCCTTCGATGTAGATCTCGACCGAGTTACGGCGTGAATCGCGGTAGAGGCGGGCCGTGTAGCCCTCGTAGGCCGCGGAGTCGTCGAGGCCGGGGGTGGGGAATTGCAGAACGGGTGGGGCTTCCCGTGTGGGTGCAGCCTGAATCGCGAGCAGGATGGCCACAAGCATGGCCGTAGATACTCCGCCCCCTGCCCGCCCTTGACAAGGGCTGGAAGGTGCGGCAATTCGGTAGGCATAACTGCTAGTCCGATGACAGCCTCACCGCCTGCGGGAGGTACTTCAATGCATTGGAATCGACACGTAGGTCCTATTCTCGCGTCCCTCGCAGTTCTCACTACTCCCCTCGCCGCGCAAAACGGCTCGATCCATGGACAAGTCGTCGACAGCGTGACCCAACAGGGTCTCGCCGGTGCCACGGTCCAACTCGTGTTCCGCGCGGCTGGGTTAACGGTTGAACCCGGGCGCCAGACCCTGACCGACGCGTCGGGCCGGTTCACGCTCAGCGACATCGCGCCGGGCGCTGTGACCGTGAAGGTGACGCGAATCGGCTATGGCCCGAGCCAGCAAGAAGTCAACGTCACGGCGGGCGGACAAGCCGACGCGCGCTTTGTGCTCGCGCCGCAGGCGTCGATTCTCGAGCCGATTGTCGTCACGGGATACGGCTCGCAGCGCCGTGAAGCGATCACGGGTTCGGTGTCGACGATTGAAGCGAGCGTAGCGAACGTCGGAGTCAAGACGAACGCCGATCAGCTGCTGCAGGGCCGGGCGGCCGGCGTCAACATCATTCAAAACAGCGGGGAGCCGGGTGCCGGCGCGCAGGTGCTGATCCGCGGTGGCAGCTCGCTGAGCGCGACCAACGACCCGCTCTACGTGATCGACGGCGTGCCGATCGACAATGTCTCGACCGAGCCGGACGCCACGGGGATCGGTGGTTCCCCGGCGTTGCCTCGCAACCCGTTGAACCTCATCAACCCGGGTGACATCGCCTCCATCACCGTGTTGAAAGACGCCTCGGCGACGGCGATTTACGGCAGCCGCGCGTCGAACGGCGTCGTCCTGATCGAGACCAAGAAGGGCAACGCCTCGAGCGGACCGACCTTCGAGTACGACGGGTACGTGTCCACGTCCAGCCCCACGCGGCGCCTCGAGGTACTGAACGGCGCCGAGTTTCGCGCCTATGTGACCCCGCAGGTGACCCTTTGGCTGGCAGATTCGAATGCCTTCTGCGGCAGGCATGCGACGTGCGGGACGGACTCGACCGCCTACAACCCGGTGTTCAGGGATTCCGTCGGCGGTTTCGCCGGCATCGGCCACTCGCATCTCAACTCTCTCGGCACTGCCAATACCGACTGGGCCGCCGCCATTTCCCGTTCGTCGGTGACCCACAATCACAACCTGTCCTTCTCAGGCGGCACGGAAGCGACCCGCTATCGCGCATCGCTCAACTACGCGAACGAGCAGGGCGTGACGCTGTCGAGCGGACTCGAGCGGATTCAGGGGCGCCTCAGCGCCACGCACTCGGATCTGAACAATCGCCTCCGGATGGAGCTCAACGTTACGACCTCGCGCGTGAACAACACGTACCTCACGTGGGAGAACAACGGTGGCTTCGAGGGCGGCGTATTCGAAAACGTCGCGACATTCAATCCGACGTTGCCGATCACGTTCAGCGACTCGACCGGGACGCACTTCTATGAAGTCGGCGGCACCACCAGCCGCAATCCGGTGGCGCTGGCCCAGCAGATCACAAACCTCGGCCAGACGAACCGCACGCTGGGGAATGGCACGGTTTCGTTTGATCTCACGTCTGGTCTGACGGCCAAGGTGACGGTCGGGCTCGATCACTCCAGCGGCCAGCGCCAGGAGTACTTCCCCCTCGCGAACCCGGTCGGGCAAGCGCTCGGCGGCGGGTTCGCACGGCAGGCCGATCTGGAAAACCAGACGCAGACGGTCCAGACCTTGCTCAACTACCAGCGCCCATTCGGCGGGAATAACACCCTCGATTTCGTCGGGGGCTACGAATACAGCAAGTTCCAGACGAGCTCCATCACCGCCACGGGCACCGGGTTCTTCACCGACGCGAACGGCTTCAATAACCTGAATGCCGCGAATACGAGAAACACCTTCTCCGACGCGACTGAAGCGCGTCTCGCCTCCTTCTTCGGCAGGGCCAATCTCGGATTCAACGACCGCTTCTATGTGACCGGCGTGTTGCGCTACGACGGTTCCTCACGGTTCGCCGAAGGCCACAAGTGGGCGGCGTTCCCGGGCGTTTCGGCGTCCTGGCACCTGTCGCGGGAATCATTCGCGCAGAGCCTGCCGTTCTCCGACCTCAAGCTGCGGGTCGGCTGGGGCCTGCAGGGCAACCCCAGCGTGGACCCGTACACCTCGCTGATCACGCTGAAGGCCAATACCGACGCGACGTACCCGTGGGGCGACGTGGCGCACGGCGGCGTGCTGGCATCGAGTAACGGGAATCCCGATCTCAAGTGGGAGCAGACGTCCCAGATCGACGGTGCGGTCGACTTCAGTATCGCGAACAGCCGGATCTCGGGGAGCGTCGAGTACTTCCACAAGAACACGAAAGACCTGTTGCTGACGGTCGACGTGCCGCAGCCGGCCTTGCAGCCCACCCAGCTCAAGAACGTGGGCCGGTTGACCGGCCACGGGCTCGAGGTCACGCTCGATGCGCTGGCGATCTCGCGGCCCAGCCTCACCTGGCGCGCCGGACTCGTGTTCGCCGCCGAACGGACCAGGGTGGCGGATCTGGGCGGCGCCAGCTTCATCTCTACGGGATACATCAGCGGGCAAGGGCAGTCGAATGCGGTCTCGGAACGCCTGATCCCAGGTCAGCCGATCGGCACATTCTACGGACCGCTCTTCCTCGGCGTCGACGCGAACGGCAAGCAACTGTATGCCTGTACCGCGGCCACAACCGGGTGCGTCAACGGACAGACGACGCTGGGGCAGGGGACTGCCGAGGCCGATTACCGCATCATCGGCAACGCCAATCCCGATTTCACGCTCGGCTTCCACAGCGAGATCAACTGGAACCGCTTCGACCTCAGCTTCCTGGTCCGCGCGGCGGTAGGACAGGACGTGTTCAACAACACCGCGCTGGTCTATGGAACGAAGAGCGACGCGCTGCAGGACAAGAACTTCCTGCGGTCGGCTCTGGACGATCCGACTGGACTGCACGAGCCCGCGATCTTTTCGTCCAAGTGGGTTGAGAATGCGTCGTTCGTACGCCTGCAGAACATCACGGTCGGATATGACCTGAACCTGCCGATGCTTACGCGCTCGGCGCGCAGCGCCCGGCTGTATATGTCGGCCGATAACCTCATCCTCCTGACCGGTTACTCAGGGTTAGACCCCGAGGTCTATACCACGAACGGCCTGGCCACGCGTGGTCTCGATTACCTCACTTATCCGCGGTCCCGCACGATCACCGGCGGCCTGCGCCTACTGTTCTAAGGAGCTAGGGACCTATGAAGAAACTTTCTATAACCACGTCGCTCGGCGCCGCGGGGCTGGCCACGCTGCTGCTCCTGCCGGTGCAGGGTTGCACCGACCTCACGGAGAATCCTCCGAGCCTCATCAACGCTGGCAACTTCTTCCACACCGAGGCGGAGGTGCAGGCGGGCCTCGCGGGCGTGTACGCGCAGCTGCGGAGCACGGCGCCGGAAGGGGGCATCTACGACGCGAACGAGGTCTCGACGGACGAAATCGTCGTGCCGACGCGCGGCTCGGACTGGTATGACGGCGGCCAGTGGATCGATCTGCACAACCAGACCTGGACGCCCACCACGGCCGGGACGCGCGCCTTCTTCAACGGCGCCTGGAACTCCGCGTATACCGGTGTGGCCCGCGCCAACTTGTTCCTCGCGGCAATGGAGAACTCGACCGTGCCGAACCGGGCACAGTACGTCGCCGAGGCAAGAACCCTGCGGGCCTTCTACTACTACATCCTCATGGACCAGTTCGGTGGCGTGCCGATTGTCACCACCATCGACATCGCTTTGCGTCCCCGCAACACGCGCCACGAAGTCTTTAACTTCGTCGAGAGTGAGCTGCTTGCGGCACGGGACTCCGGCCTGCCGAGCACGCGCCCCCCAGCAGACAACGGCCGCCTCACGAAGAGTGCCGCTGACGCCATCCTCGCGAACATGTACCTGAACGCAGGCGTCTTCACCAAGGAGAGCGCCGGTGCGGGCGGCATCAACGCCACCGCCTACAACACGTGCGCGGGCGTGACGGTGAGCGGCGGCCTGGATGCGTGCGTGGCCGCCATCGCCCGTGCCGATAGCATTCTGAATTCCGGCATCTACCAGCTGGCCGACACTTTCGCCACGAACTTCCGCTTCGACAACTACAACTCGAAAGAAAACATCTTCGTGGTGAAGTTCGCCCCCAAAGACGGCCTGGGGATGGGGATCACCATGGCGGCACTGCACTACTGCCAGTATGCGCCGCTGACACCCTGGAACGGCTTCGCGACCTTGGCGCAGACGTACAACGCGTTCAATCCCGCGGACCTGCGTCGCAATGTTCTCCTGGTCGGACCGCAGGTCGACGTGCTGACGGGCGCGCCGGCGACCGTACGGCAATGCGGCAAAGGCGGTCCGTTGTCCTTCACCACCACCATCGGCGACATCAGCACGGCGAGCGAAGCCGAGGGTCCGCGAATCTACAAGTGGCCGGCCGATCCTGCCCACGTGCAGCAACACAGCGGCAACGACTTCGCGTGGTTCCGTCTGGGCGAGATCCTGCTGATCAAAGCCGAAGCCCTGAACGAACAGACGCCCGGCAGCGCGCCTGCACTCGCGCTGCTCAACCAGCTCCGGAATCGCAATGGACACCCCGTCGCCCCGGCGCTCGTCGGCCCCATCACGCGCGCCATGATCCTCAACGAGCGCCTGTTCGAGCTCTTCGGAGAAAGCAAGCGTCGCCAGGACCTGATCCGATTTGGCCAGTATACCAGCCGGACGGATGCGGCCTCCGGGATCCTCGGAGGCAAAGTGGCCAGCGCGGATTACTATGTGCTGTTCGCGATTCCGCAGTCCCAGAGGGACGCCAACCCCAATCTGGCCCAGAATCCCGGGTACTAGTTGTCGCGGCGTAATCGTACGGTAGGGGCGCAGCATGCTGCGCCCCTACTTCTTTTCTGGGCGCCCCTACTCGTGTTGCTCGCGCTTGCCTGCTCCGAGAAACGCGAGCGGGCATCCGCTCCCCCTCCGATGGGCGAAACCCTCTTCACCCTCCTCCCCTCGAGCTACACCGGCGTCCGCTTCGAGAATCATCTCACCGACACCCGCGACCTGAACGTCTTCACCTATCGCAACTACTACAACGGCGGCGGCGTCGCCATTGGGGATCTCAGCGGCGACGGGTTGCCCGACATCGTGCTCACGTCCAACGAGGACGGCCCGAAGTTCTACTTGAACCTCGGCCACTTTCAGTTTCGGGACGCTACGAAGGACGCCGGCGTCGCCGAAGCGGGCCGTTGGACGACGGGCGTGACGTTGGCGGACGTCAACGGCGACGGCAAACTCGACATCTATGTCTGCCACGCGGGTCTGAAGCCCGGCGCGCTGCGCGCCAACACGCTGTACATCAATCAGGGCATGACCGACGGGATTCCACGCTTCAAGGAGATGGCCGCCCAGTATGGGCTCGCCGACACCGGCTACTCGACGCAAGGATCGTTTTTCGACTACGACGGCGACGGCGACCTGGACATGTTTCTGATCCGCAACTCGCCGCGCCCGGTCGCGAGCATCGCCGTCAAGAACGAGCGCAATCAGCGCGACCCGTTAGGCGGCCACGAGCTGTACCGCAACGACGGCGGCCATTTCGTCAATGTCAGCGAGCAGGCAGGCATTTACGGGCCGACGATCGGGTTTGGGTTGGGGATCGCCGTCGCGGACGTGAATCGCGACGGCCGGCCGGACGTCTACGTCGCCAACGACTTTTTCGAGCGCGACTACCTCTATCTCAACAACGGCGACGGGACGTTCCGCGAGGTGCTCGAGAATGCGCTGCCCGTCTCGAGCTACTTCTCAATGGGCGTGGATATCGCCGACATCGACAACGACGGCTGGCCCGATATCTACACGAGCGACATGCTCCCCGAAGACGACTACCGCCTCAAGACGACGCAATCGTTCGAACCGTGGACGCTCTACGACTCCAAGGCGCATGAGGAATTCGATCACCAGCTCATGCGCAACATGCTGCAGCACAACAACGGCAACGGAACGTTCAGCGATCTCGCGTGGCAAGCCGGCGTCGCGCGCAGCGACTGGAGCTGGGCCGCGTTGCTTGCCGACTTCGACCTCGACGGCAACAAAGACATCTTCGTGGCCAACGGTCTGGCCAAAGACGTCACGTCGCAGGACTACATCGCGTTTCTGTCGAACGACCAAACGCTGCTGGCGGCGACGCACGGCGGGAAGGAACGGGTCGATTTGCCGAGCCTGATCAACGCGATGACGTCGACCAAACTGCCGGACTATGCGTTCCGCAACAACGGCGACCTGACGTTTACCCAGGTGAGCTCGGCGTGGGGTCTCGACCGGCCAAGTTTCTCCAACGGGGCCGCGTACGGGGACTTGGATGGCGACGGCGCCCCCGATCTCGTGGTGAACAACGTCAACGACGAAGCGTTCGTCTACCGCAATAATGCCCGGTCTCAGCTTTCCGCTAATCGGTTTTTGCAAGTCGACCTGGTCGGCGACAGCACGAACCGATTCGCTGTCGGCGCGCGCGTTACGCTGCGTACCCGCGACCGCCAGTTCATGCAGGAACTCGAGCCGACGCGGGGGTTTCAGTCGAGCGTCGACTACACGTTGACCTTCGGTGTCGGCGCCATCGATACGGTGGAATCCGTGACTGTGGATTGGCCCGACGGTCGCACGAGTGGCATGTCACACGTCGGCACCAATCAACGAGTGACGATTCGGGAGCAGGACACTCACCCCACGTCGCACGTCGGCACGTCGGCACGAACGCTTCTCACGGATGTGACGGCGCAGGTTGGACTAGAGTTCGTGCACCACGAAAACGATTTCGTTGATTTTGACCGTGAACCGCTGATCCCCAAAATGGTATCGAGGGAAGGTCCGTTCGTCGCCGTGGGGGACGTCAACGGCGACGGGCTCGACGACTTCTTCATCGGCGGGGCCAAGGGACAACCCAGCGCGCTGTACGTGCAGCGCCCCAACGGCACGTTCGTCGCGACCAATCAGCCGCTGTTCGCGGCC
>DASWDA010000049.1:0-5452 GCA_036395695.1 Gemmatimonadales bacterium
GATGGACGAGATGATGCCGATGATGCGCGAAATGATGGCTCCCATGATGCGCGCCATGGCTTACACCCCGGAGCATCTCCTGTCGCGCAAGGACTCCCTCACGCTCACCCCGGATCAGATCACCAGACTCACCGCGATCGAGACGTCGGCGAAGTCGGCGCACGACGCGGCCGCTGCGGACATGAAGGCGCACATGACCGCGCTCTCGCAGGCATTCCAGGCCGCGTCGCCCGATAGCACTGCGGTTCGTATGCATTTCGATGCGGTCCACGCCGCGATGGGCAAGGCGCATTGGGCGATGCTGTCCGCGGCGGCACAAGCGAGAGCCGCGCTCACGGATGCGCAGCGCCAAAAGGTCGATGCGTGGGTGAACGCCATGGAGCAGCGTGAAGGGCACGAACACACGATGTGAGCCTCACGCGCGATTCAGAGTCGTTTCATCAGACGGTGGGTAGGTTGTACGCGACCACCAGGCGGTGGCCGATGCGGGACCCGACGCAAGCCGCCGGCCGCATGTTCACCGGATGAAGCAATCCGGTACGAGAACGCGAAATCCGACGGCCTCCAGCCCCCGCTCGATTCGGAACGAGCGGGGGCTGATTCTTGCTGCGTTCTTCTCATCCGCAATTCAACGTGGATTCACCGGCGCCGCACCAGTTTCCTTGCGGCATCGAGAGCGATGCCTTCTCGTAACGGAGGTGAACCCATGTTCGGAGCGATTCGCAAGATCCCGCTGGATCCATGGTTCGAGCTCCTGTATAACCTGGAGCGGCGCATGGGGCGGGTGTTCAATGAGCCCTTCGCCAGCCTGGAGGGGGAAGTGACGACCGCGGCCTGGACGCCGGTCGTGGACATCTTTGAGGAGACGGAGTATCTCCGCATCGTCGCCGAAGTGCCGGGCGTGAAGCCGGAGCATGTGAAGATCCTCGTCGAGGGCAACCTGCTGACGATCCAGGGGACGAAGGAGCAGGTCGCTGAGGCGAAGACGGAAAAGGTGCATCGCTATGAGCGGGCCTATGGCGCGTTCGAACGCACTTTCACCCTGCCCACGACAGTGGACGCGGAGCACATCAAGGCCAACTACGAGATGGGCGTGCTGACGTTGACGCTGCCCAAGGTCGAGAAGGCGAAACCGCGCCAGATCGCCGTGGAGATCACGCCGGAGAGGAAGCTGAAAGGCTGATGATTGGCCTTTTCAGCGACACGACGCCCCCGGCGGATGTCCCTCCGGGGGCGAGGTGTGAAGGGGGAGGGGGGCGTCAGCAGCTACTGATTCGTAGCAGCGTGTATATCGGGCACATCCGGAACAGCGCGGTGCCGAGGAAGATTATGCCGATGAAACCGACCCCGAGGGCCACGAGCGGCCGGTCCTGCAGGGCCGCCGAGTTCACCAGCAGCACGACCCCGACAAACCCTCGAGCACCCGCGTCACGTCTTCCCACGTTCCGGGACGTCATGGAGTCAATCTCTGACGGTCTCCATGAACGCGGCTTCAATGGGCGATGAAAGCCCCTTTATCCTACTTTCCGGCGAGCTGGCGCAGCACGTACTCGAGAATGCCGCCGTGCTTGTAGTACTGCAGCTCCTGTGGCGTGTCGATGCGAACCAGCACCTTGAACGCCGTCTTCTTGCCGTCGTCCAGGGTCGCGGTGACGGTCAGCTCCTTCGGCATATCGCCGAGACCGAGGATGTCGTAACGCTCCTTGCCGGTGAGGCCCAGCGTCGCCGGATTCTGTCCCGTCGTAAACTGCAGCGGCAGGATTCCCATCCCCACGAGGTTCGAGCGATGGATCCGCTCGAAGCTTTCGGCGATCACCGCCCGGACGCCGAGCAGTCGCGGGCCCTTGGCCGCCCAATCGCGTGAGGAGCCCGAGCCGTACTCCTTGCCGGCCAGCACGATCAACGGCGTGCCCTCCGCCGCGTATTTGAGCGACGCGTCGTAAATCGTCATCGCTGCGCCGTCCGGCAGGTGCACGGTGAACGGCCCCTCGGTGCCCGGAGCGAGCAGGTTCTTGAGCCGGACGTTTGCGAACGTGCCGCGCACCATCACTTCATGGTTGCCGCGGCGCGCGCCGTAGGAGTTGAAGTCGAGCGGCGCGACGCCGTGCTCGACCAGATACTGCCCCGCGGGCAACGTCTTACGGATCGACCCCGCCGGCGAGATGTGATCGGTGGTGATGCTGTCGCCGAGCAGGCACAGCACCAGTGCCCCGCGAATATCCCGAACGGGCGCCGGCTCGGCGGGCATGCCGTCGAAATAGGGCGCGCGCCGGATGTAGGTCGATTTCGGCTCCCACGCGAAGCGATCGCCTTCGGGCACCGGCAACCCGCGCCAGCGTTCGTCGCCGTCGAACACCTGCGCGTAACTCTTGCGGAACATCCCCGATTGGATCGACCGGCCGATCACGTCGGCGACTTCTTTGGTTGACGGCCAGATGTCGCGCAGGAAGACGGGCTTGCCGTCCGTTCCCGTGCCGAGTGGCTCGTTGTGGAAGTCGATATCGATGCGGCCCGCGAGCGCGTAGGCGACGACGAGGGGTGGAGAGGCGAGATAGTTTGCGCGGACTTCCTGCTGGATCCGGCCCTCGAAATTGCGGTTGCCCGACAGCACCGAGCAGACCACCAGCTCGCATTCGCTCACCGCGGCGGAAACGACCTCGGGCAACGGCCCCGAGTTGCCGATGCACGTCGTGCAGCCATACCCCACGAGGTGGAATCGGAGCGTCTCGAGGGGCTTCATCAGACCCGCCTGCTCGAGATAGTCCGTGACGACTTTCGATCCGGGGGCGAGGCTCGTCTTGACCCACGGTTGGGTGCGCAGGCCGCGTTCGACCGCCTTCTGCGCCATCAGGCCCGCCGCCACCATCACCGACGGGTTCGAGGTGTTGGTGCAGCTCGTGATCGCCGCGATGACCACGGAGCCATGCTGCAGTACATGGTCGCAGTCGTCGATGCGCACCGTCGCGTGGGACGGGCGGGGCGGCGCGGCAACCGCAGTCTGGCCGCCCTCACCCTCCCAGCGGCCCACCGGGACGGGCGGCGTCGCCGCCGCGGGCGCCGGTTTCTTAAGCGACGGCAACGCTTCCGCGAACTTGCGCGGCACCTCGCGCAGGCCGACCCGATCCTGCGGCCGCCGCGGTCCCGCCATGCTGGGCTCGACCGTCGCGAGATTCAGCGCGAGCGTATCCGAGTACACCGGCTCCGCCGTGTTCGCCGTGTGGAAGAGGCCCTGTTCCTTCATGTAGGCCTCGACCAGCTTCACTTGCTCCGCCGGCCGCCCCGTGAATTCGAGGTAGCGCAACGTCTCCTGATCGACGGGAAAGATCCCGATCGTCGCCCCGTATTCGGGAGCCATATTGCCGATTGTGGCGCGGTCGGCGAGTGGCAATGTGGACACGCCCGGCCCGAAGAACTCGACGAACTTCCCGACGACGCCCTTCGCGCGCAGCATCTGGGTGACCGTGAGCACCAGGTCGGTCGCGGTGGCGCCCTCGCTCAAGCGCCCGCTCAGCCGGAATCCGACGACTTGGGGGATGAGCATCGAGACGGGTTGACCGAGCATCGCGGCCTCGGCCTCGATCCCACCGACGCCCCAGCCAACCACACCAAGACCATTGATCATGGTTGTATGGGAATCGGTTCCAACGAGCGTATCGGGATACGCCTGCGACTCGTTCGTGAATACCACGCGGGCGAGGTACTCCAGATTGACCTGGTGCACGATGCCGGTGTCAGGAGGCACGACCTTGAACCCGGCGAACGTCTTTTGCGCCCAACGCAACAGGGCGTAGCGCTCGCGGTTGCGTTGGAACTCGAGATCGGCGTTCACCTGGAACGCGGTTTTGGTTCCAAACTCATCCACGATCACCGAATGGTCGATGACCAGCTCGGCGGGCAGCAGCGGGTTCACGCGCTTGGGATCGCCGCCCATCTGGACGATCGCATCACGCATCGCCGCGAGATCGACGACCGCCGGCACGCCGGTGAAGTCCTGGAGCAGCACACGCGCCGGCATGAACGCGATTTCTTCGTCCGGCACCTTGCGCGCGTCCCAGCGGGCCAGCTTCTCGATGTCCGCGGCCCGGACGACACGGCCATCTTCGCGCCGCAGCAGGTTCTCGAGCAGGATTTTGAGCGAGTAGGGCAGCCGGGCGACGCTCAGACCACGCCGCTCCAGGGAGTCCAGCCGGTAGATCTCGTAACTCTTGCCGCCCGCTTTCAGCGTGGCGCGGCCGCCGAAACTGTTTGCGCTCATTGTGGCAACACTTTCACGGCGACGACGAAGTACTCGGTCTCGCCGAAACAGGTCGTGGGGACGCCCTTGTGCTGTTGATATGTCAGCGCGACGCGCCTGCCGAGCGACCCGTTGATGTGCTCCGCGATGGTTTCGTCCCGAACGGAGAAGTAGAATTTCTCGGGATTGGTGCCGGGCATCGACACCATCGCCAGCTCTCCCTCCCATGTCTTACACAGCCAGCCGCGCTTCGAAAACTTCTGGACGAATCCCGCACGCTCGCCTTCGGAGTAGCTCCACTGCAGTGCGGACCAGGTATAGAACGCGAAGATCAGGATCGGTGTCAGCAGGATCCCGGCGATGATAAATTTGCGCTTGCGCGTGAGCTGAAAGTCGAATTTGAAATTCGCGGGGTTGAAATTCACGGGGCGGAATCTACCTCGTACGTTTCCGTGCGATAAGGCGTGAAGCCGCGCGCGAGGTAGTTCGGCAAGGCGTTGGGGTGATCGAGCGTGCAGGTGTGCAACCAGACGCGGCGTGGCCCCAGCGCCCAGGCGTCGCGCACCGCGCTGGACAAGAGGTGCTTGCCAAACCCGCGGCCGAACTCGGCGGCGACGATGCCGAAATAGGCGACCTCAACCGAATCGTCGTCCGCGACGCGCCGCAGCTCGTACCAGCCGGCGAGCGCGGGTTGCTTGTCCGCCCGGCGTGTCGCCACGAAGAGCTGGATGGCGGGGTCGGCGAGGTGCTTGCTGATCTCTTCATCCGACCAGTCCCACCGGTCGAACCAGTGGAAAGCCTCACCGACCGTGCGATAGCACATCCGGTACAGCTCGGGCTGCGGCTCGGGCGCGCGGACAATGGCGATATCCGGGAAATCCCCGAATGCCGCCTTGAATTGCGTGCGATCCTTGAGCTCGAGATAGGTGCGAGTTGCTTGCATGACCGAAAGTTAGGTGTCTGGTGTCTGGTGTCAGGTGTCTGGTTTCCGTAGTTTTGAGTCATGACCTTCAACAAAATGGGCACCCTGCCGCTGCCGCTCGCGCTCCACCTGGCAACATACACGGTCATCGGTTTGTTCTGCGTCTTCGCCGGCGGCCTCAATCTCATCGATCCGACGAAGATTTTCCCCAACGCCGTCATCTTCCTCGTCCTCGCCGGCTTCAGCTGGGGATATGTATTCGGCATTCTGATGGCACGGAAGGAAGTGCTCGGCCT
>DASWDA010000050.1:0-1774 GCA_036395695.1 Gemmatimonadales bacterium
TACCACCTGAGGTGGTTGAGGGCGTCCTCGACTTCTCAGTTCGGGTATCGAGTCGCGAGGCGTACATCAGCCCGTGCCGCGGCGCGCAAGGCAACGCGCTCAAGACGCTCGTCGCCATGCCGTTCGCGCTCGATAGTTCCGAGCCTGGTCGAGTGGAGATCGACGCCCGCGGCGTTCGGCACGAGATCACGTTCGCCGTCGATCCGATCCGCCAGCAGCGGAGGTGTAACCTGACGTCTGGAAATTCGGTTGGAGAAGGGGTTCTACGGCATACCGGTTGTTCCGATTGTCGAGAAGGAAGACCGGATGTCGCAGACCCAGGATACGATCGTGGCCGCTCTCATGGAACAGCTCATCGCCGAAGGCCCGGATGGGATGGCACAGGTGTTCACGACGCTGTTCAATCTCGCCATGCGCCTGGAGCGGGAGCGCTTCCTCGGGGCCGGGCTGTACGAACGCAACCCCGATCGGCGCGGCTACGCCAACGGCTACAAGAGCAAGACGCTCGACACCACGGCCGGGACGGTGACCGTCGACGTACCCAAGGCCGCCGGAATTGACGAGCCTTTCTATCCGCAGTCGCTGGAGCGCGGGCGCCGATCCTCGCGCGCAGTGATGCTGGCGATCGCCGAGATGTACGTGCAAGGCGTCTCCACCCGCGATGCCGCCAAGGTGATGGCCGAGTTCGGCCTGAAGAGCCTGTCGTCGACCCAGGTCAGCCGGGCCGCCGCGCTCCTGGACGAGGAACTCGCTGCTTGGCGCCGCCGGCCGCTGGGCGAGGTCCACTATCTCTTGCTCGATGCCCGCTACGAGAAGCTGCGCGAGGGCGGCGTGGTCCGCGATGCCGCCCTGTTCTCCGCCATCGGCATCGGGCCGGACGGGCGAAGGTGCGTGCTCGGCGTCTCTTGCGATCCCTCGGAAGCCGAAATCCACTGGCGAGCCTTCCTCGACAACCTGATCGACCGCGGCATGCGCGGCGTCCGCTTCGTCGTCAGCGACGACCATGCTGGGCTGAAGGCCGCCCGCCGCGCCGTCTTGCCCGGCGCCATCTGGCAGCGCTGTCAGTTCCACCTCGCGCAGAACGCCATTCACCACGCCCCCAACGCCGCCATCCGCAAGCGCATCGGCGCCGAGCTGCGGCGGATCTGGAACACCTCCTCGCTGCAAACCGCGCAGGAGGAACTCGACCGCCTGGTCGCCGCCTACCGTGGCACGGCCGACCGCCTCGCCGACTGGCTCGAACACAACGTCCCCGAAGGCCTCGCCGTCTTCACCCTGCCGGAGCAGCACTGGCGGCGCATGCGTACCGCCAACCCCATCGAGCGGGCGATCCAGCAGGAGATCAAACGCCGCACCAGCAAGGTCCGCGTCTTCCCCAACCGCGATGCCCTGCTCCGCCTCGCCACCGCCGTCCTCGTCGAAATCGACGAGGACTGGGCAACCTCGGACCGCATCTACATCAACTGGCACAGCCCATATGCCTGACCGCGCCCCAACTTCGAAATTCCAGACTTCAGGTTGCTCAATCCGATCATCAGGCAGACGTTGGCCGGCAGATGCGTGAACACCATGGTGTTGATCAGGCCGATGCGAGCGGCGATGCGCGCCGCAATCAGGTACGAGATCGCCGAAAAAGGCGTGACGCGCAGCTTCGTCAATCGGCTGCTGCGGCTGACGCTGCTGGCGCCGGACATCGTCGAGGCGATCCTCGACGAAAGACAACGATTGAGCAACCTGAAGTCTGGAATTTCGAAGTTGGGGCGCGGTCAGGCAT
>DASWDA010000051.1:0-6390 GCA_036395695.1 Gemmatimonadales bacterium
GAGCAGGCCGGCGCGACGCGGGTCGAGGGCGTGACGTTCGCGCGCGCCGCAATTCCAGACTTCACCTAAGGAGCAGTCATGGCAGTGCGGGTAGGGATCAACGGGTTCGGACGAATCGGCCGCAACGTATTGCGCGCGGCCACCATGGCGAAGCAAACCGAAATCGAGTTCGTCGGCGTCAACGACATCACCGATACCAAAACACTGGCCCATCTGCTGAAGTACGACTCCGTCCACAAACGCTTTCCCGGCACGGTCGAGGCGAAGGGCGATGCGCTGATCGTGAACGGCAAAACGATCAAGGTCTCGGCGATCAAGGAACCGGAGAAGCTGCCCTGGAAGGATCTCGGCGTAGAGTTCGTGCTGGAAAGCACGGGCCGCTTTACCGACAAGGACAGCGCGTCCAAGCACCTCGCTGCCGGCGCCAAGAAGGTCGTGATTTCGGCGCCCGCCAAGGGTGAGGACATCACGATCTGCATGGGCGTGAATAACGAGAAGTACGATCCCGCCAAGCACCACATCATCTCGAACGCCTCGTGCACCACTAACTGCCTCGTGCCGGTCGTCAAGGTCGTGATGGATAACTTCGGGTTCAAGCACGGCTTCATGACGACCGTACACAGCTACACCAACGACCAGCAGATTCTCGACCTGCCGCACAAGGATCTGCGGCGCGCCCGGGCCGCCGCGCTCAGCATCATTCCCACGACGACGGGTGCCGCGAAGGCGACGGGCCTCGTCATCCCGGAGGTGAAGGGAAAGATCGATGGCGTCTCGCTCCGCGTGCCGACGCCCGACGTCTCGATCGTCGATCTCACCGCGGAGGTCGAACGCCCCACCACGGTCGAAGCGGTGAACGCGGCGTTCAAAAAGGCCGCCGCCGCGGGACCGCTGAAGGGCATCCTCGACGTGAGCGACGAGCCGCTCGTCTCCGTGGACTACATCGGCAGCCTGTTCTCGAGCGTCGTGGATAGCATGTCCACCGCCGTCATCGACGGCACGCTGGTCCATGTCTCGTCCTGGTACGACAACGAGATGGGCTACTCGTCGCGCTGCGTCGACTTGCTCGCCTACCTCGGAAAACGACGGTAAGGGACGGTAAAAGGACGGTAAGGGACGGTACGTGTCTCTCACCAAACGAAGCCTCCGAGACCTTCCCTCTCAGGCATTGGACGGCAAGCGCGCGCTCGTACGGGTCGACTTCAACGTCCCGCTGAAGAACGGGAAGGTGAGCGACGACACGCGGCTGCGCGCCTCGCTGCCGACGATCCAGTACCTCCGTGACAAGGGCGCGCGCGTCGTGCTGCTCTCTCACCTCGGCCGGCCGAAGGGCGGCCCTGACCCGCAGTACTCGCTCAAGCAGAT
Source organism: Gemmatimonadales bacterium (assembly GCA_036395695.1). Lineage (GTDB taxonomy): Bacteria > Gemmatimonadota > Gemmatimonadetes > Gemmatimonadales > GWC2-71-9 > 20CM-2-65-7. The sequence continues at coordinate 1,366 of DASWDA010000051.1, forward strand.
CGTCCGCAACCTCGAGCAGCTACTGGGCGCGCCCGTGGAATTCATCCCCGATCCCGCGGCCGGAGTCGCGGCCACGCGGCGGCTGCCGCGCGGCGGGGTCGCGCTGGTCGAGAACACGCGGTTCTGGCCGGGCGAGGAGAAGAACGACGCCGAGCTCGCCAAGACGTTCGCGGCGCTGGGCGACCTGTACGTCAACGACGCGTTCGGCTCGGCGCATCGCGCGCACTCGTCCACCGCCGCGGTGGCGCACCTCCTCAAGCCGGCGGTCGCCGGATTCCTGATGGAAAAGGAGCTCCAGTACCTGGGCGAGCTCCTGACCAACCCCAAGCATCCCTTTGTCGCCGTGCTGGGCGGGGCCAAGATCTCCGGCAAGATCGACGTGATTCGATCCCTGTTGCCGCGTGTCGACGAGCTGCTGATCGGTGGCGCGATGGCGTGCACATTTGTTAAGGCCATGGGACTAGAGGTTGGGGACTCGCTGGTCGAGGTGGACCGCATTGCGCTTGCCAAAGAGCTGCTCGCAACCAGCGGCAAGAAACTGATCCTGCCGCGCGGGGCCGTGATCGCTCCATCGCTCGAGCGCGCCAAGGAAAACCGCGCGGTGGCGGTCGACGCCATCCCGAAGGGCTGGGCGGTTTTCGATATCGACGAGGGGACGCAGCACGACTTCCGCGCCCGGTTGCTCCGGGCCAAGACGATCTTCTGGAACGGGCCGATGGGCGTGTTCGAGACGCCGCCGTTCGACGCCGGCACGCGCGCGATTGCGAATGCCCTCGTCGAGGCCGGGACGAAGGGCGCCGTGACGGTCGTCGGGGGCGGGGACTCGGTCGCCGCCGTCGCGGGGATGGAGGACAAGCTCACACACGTTTCGACCGGGGGCGGCGCGTCGCTCGAGTTCCTGGAAGGGAAGGAGCTGCCGGGCGTGGCGGCGCTGGAGGACGCATGAGACCGCTCGTCTTCGCGGGCAACTGGAAAATGAACGTAGGCCCGGTCGAGGCCCGCGAGTACTTGCGCGCCTTCTTTGCGGCCGGTGAGATCGCGCTCGAGCGATCGGTGTGGTTCTTCCCTCCGGCCGTTGCGCTCGAGACAGTCGCGCAGGGCATCGCGGGCCATCGCAACGTGCTGGCCGGATCGCAGGACATTTACTGGGAACCCAAGGGCGCCTTCACCGGCGCGATCTCGGGACCGCTCGCCAAGCAGGCGGGCGCCCGCCTGACGCTCATCGGCCACTCCGAACGGCGCCATGTTTTTGGCGAGACGGACGAGCAGACGGGCAAGAAAGTGACCGCGGCCTTCGCCGCCGATCTCCAACCGGTCCTCTGCGTTGGGGAAACCTTGGAGCAACGCGAGGCCGGCAACACGATGGCGGTCGTCACGCGTCAGCTCGAGGCCGCGCTGGGGAAGCGCGACGGCAAGGCACGTGTGACCGTCGCCTACGAACCGGTCTGGGCGATCGGCACCGGCCGCAACGCGACGCCCCAAGATGCCGCGGAAGTTCACCGGGCCATTCGGGAGTGGCTCAAAACCCGAGCGGTCACGGCCGCGCCGTTCGTGATTCTCTATGGTGGAAGCGTCAACCTCAAGAACGCCGCCGAGCTCTTAGCCCAGCACGAGCTCGATGGCGTGCTGGTCGGCGGCGCGTCGCTCGACGCCAGAAGCTGGGCGCAACTTGTGCGCACCACCGTAGCCTAGGTATCTTGCCCCGCGCATGTACGGAATCCTCGTTGGCATCCTGATCCTCGACTCGCTGATCCTCGCCGTCGCCGTGTTGCTGCAGGCGGGGCAGGGCGGCGGGCTCGCCTCCATGGGCGGCGGCGCCGGCACCGAGACCATCATGGGCGGCCGTCAGGCGACAACGCTGCTGACGAAGGCCACGTGGTGGACCGCTGGGATCTTCTTGTTTCTCGCGCTGGTGCTCACGTTCATGTCACAGTCCGCCACACAGGTTCGCTCGGTGCTCGAGGGCCAGGGGCAGAACCCCACGCCCGTGGCGCCGACGCCGCTCCCGATCGAAACGCAACCGACGGCGCCTCCCGCAGCAGCCCCGGCGACTCCGCGTCCGAGCAATCGTCGGCCCTAGTCCAGCACCCGCCTACGTCCTCCTGGAGGACGGCGCGTGGTTCCCCGGAACGGCGCCACTCGCATTTGAACCGGCATACGCAGAAGTCGTCTTCACCACAAATCTGAGCGGATATCAGGAGGTGTTCACCGACCCCTCCTACCTCGGGCAGATCGTCGTCATGACCGCGCCGATGATCGGCAATTACGGCATCAATCCGGACGATGTGGAGTCCGATCGGCCGCGGGTGGTCGGCGTCGTGGTGCGCGAGCTGTGCGCCACGCCATCGAATTGGCGCTCGACCGGGACGCTGCTCGATTGGCTCGCCGGCGCAAAGGTGCCGCTCGTCGCCGATGTCGACACCCGTCAGCTCACCCGCTACATCCGCTCCCGTGGGGCGATGCGTGGTGTGCTCGCCCTCGGCGACAAACCGACCGACGCGATCAAGGCGGCGCTCGCCACTTCGCCATCGATGAACGGACTCGACCTGGCCAGTGCAGCGACGATCCCGAGCGCGTACACCGAAGGACCGGCGGACGCGAAACAACATGTCGTGGCATTCGACTTCGGGATGAAGCGCAACATTCTGCGGCTGTTCGTGCAACACGGGTGCCGGGTCACCGTCGTCCCGGCGGCGACTACGCCCGAGCAGGTGCGAGCCCTCAAACCCGATGGCGTTTTCTTGTCGAACGGGCCCGGCGACCCCGCGGCGGTGGGTTACGCGATCGATACAATTCGGACGCTCGCCGACGGGAAGCTGCCGATCTTCGGGATCTGTCTCGGTCACCAATTGCTCGGTCTCGCAATGGGCGGGGAGACGGTGAAGCTGCCCTACGGCCATCGGGGCGGCAATCATCCAGTTCGCGATATTGCTACAGGACAAGTGCTTATCACGTCGCAGAACCATGGATTTGCAGTCCGGGGCGAGACGGGCGGCGTTCCGGGCGCGAATTCGCTTGAGGTCACGCACCTTAACCTCAACGACGGGACCGTCGAAGGAATCAAGCACCGCGAGTACCCGATTTTTGCCGTTCAGTACCATCCGGAGGCCTCGCCGGGCCCACATGACGCCCAGGGACACTTTCAACAATTCCTACAAGCTCTTGACACTAAATAAGTAAGCTCGTATGATAGCCCCCGACTTTGACCCGGAAAGGTTTCGGGGGGACCAATGACGAAGGCCGATCTGGTCGAAAAGGTCACCGCGCAAATCGCTCGTACCGCCGGTCCCCTCATTTCAAAAAAGGACTGTGCACGGGTCGTGGACTCGTTCCTCGACGCCGTCAAAGCCGCGCTGGCTGAGCAGCATAACATTGAGATACGCGGATTTGGCACGTTCAAAATCCGTCAGCGCAAAACACGGATGGCGCGTAACCCGAGGACTGGTGATCCAGTCGAAGTCGCCGCGCGTCCGGTGCCTGTCTTCAAGCCCAGCAAGGAGTTGCGTGCGATGGTCGCCGACGCGAGCGAGAAGGTTTCGTCGTAAGACGCGACGTGACGGCAACTTGGGACGCGGCCTCGGCGCTCACGCCGAGGCCGTTCTAGTTTTAAGTATCTCTCAACTGCTTGCCCGGAGTGATGATGCGTCGTTTCACCGGCTGCCTCGCCTTCACACTGCTGCTCGCCACGCCACTCGGCGGGCAGACGGTGCGCTACGAAGTCTCCCTGACCCCCGGGACGTTCCATGTCAGCGCGGATTTTCCAACCAGCGGCAAGGACACGCTGCTCGTCTCGTTGCCCGCGTGGAGTCCAGGCAACTACGAGATCCAGAACTACGCGCGCTACGTCCACGGCTTCGGCGCCAAGAACGCGAGCGGGCAGGCATTGCGATGGGACCGCGCCGACAAAGACACGTGGCGCATCGTCACCGGCAGGACCGACCGCGTGACGGTCGCCTTTGATTACTCGCCCGACACGATCGATCTCTCCGTTGCGCGCACGGCGGAAGACTTCGGGCAATTCCTCGGCACGAATCTGTTCATGTTCGAAGAGGGACAGCTCGGACGTCCCGCTGAAGTGCGGTTTCGGCTGCCGGCGGGATGGCAGGTGACGACGGCGCTCAAGGGTCCGGCGAACGGCGTCTATCGCGCCGGCGACTACCACGAGCTCGCCGACGCCATGACGTTCGTGGGGCGCTACAGCCTCGATTCATTACAGGCGGACGGGAAGTGGATTCGCATCGCGGTGTGGCCGGCGGCCGATTACACGCCGGCAGTCGCGCGCAACCTTCGCAACGGCGTGGCGAAGATGGCGCCGGTCCAGAACCGAATCATGGGCGACACGCCGTACGACGAGTACACCGTCTTCTTCAACGTCATCCACGGGCCGATCGACTTCGGCGGCGGGCTCGAGCACAGCTCCTCCCAGTACGACATCATGCCGGCCCTCGCCTTCGCCGATCCGTCCGGCACGCTCGGCGACTTCATGTATCCGCTGCTGTCGCACGAGTTCTTTCATCTATGGAATGTGAAACGGATTCGGCCCGCCGAGATGTGGCCGTACGACTATCACGCCGAGCAGTACACGCCGCTGTTGTGGTGGTCGGAGGGCGTGACCGACTACTACGCCGATCTCACGAACTTGCGGGCGGGGTTGTGGACGCCCGACCAGTTCTTCGCGAATGCCGTCACCAACATGGACCAGGTGGAGCAGGCCGCCGAGCCCTGGAGCGTCGAGGATGGCAGTGAAGCGACGTGGATCCACGAGGTCTACGTCAACAGTTCGCAGCTCTACTATCCCAAGGGGTCGTTGCTCGGCTTCTTGCTCGATATCTCGATCCGCGACGCGACCGATAACGCGCATAATCTCGACGAGGTGATGCGTGCGCTGTACACGCGCTACTACCGCCAGACCAAGGGATTCTCGACCGCCGATCTCTTGAGCGAGCTGCGCGGGGCCGGGATGCCCGACGCCGACACGTTCTATCGCCGCTATATCGACGGCCGCGATTCGCTGCCCTATGAGAC
>DASWDA010000052.1:0-3036 GCA_036395695.1 Gemmatimonadales bacterium
GCACCGACGGCACCAGGATCGGCACGATCGAGCGAGTGATAATCGACAAGCTCACCGGCAAAGTCGCCTATGCAGTTCTGAGCTCCAACAGCTTTGTTGGAACGGGACAAGAGCGCTTACCGATCCCTTGGGAGCGGCTCACCTATGACCGAAGGCTCGGGGCCTATCGCCTCGACTTCACCGAAATGAAACTCAGCGGCGCGCCGTCCCATGAGTCGCACAAGGACTTCGCCTGGGGCGACCGCGAATTCGAGATTCACGGGCCCCATTGGGGCATCGCCGAACATTGGTGAGCCCCGCGGAATCGAGTGGCAGCTTGGACTTGGTGTTGCCGTATTGACGACAACCTCGATCCCGTAGGTGAATTTCACACCTGGAGCAGGTTTAGCCCATTCCATTTGAAAATGCTCCAGGGCTAGCCTGCATCGATAGCGCACGAGCTGTCTGGGTCCGACTGACCCATATGATCGCCTGGAACACTTCTATCATTCATTCCGCGAGACCGCTGGAAGGAGGGTGCTGTGCGGACGATCGCAGAGTGGTTGGTGTCTCTCGGCTTGTCCGAGTACGCGGAGCGCTTTGCCGAGAACGGTATCGATCTCTCAGTCCTCCGCGATCTGACGGAGCAGGATCTTAAGGACCTCGGCGTCTTGCTCGGCCATCGTCGCAAGATGCTGCGCGCTATCGCCGAACTCGATCGGGCTGCACTCACAGGGCCCGCTGTGGCGGCTCCCCTACCGCACGATGCGGAGCGCCGCCACGTCACCGTGATGTTCTGCGATCTGGTGGGCTCGACAGCACTTTCGGCACGCCTCGATCCTGAGGACTTGCGGGAGATTATCGGGGCTTATCAGACCTGCATTGCCGAGGTAATAGGCCGGTACCAAGGCACCGTCGCCCGATACATGGGCGACGGCGTGCTCGCCTATTTCGGCTACCCTCAGGCGCGCGAATTTGATGCCGAGCAAGCGGCGCGAGCAGGGCTCGAAATCATCGTCGCGGTCACGCGGCTCGAAACGCGCGCCCGGGAGCCGCTCAAGGTCCGCGTCGGCGTTGCAACCGGGGAGGTCGTCGTGGGCGACCTCATCGGCGAGGGTGCCTCGCAGGAGCAAGCGGTGGTCGGCGACACGCCGAACCTCGCTGCCCGCCTGCAAACGTTAGCCGAGCCCGGTATGGTGGTGATCTGTGCGAGCACGCGCCGGCTCACCGGGGGGCAGTTCGAGTACCGCGATCTCGGCCGCGTCGCGCTTAAAGGCTGGGCGGAACCGGTACCGGCGTGGCAGGTGTTGCGGGCGAGCGGTGCCGAGAGCCGCTTTGAGGCGCAGCACGAGACCGGACTGAAGCCGCTGGTCGGGCGGGACGAGGAGATCGAGCTGCTGTTACGCCGCTGGCGGCATGCAACGCAGGGCGAAGGTCGAGTGGTGGTGCTGACGGGAGAGCCGGGTATCGGCAAATCGCACATTGCCCTCGCGCTTCAAGAGCGGCTCCAAGCCGAGCCCCACATCAGGTTGCGCTATTTCTGCTCAGCCCACCACACCAACAGTGCGCTGTTCCCATTCGTTGGCCAACTCGAGCGGGCTGCCCGGTTCGGGCGCAGCGACTCGCCGGTGGAGAAGCTCGTTAAGCTCCAAGCGCTGCTCGCGCAAGCCGTCGCCGACGCGGACCAAGCGGCAGCACTTTTGGCCAACTCTCTCTCGCTGCCATCCGATGACCGCTACCGCCTGCCAGAGCTGAGCTCGCAGAAGCGCAGGGAGAAGACATTGGCAGCGCTTTTGGCGCAGCTCGAGGGGCTGGCAGCGAGGCAGCCGGTGCTGATGATCTTTGAGGACGTCCATTGGATTGACCCGACCTCGCTGGAGCTGCTCACGGTCACGGTGGACCGGGTGCCGCAGCTTCGGGTGCTGCTACTCATCACTGCACGGCCAGAGTTCACACCGCCCTGGCCAGATCACGCGCATATCACGACGGTCGCCCTCACGCGCCTGGCCCGACCAGAGGGAGCGGCCATAATCGAGCAGATCACCGGAGGCAAGACGCTGCCCGACGAGGTGATGAACGAGATTCTCGCTCGCACAGACGGCGTGCCTCTGTTCGTCGAGGAACTGACCAAGACGGTGCTCGAAAGCGGGCTCTTGCAGGAGCGGGACGGCCATTACGTGCTTGAGCACCCGTTGCCGTCGCTAGCGATCCCGAGCACATTGCACGCTTCGCTGATAGCGCGTCTCGACCGGTTGGCGCCCGTAAGGGAGGTAGCACAGATCGGCGCTGTCGTGGGTCGCGAGTTCTCGTACGAACTGCTGAACGCGGTAGCCGAGTTTCCGCGAGAGAAGCTGGAGGAGGCGCTCGGCCAGCTGGTTCGGTCGGAGCTGATCTTCCGTCGGGGCGAGATACCGCAGGCGACCTATACCTTTAAGCACGTGCTGGTGCGGGACGCCGCGTATTCCAGCCTGCTGAAGACCCGGCGCGCGCAACTGCACGCCGCGATCGGTCGCACGTTCGAGCAACGGTTCCCAGATATTGTAGAGGCTCAGCCCGAAACTCTGGCGCACCATCTCACGGAGGCCGGACTGATTGAAAAGGCGGTGGGCTACTGGTTGAAGGCCGGCAAGAATGCCGCCCAGCGCTTCGCCAACCTTGAGGCCATCGCGCACTTGCAGCGAGGCATAGAGACCGTGGCACGTTTGCCCGACGGCTCAGGGAGGGACAGGTTGGAGCTTGATCTCCGGTTCGCTCTGGGACCCTGCCTGATCGCCACTCAAGGTCCGGCCTCGAGCACGGCCGCTGCGACGTTCGCCCACGCTCGCGAGCTGTGCGCGCGTCTCGGGGACCCGCCCGAGTACCTGCAGGTCATGTTTTGGCTGGTCACCGCGAGTGTCGTGCGCGGCGAGCTGCCGAAAGCCCGGGAGGCGATCGCGACGTTGCTGGGTCTCGCCGAAGCACGCAATGATCGGCCGGCGTTGCTCAACGCGATACGCGGGCAAAGCATGATACTCCTGTTTATGGGAGACGTCGTTGATGCCCGTGAACTGACCGAAC
>DASWDA010000053.1:0-42931 GCA_036395695.1 Gemmatimonadales bacterium
CCGAAGCGCGGCTCGAGGAACGACGTCCGCAGCCACTCCACGAAGTATGGCGCGACATCGCCGTAGCTCGTGCGCCGCGTGGTCAACACGAGCGGATACGCCTTCCAGAACTCGACGTCTTCCGGGCTCAGGAATCCCTGATCGCGCATCAGATTCAGCACCGCATTGCGGCGCCGAATCGCGTTGTCGGGATGGTTGCGCGGATTATAGGTGCCCGGGGCCTTGGGCAGCGCGGCGAGCGTCGCCGCTTCGGCCACGTTCAAGTCGCGCGCCGATTTCCCGAAGTACACCTGCGCCGCGGCCTCGACGCCGGCGACGTTCGGCCCCAAGTCGATCTGATTGAGGTACAGCTCGAGAATGGTGTCCTTCGCGAAATTGCGCTCCAGCTCGACTGCGACGCGGGCCTCGCGCAGCTTGCGCGCCAGCTTCTTTTCGTGTCCGAGTTGCTCGGGAAACACGTTGCGCGCGAGCTGCATCGTGATCGTCGAGAACCCTTGGGTGTAGTGCAGCGTCGTGATGTTGGCCTTGAGGGCGCCCAGGATCCGCCAATAATCGATGCCGTGATGCGCGTAGAAGCGCTTGTCCTCGACCGCGATGAACGCCTGCCGCACGAAGACCGGGATCTGTTGGAGCGGCAGCACGGTGCGCCGCTGGATGCCCAACTCGGTGATCAGCCGGCCGTCGGCCGCGTAGACCTTCGACGTCTGGACCTGGACATTGTGCCCCGTGGAGGGGTCGATGCGCGTGATGCTCGGGCAGCGCTCCGCCGCGCACACCCGGGTCCACGAGCCGTAGGCGAGGCCGCTGCCAAAGAGCAGGGCCAGGACGGCCGCGATGATTGCGCGCCGCCGCTGGACGGGATCGTACCACCAGCGAACCAGAAACGGGCGGCGAGGGGCGGCGAGGGGCGGCGAAGGGCGTGTCGAAAAAGCCATCTGTAATACAACCTAATGAGGCGGTAAATTCGCCGCCATGACAAAGGCTAACGTGTTGCAAGAATTAGAGTGGCGCGGGTTCGTCCAGCAGGCGACGCCCGGCCTCGCCGCGCATGTCGCCAAGGGTCCGGTCACCGCGTATTGCGGCTTCGACCCGACCGCGCCGTCGCTGCAGCTCGGCAATCTCATGCCGCTGATGCTGCTCGCCAATCTGCAACGCGGCGGCAATCGTCCCATCGTGTTGATGGGCGGTGGCACTGGGTTGATCGGCGATCCGTCCGGCAAGGCCGGCGAGCGCCCCCTCCTCTCGAAGGAACAGATCCGCGAAAACCTGCAGCGGCAGCGCGATCAGATGGCGCGCTTTCTCGAGTTCGGCGCGGGACCCACCGCGGCGCTCCTGCTCGACAACGCCAAGTGGCTCGGCTCACAAGGGCTGATCGACTTTTTGCGCGACGTGGGCAAGCACTTCACCGTCAACATCATGCTGCAGAAGGAATCGGTGAAGGCGCGGCTCGAGGCTGGGCTGTCGTTCACCGAATTCAGCTACATGCTGCTGCAGGCCTACGACTTCCTCCATCTGTTCCGCGAGCGGCAGTGCACGCTCCAGGTGGGCGGCAGCGACCAGTGGGGCAACATCACCGCCGGCGTCGACCTGATTCGCCGCATCGAGAACGCCGAGGCGCATGGCCTCGTCGCGCCGCTCGTGACCATGGCGTCGGGGAAGAAGTTCGGCAAGACCGAGGAGGGAGCGATCTACCTCGACCCGAAGCTCACGTCGCCCTACCGGCTCTACCAGTTCTGGATCAACGTCGACGATCGCGACGTGGAGGGGTACCTCAAGCTGTTCACGCTGAAGACGAAGCCCGACATCGACGAGTTGATCGCGAAGCACCGGAACGATCCCGCCGCCCGCGGCGCCCAAAAGGCGCTCGCGACGGACGTCACGGGTCGCGTACACGGAGACGCGGGCGGCAACGCGATGGTGGCGTCGGAAATCCTGTTCGGCGACTTCGACCCCCAGGCGGCGAACGACCAGGCGTTCGACACGCTGGCAGCGGAAATCCCGACGAGCGCGCTGCCCCGTGGCGACCTGTCGCTCGTCGACGCGGTGGTGCGCGCGGGGCTCGCCAAGTCCAAGAGTGAAGCGCGCCGCGCCATCGAACAGGGCGGCATCTACGTCAACCAGCAGCGCGCACCGAATGCCGATCACGCGATCGGCGATCGCGACTGGATCGCGGGCCGGAACCTGCTGCTGCGAAAAGGGAAAAAGGATTACGCGCTGCTGAGACGCGAAGGGTAAGCCGCCGTCAGGTCAGGTCGTCCAGCACCTCGATGACCTTCTCCATCTCTTCGACCGTGTTGTAGCAGTGGGGCGATAGCCGGATCGAGCCTTCGCGCAGGCTGCAGACCACCCGTGCCCGTTTCATCGCGTGATACGCTTCGACCGGCTTGGCCGGCGCCACGCAGAGAATCGCGGAGCGGTGCCCGTTTTCCGTCGGCGAGGAAATGCGCACGCCGTTCTCGTGCGCCCACTTCACGATCGGCGCGTGCGTCGCGCGCGTCACTTCGGCGATGTCACGCACGCCAACCTCCAACAGCAGACCCAGCGACGCCGTCATCCCGACGAAGTCCTGGTAGGGCAGCGTGATCATTTCGAAGCGGCGGGCATCGGCGCGGAACGTCGGGTTGTACTCGGTGAGCCGCGAGAAGTCGTCCGTGCCCTCGAACGCCATCCAGCTCGTGATCGCGGGCGCGAGCTTCTGGACCAGCTCTTTGCGGACATAGACGAACCCCGAGCCCCACGGCGACAGGAGCCACTTCTGGCCGCCGCAGGCGAGGATGTCGATCGGCGTCTCGGTGACGTCGAGCACCGAGTTGCCGATGCCCTGAATGCCGTCCACGACGAGGTAGGTCCCGTTGGCGCGGCAGGCGGCGCTCAGTTTCTGCAGGTCGGCGCGGTAGCCGTTGGAGAACTGCACAAAGGACACGGCGAGCACCCGCACTTTGGGATCGCGCAACCGCTGGAGGAGATAGTCCTCGTCCGGCCACCCCTCGGGCCGGCAGCGCGCCACTTCCACCGTGATCCCTTGATCCCGCAGCATCAGCCACGGATAGACGTTGGCCGGGAACTCCTTGTCGGAGAGCAGCACCACGTCGCCGCGCTTCAGGGGCAGCGCCCGGGCGGCGAGGTTCAATCCGAAACCGGTGTTGGTGGCGAGCGCGATTTCCGACGGGTCTGCATTGATCAATTGCGCGATCCCGAGCCGCGCGGCGGCGAGGCCGGCGAACAGCTCACGGTCGGGCAGGAGGTGCGGGGCCGTGCGTTTGGCCGTGAACTCGTCGAGCGCGCGCCGGGTGCGCTCGGGGATCGGACCGATCGACGCATTATTGAGATAAATTGTGTCGGCGGTCCAGGGGAATTCGGCCGTGCGCAGCGCCTTGAACGTCTCGCGCAGCGCGCGCACATGGGTCGGGTGGTACGCGATTTCCGTCACGCGACGCGTCCGATGCCGCGTACGTCCAGCGCGTCGCGCAGACCGTCACCCAGGAGATTGAGACCGAGGACGGTGAGGCCGATAGCGACGCCCGGGGCGATCGAGACCCACGGCGCGACGCGCAGCAGATCGCGGCCTTCGGCGACCATCGCGCCCCACGAAGGCGTGGGCGGCTGCGCGCCGAGTCCGATGAACGACAACGCCGCCTCGGCCATGATCGCGCCGCCGATGCCCAGCGTCGCCGCAACTATCACGGGCGCGATCACGTTGGGGAGCAGGTGGCGCGCGATGATGCGCGCATCCGATGCACCGAGCGCGCGCGCGGCCTGGACGTAGTCGAGCCCGCGCGCCAGCAGCACCTGGCCGCGGACGATCCGCGCCATGCCGGCCCAGCCCACGATGCCGATGACCACGAAGACGACGGGCAGGGACGGCTTCACGGCGGCGGCGATGGCGATCAGGAGCAGGAGCGAGGGAAACGCGAGCGTCACGTCGGCGACGCGCATGATCACGCCGTCCATCCAGCGGCCGTAGTAACCCGACACGAGTCCTAACGTCACGCCGAGCGCCAGGGCGATGCTCTGACTGATCAAACCGACGGCGAGCGACAGGCGGGCCCCGTACAGCACGCGTGAGAGGACATCGCGTCCCTGCACGTCGCTGCCGAGCAGAAAGGCGCCGGAAGGTGGACGCAAACTTGCAGCGAGGTCTCCGCGGAATGGATCACCGGGAGCGAGCCATGGAGCCAGCAGCGCGAGAACCGCGAGCCCTGCGACCAGTCCCAGGCCGAAGCGGGCCCAGGGATCACGCCCGAGTCGGGTCAAAAACAGTGGCGCCGTCATGGGCATGTCGACTACGTTACTCGGAACAGAACCCCCCGGGCAAGCGGACACTGATTTGAAGCGCGATACACCGTTCACCCTCGTGCTGGGCGGCGGCGGGATGAAGGGGCTCGCCCACGTGGGCGTGATCCAGGCATTCCTCGAGCGCGGCCACCGGCCGACCCGCATCATCGGGTCGAGCGTTGGCGCGCTCGTCGGCGCCGCCTGGGCCGGCGGCATGGGGATCGCCAAGCTGCGGGAGATCGCGCTCAGCCTGTCCCGCAAGGAGGTGTTCGCGGTCGCGCACGCCGATATGGCTTTCAAGCGCATGCGCTCCCCAGCCCTGTTCAAGCGCGAGCCGCTCGAGCACCTCATTGCCCGCACGGTCGGCGATCTCACGTTTGGGCAGCTCGACCCGCCCGTCATCGTGAACACGGTCGACTTGAACTCCGGGATGCAGGTCTTCTGGGGCCTGCCCGGGCTCGATGACATCCGCGTCGCGGATGCCGTCTTCGCGTCGTGCGCGCTGCCTGGCTACTTCCCGCCCCACGAGATCGGCGGCCGCTTTTACGTGGACGGCGCGGTCGTCTCGAACGTCCCCTACGACGCGGCGCGCGCGCTCGGCCCTGAGCTGATCGTGGCGGTCGACGTTTCCGCGTCCAGCGTGCTCACGGCGGACGCGCAGGACGAGGGGTTTGCGGGTGTGTTCGCGCGCGCGACCGAAATCCTGATGACGACCCTGCTCGAGCAGCGCGTGCGCACCTGGACCACGCCGCCGGTCTACTACATCCAGCCCCGCGTCGAGCACGTCACGATGTTTTCGTTCGATCACTTGCGCGAGGAAGTGGAGGAAGGCTACCGCGCGACCAGCGCGGCGCTCGATCGCGCCGCTGAATGGCCCGAGCCGGGCGATTCCGGCATCTACCCGAAACGGCGGGTGCTGGTGCGGGTGGAACGGGAGCGGTGCATCGGCTGCGGTTCGTGTTTGGTCCACGGCCCGCAAGGCATGTTCGTGCTGGATTCAGACCGGAAAGCGGTGGTGACACAGCCCGATCAAGAATGGTCGCCCATGGACGGCAGCTACATCCGGCACTGTCCGACCTACGCGATCATCGCGCGGCCTGCTCAACAGGAAACCACCATGAGGCGTTCGGGTTGAGTTGTTCCCAGGCTAAAGCCTGGGCTCGGCAGACCTTGTCCTTAAGGACAACGATTGCCGAGCACACCCTTTAGGGTGTGAAAATCATTGACGACGGTACGTCCTATCAATCTCCATCAATTCCTTCACCACCCTATCCCAGTTGTAGTAACTCTCCACCGCTTTTCTTCCCGCCGCACCAAGGCGTCGTCTCCGTTCCGGGTCTGCCAATAGTCGATTGATCCCCGCCGCCACCGCCCGTGGATCGTCGGGATCCACGAGAATTCCCGTCTCCCCGTCGCGCACGGCGTCCGGCACACCGCCCGAGCGCCCGCCGACGACCGCCAGTCCGCACGCCGATGCCTCGACGAGCGAGATGCCGAATCCTTCCGCGAGACCTTCGAAGCGCCGCGACGCCCCCACGTAGAGATCGGCGGCGTTGTAGATCGCCGGCAATTCAGCGTCGGAGATCCCGCCGAGGAACCGCACGGCGTCACCCAGGCGCAGCTCGTCGCGCAGCTGCTCGAATTGCGCCAGCCGCTCGCCGGTTCCAACGATCGCATAGCGCGTCCCGGGGTGCGCGGCACGGACCGCGGCGAGCGCTGTCATGGTCGTATCGATGCCCTTGTGCCACTCCAGCCGCGCCACGGTCAGGAGCCACGGGCCGCCGTTCAGTCCGTACTTGGCGCGGACGGCGCTCGTGTCGACACCGGGCTGGAAATGCGCGGGCGTCGTGCCGAGCGGCACCGCCTCGACGGGAACCCTGAGGTCGAGCATCGCGAGGACGTCGAGCGCGAGGTCCGCCGTCCACCGGCTGATCGCGACGACGACGGCCGCGTTGCCGATGATGCTCGCCGCGGTGCCGCGCTTGAAGCGGCTGCGCCGGATTTTTTCCTGGATCAGGAGCAGCTCGGTGCCGTACACGATGAGCCCGTACGGCACGCGGTGCCGCGCGGCGAGCCAGCGCGCCGGGTATCCGGCCGGCTTCAGCTCGGCACACCAGACGAATCCCGGCCGCCGCTGCTTCGCGAGCGCGCGCGCGCGCCACGTCCAGAGCGCGAGCCCCTGCACCGTGCGCAGCCGTGTGGCGCGAATGCCGACGCGATCGATGGTTTGCGGGAAGCGGGCGTCACTCGCGGCGCTGCCCCCGTGCGCGCCGGTCGAAACGACCAGGGTGTTGCGCGGATAGCGGAGCGCGATCTCGCCCATCATCCGGGCGATGCCGCCGCCGTGCGGCGGAAAGTTGAACGCTAGGAGGAGACTTGTGATTCGATGTCCAGCAGGTCGCGGATCACACGGTCCCAGTTGTAGTAGGTCTCGATCGCCTTGCGGCCCGCCTGGCCGAGCCGCCGGGCGAACAGCTGATCGCTGACCAGGCGCTTGAGCGCCGTGGCAACCGCGTCGGGGTCGTCGGGATTCACGACGAGCCCCGTCTCCCCGTCGTGCACCGCCTCGGCCAGCCCGCCCGATTGTCCGGCGATCACCGGCAGGCCGCAGGCGCTCGCTTCCGCGAGCGCGACGCCGAACCCCTCGACCCGCGAACCGTCGGCGCGGCGCGAGACCCCGACGTACGCGCTGGCGATGTTGAACACCGCCGGCAGCTCGGCCTCCGGCACGTTGCCGACGAACCGTACGTGTGCCGCGATTCTCAACTCTTCGGCGAGCCGCTGATACTCTTTGCGCTTCTTGCCGCTGCCGACCACCAGATAGTTCACGTCCACACCGTCGTTGCGGCACTGCGCCACGGCGCGCAGCGCCATGTCGACGCCCTTATAGGGCTCGAGCCGCGCGACGGTGAGCACCCATGCGGCGCCGTTCACGTCATAGCGCGTCCGCACGGCGCGCGTGTCGATCCCCGGCCGGAACTGCTCGGGGTCGGTGCCGAGCGGGACGAGACGGACGGATTCCGCGAGCGGGTCGAGGCCCAGCTCGCGTAACACTTTTTGCGCCTGCTCGCGCGTCCACTGGCTGTTGGCCACGACCGCGACCGCGGAGCCCAGGAGCGCCTTCGCCGTCTTGCGCGCGAAGCGCGAGTGATGGATCGCGTGGAGCTCTTTCAGTAGGTCGCCGCCGTGGACGAACACGCCGTATTTCGTGCCGACGCGTTCGTGCATCCATTTCGCGGGGTAGGTGCAGGGCCGGATGGAGTCGCACCACGCAAAGCGTGGCTTGTGCTGGCGGGCGAGGCTCGCGACGCGGCGCGACCAGAACAGCAGGCCGGCGATATTCCGCAGCGCTTTGCTCGGCAGCGGCATGCGGTCGATCACGGCGCCGCTGAAGCGCACGTCGGAATCCTGCGCGTCGCGATGCTGGCCAGTGGAGACGAGCAGGTCGCCGCGCGGATAGCGCCGCGTCAGCTCGCCCATCATTCGGGCGATGCCGGTTTGCATCGGAGGAAATTCGCCGGTCAGGAGAAAGGTCTTAGCCACGCCGTTCGAGCTCCCAGAGGAAAGCATACTTGAAGAACACGGACGCCGCACTCATCCCGGCGTGAATCACGCCGAGCCTGCCGTCGAGGAAGCTGCCGTGAAGGACATAGTCGCGCCAAAACCGGAAGGCGGGCCGCAGCGCGAGATCGCTGAATGACGCCCGGCGCCCTTTGGCGGCGAGATCGACGGCGCTCATGCGACTGTAGGCGATGACCTTGTCGAGGTGATGTCGCAGGTCCTTGTAGGGCGTGTGGTCCAGCTCGTGGGTGAGCTCACCTTGTTCGCGCGCCGGGATTTCCAGGCCGGGATGCGCCGTCTTCCCGCCAAAGCGCTTGCCCCGCCGGAACAACCGCACCACCCAATCACGACCCCAGTGTCCGCGGCGCAGCAGGTGGCCGTGAAAGAAATTGCGCCGCTTCACGCGATACGCCTCGTGACGCGGCGCCACGACGATCTCCGCCAGCTCCGCCGCAAGGTCCGGTCCGATGCGCTCGTCGGCGTCGAGCGCAAACACCCATTCGTTGCTCGCCGCCTGAATGCCGGCGTTGCGCTGGGCCGCAATTCCGGGGGCGACGCCGTTCAGGACACGCGCCCCGGCGGCGGTTGCGGCCGCCGCCGTCCCGTCGTCCGATCCCGCATCGACGACGATTACCTCGCGGACCCAGGACAGCCCCCGCACGCATTCGGCAATCTGACTCGCTTCGTTGAGCGTGGGGATGACCACCGTGAGCGGCGCCGGGTGCGGGGAAGGCATGTTCCGAATCCTAACGGAATGGCGCCCCGCCGAGCAATCGGCGCCGCTCGATGGCTTCGCGGTACACGGCCTCGGTTCGCTCGGCGGTGCGCGCCATGGTGAACTCGCCGCGGGCCAGCGCTCGCCCCGCCTGTGCGACGTGCACGCGAAGCTCGTCGTCGCGCAGCATCCGCTCGAGGGCACGCGTCCAGGCGGCGGGATCGAGCGGCGGCACGAGCAATCCCGTCTCGCCGGGATAGATCAGCTCGGAATTGCCCCCCGCCGCAGACGCGATGACGGGGACGCCGAGGGACATCGCCTCGAGGAGCGACTGCGACAGCCCCTCGATGCGCGACGGCAACGCCGCGACGGTCGCAAACCGGTAGAACGCGAGCGCGCGAGGGGGCTCCGTGAAGGGCACGAACACGACCCGGTGTCTCGCGGGCACGGCAGCCTCCGCGGCCGCCAGCTCGGCGTCGGGACGGATGCCGACAAACGCAACGGTGACGGGTCGCTCGAGCGCCGGGAGCGCGCGCAGCAGGATGTGCTGATCCTTGCGGCGCGCCACGACCACGACGACCGGCCGTCCCGCGTCGCCCAGCGCCAGCTGCGCGATCGCGAGATCCTGCTTCGAGGGCTCCGCCTCCACGCGTGCGAGATCGATGCCATTCGGCACGACGCGCAGGCGACGTCTGGGGTGGAAGCGCCGGCGCAGCGCGCGCGCCACCGCCCCGCTGACGGCGATCGTGCGGTCGGCGGTGAGCCCGACGGCGATCAACTCGGGCGGCAGCGTGAGTGGCATGGTACGCCGTGTGACCACGAAGGGCTGGTGCAGTTTGCCGCGCCAGCGCAGCCAGGTGAGCGCCCGGCGGTCGCCGGTGGCATGACTGTTCACCACATCCACGGTCTGATCGGTAATCACGCCGGCCAGCTGGTTCGCGACGCCGGGGAGCGAAGCAAAATCGAGCGGGATGTGCTCGAGCGGTGGACTCGCGGCGACCGTGCGCGCGAGCAGCGTGCCGGCGGGGCAACCGACCAGGACCCGGTGTCCGCGCCGCGCCAGCTCGCGGCTCAAACTGAGAATCGATTGGGTGGAGCCTGCGCCCTCGCCCTGATGCGTGAGCTGCAACAGTGTGAGCTGCCCAACCCCTCCCAACGGCCCCTCCGGCATGTTCCGAAGCTAGTTATACTGGGACCTCGATGCACGTCGTGGTCGCGTCCCATCACCGGCTCCCGGTCGAAGGCTACGGCGGACCGCAGCGCGTCGTCGTCGCGCTCGTACGCGGCCTCGCCGCGCTTGGCCATCGGGTCACCATTCTCGCGCAACCCGGCACCAAAGTCGTCGAGGCGGCGAAGATCGTCGAAGTCGCGCCGCGACTGCTCAAGGATTCGAGCGTCGATCTGAAGAAGTTCATTCCGGACGGCGCGGACATCCTGCACGCGCATTTTCCGCTGAAGCAGGGACCGAAGAGCGTGCCGTTCGTGCAGACATTGCACGGCAACTGGAAACCCGATACGCCGCTCCCGCCCAACACGATTTTTCTGTCCCGTGACCATGCCAAACGCCACGGCAGCACCATCTATGTCCACAACGGCCTCGATCCCGCTGAATACGTTTTCCGCGGCCGCAAAGAGAAGTGGGACCTGTTTCTGGGCAAGCTGCACAGCGACCGCGGGTACCACTGGGCGGTCGAGGCGGCAAAGCGCACGGGCCGCCTGCTCATCATCGCGGGCGGCTGGCGTCCCAGCTTCACCGGCTCGATCAAGTACGTCGGCGAAGTCGACGGGAAGCGCAAAGCGGTGCTCCTCGCGCGGGCTCGCTGCCTGTGGATGCCGGCACAATGGGACGAGCCGTTTGGCCTGCCGACGATCGAGGCGCTGTTCTCCGGCACTCCCGTCGTGGGCACGCGGCGCGGCGCCCTGCCGGAGATCGTCACACCAGCGGTAGGCGTACTGCGCGACACGCTCGACGAGCTGATCCTCGCCGGCGACAACGTCACCACGCTCGACCCGCGAGCCTGCCGGGAGCGGGCCGAGCGACAGTTCACCCACCTCGTAATGGCGGAGAACTACGTACGGATCTACCAGAACGTCCTGCAGACGGGCGAACTGAAGTAGATCGCGTTCGTTACACGACGTCGTAGTTCCGGAACTCGAACATGCGGGCACCGGTCAGCCGCTCGATCCAGTCGGAGGCATAGAGGCGCAGGTGCGCCGGTTTGAACCGCGCCGGCTCCAGCGCGGGCGCCGGCTCGTGCGCGTTCGCGGCGATCCAGCTCCGCGCCGCCGCCGGATGGGCGCCGCTAAACTGCCGCAGCAGGGGAATCCACTTCAGGGTGCCGCGTTTCAGCTCGCGATCGAGGCGCTCGCTCGCCCAGGGATACATCCGCTTCGTCAACTCGAGCTTCTCCCGTATCGTTTGCGCCGGCCGAGCCCACCCGTAGTGAAACATCTGCGCGCCGGTGGGACGCGCGCGGATCTTGCGATAGTCCGGTCCCACTCGGAACCCCTGGGCGCCCTGGTAGGGGCGGATGTCCCGGCCCAGCCGGATGCAGCGCACCTCGCGGCGATACCACTGGCGATTGGTCGCCACGCGATCGAAGCCCCCATAAAAGTGCAGGTAATCGACGAGCATCCCTTCGACCCGCTCGTCCCGATCCCAAGCGGCGACGCATTGTTTCAGGATGCTCGCCCCACGCTCGTGCAGGACTTCATCGGCCTGGACGTAGATGCCCCACGAGCCCCGACACGCGTCCATCGCCCGCTGCGTCTCCCGGGCCAGCATGTCGTCGCCTTTGCTCAAATCCCATTCGCTGTCGATGATGCGGACGCGCGAGTCAGCGATGCCGGCCACGATGTCACGCGTCTGATCGTCCGACCTTCCGACGTTGACGACGACGTCGTCACAGACCTCGAGCACGGAGGCGATCGCCGCAACGATGGGGAAATTGAGCTGGACCGCGTTGCGGACCAGCGTAAACCCAGACAGCAAGTCAGGTCCGGAACTGCAGATTGTACAGCCGGCGATACATGCCGTCCGCCGAGAGCAAGTCGCCGTGCGCGCCGCGCTCCACAATCCGCCCCTCGGCCAGGACGACGATGAAATCGGCGTGCTGTACGGTGGCGAGCCGGTGCGCGATGACGAACACGGTGCGGTGCGCCATCAAGCGGTCGATCGCTTCCTGCACCAGGCGCTCGGACTCGGTGTCGAGCGCGCTGGTCGCTTCGTCGAGAATGAGGATAGGCGGATCGCGCAGCAGCGCCCGGGCGATCGCGATGCGCTGGCGCTGTCCGCCGCTGAGTCTGGTCCCGCGCTCGCCGAGCAGCGTCTCGTAGCCTTCGGGCAGCCGCATGATGAATTCATCCGCGTTCGCCGCGCGCGCCGCGGCGCGCACCTGCTCGAGCGGCACGTCTTTCAACCCGTAGGCGATGTTCGCGAGCACGGTGTCGTTCAGCAGCACCGTCTCCTGCGACACGATGCCCATCAACTTGCGCAGCGACCGGCGCGTGTAGTTGGTCAGGGGCACGCCGTCCATCAGGATCTCGCCACGCGTCGGCTCGTAGAAGCGCGGGAGCAGGTCGACGAGCGTGGTTTTGCCGGCGCCGGAGGGGCCGACGATGGCGACGACCTGCCCGCGTTTGACGTCGAGCTCCACGTCGCGCAGCACCGCCTCCGCCGGCTCGTATTCGAACGACACGCCGCGGAACTCGATGCGCTCGCTGAACTCCGCGGTGGTCTCGCCCGGGCGGTCGCCCTCGGCCGCCGGCAGGTCGAGCACCTCGAAGACGCGGTCCGCCGACGCGACCGCCGTCGCCATGATCGCCGGGTAGTTCGAGACCGATTTGATCGGCGACATGAGCCGCAGGCTGACGGCGAGGAAGGTGATCAGCACCGCGGGGTCGAGCGACGCGCCGGCGCCGAGCGCGAGCCGCGTGCCGACGACGAGAATCAGGACGATCATGACGCCACCGAACACCTCGCTCACCGGACTCGTCAGGCTGGAATAGCGCTGCGCCCGCAGCACCCGCCGGCGGTAGCGCTCGGCGAGCTCCGCGAACCGGCCCAGCTCGAACGCTTCGGCGACGTACGCGCGCACCAGTTTCGCCGACGCGATCATCTCGCCCACGTGGCTCGTCACCTCGCCGCGCTCGGCCGCGAGCTCGCGGGAGCGGCGGCGCAACCGATTGATCATCGGCCGGATGATCAGCAGCAGCACCGGCGCCAGGAGGAGCGAGAGCACCGTCAGCTTGACCGACAGGCCGAACAGAATCGTGACGTAGACGATGATGACGACGAGGTTCTGCAGCAGCGACGCGAGCGCGGCGCTCACCGCCGTCTTCACCTGATCGGTGTCGCTGATGACGCGGGCGATCGTCTGGCCGGCGCGGGTGCGCTGGAAGTAGCCCAGCGGCAGGGTTTGCAGGTGCCGGAACAGACCGACGCGCAGGTCGCGCACCACGCCCTCCTGAATCGCGACGCTGCCGATCGACGACAGATAGGACGTGAGATTCTTGAGCAGCAGCGCGACCAGCAGGACGATCACGACGTTGCGCAGCGCGATCTCGGGCGTCCCGGCCTGGAGGAACGGCCCGGCGATCTTGTTCAGGACCGTCTCGACCTGCGTCCCGCCCTGGGACGGGAGGGCCGCGTTGCCGAACAGCGTGCGCAGGAATGGAATCAGCAGGACGAACGTGAAACCGTCGAGCACCGACGAGACCACCGTCGACGTGATGGTCGCGGTGAACAGGAGCGAGTAGGGCTTCAGCAGGGACAGCAGCCGTGTGCTGCCCGTCCCCGCACTCTCCTGTCCCTGGCTCATCAGCGGTTGCGGCGCGGCGTGAGCAGCGCCACGGGCAGGATCATCTCCTCGGGGGTCGCGCCGCCGTGCAGAAATGCACCGCGATAGCGCGCCTGGTATTCGCGCAGCTTGGTCGGATAGACGAAGAAGCGGTCGCCCGTGGCGAGCAGCAGCCGGACGCCGAGGCCTTTCGCGGGGAGACCGTAGCTCTTCAAGTCCTCGACCATGATCGCGGCTTCGGGGTCTTCGGCGCGCAGGTCCTCGCCGAACTTGTAGCGGAGGTTGGCCGTCGCGTCACGCTTCGCGAAGACGGTCGCCGGTGTCTGGCAGTGAATCGAGCCATGATCGGTCGTCAGCAGCACCGGGACATTGCGGCGCTCCGCCTCCTCGAGCGCCGCCAACACCGGCGAGCGCTCGAACCACGTCTTCGTCAGGCCGCGCAGCGCATCGGCATCGCGCGCCACTTCGTAGAGGATCGCGTTTTCGGAGCGGCCGTGCGTCAGTTGGTCGATGAAGTTGAACACGAGCGCCGTGACGCCGGGCTGCGAGAGATGCGCCGGCAGGCGGCGTAAGAGGTCGGTGCCGTCGGCGGCGGTGAACAGCTTTTCGTACCGCACCGGCACCTCCTGGCCGACGAGCTCGCGCAGCTGCTCGGCGAGCAGCTCGGCCTCGTGGGCGTTGAGGCTTTCTTCGTCGGTCGGCGCGCCCCACCATTCCGCATGGCGCGCCGCGATCTCCATGGGAAACAGGCCGCTGAAGATCGCGTTGCGTGAGAACGGCGTCGCGGTGGGCAGGATGCTGTAGTAGTGCGATTCCTCGACGTCGAACAGCGGCGTGATCAGATCGCGCAGCACTTCCCACTGATCGAGACGCAGGCAGTCGATCACGATGAAGACCACGCGACCGGTGCGCTTCAGGGCCGGGACGAGAAACTCGGCGCCGACGTCGACGGACAGCGGCGGCCGGTCGCGCTCGGGATCGGCGAGCCAGCGGGGATAATGCTTGGTGATGAATGTCTGGAAATCCTTGCGCAGGCTCTCCTGCAGCGCGCGGAGCGCTTCCTGCAGTCCCGGCTCATCGGCGGCCGCGAGCCGCACCTCCCAGCGCGCCAGCTCGGCCACGAGCTCGATCCATTCGCGCCAGGCGAGCGCCGCGCCGCGGCGCCCCTCGAGCTCGCGGAAGCGCGTGACGAAGTCGCGCGCCAGCCGCTGCTGGCGGATGCGGTCGCCTTCCAGCAGCCGCGTGACCACGGAAAGGATCTGGCGCGGGTGGACCGGCTTGACGAGGTAGTCGTCGATCTCGATCCCGATCGCGTCGCGCAGCAGCGCGTCGTCCTCGGACTGCGTCACCATCACCACCGCCATGGCGGGATCGATGGCGCGGATCTCAGGAAGCAGCTCGAGGCCGCGTCGCCCCGGCATCTGCTCGTCGAGCAGCACGACGCTGTAGGGCTGGCGGCGCAGCATCGCGAGCGCGTCGTCGCCGTGCGCCGCCTGCGTCACCGCAAACCCTTGCTCCTCGAGAAAGCGGCGGTGCGCGGCAAGGCCGTCAATTTCGTCGTCGACCCAGAGAATGCTCTTCGGACGCGGCATCTTGCGTTGCAAGGTAGTCCCGCTGGCGAAGCCGGGCAACGCGCGACTACATTGGCCGCGTGTTGCGCATTCTGTGCGTCCGATTCAGCTCCATCGGCGACGTCCTCCTCACCACTCCCCTCGTGCGCGCGCTACACCGGCGCCATCCCGAAGCCGAGCTCTATTTCGTCACGAAAGGCGCGATGGCGCCGCTGGTCGTCGAGAATCCGCACCTGACCCAAGTGATCGAGCTCGAGCCACACGAGCGGATTATCGATCTCGCGCGCCGGTTGCGGCCGCTCGGTGCCACCCACGGACTCGATCTGCACGGCAGCCTGCGCAGCGCGGCGTTGCGGTGGCTGGTGCCCTGTCAGTGGTCAGGATACTCGAAGCGCAAACTCGCCCGCACCACGTTGATCTCGACGAAAATCAACATCTATGGCCGGCCCGTACCGGTGCCCGAGCGGTATTTCGAAGCGGCGCGCGCGCTCGACGTGTGGCCCGACGGCGGTCCGCCCGAGTTTTTTTTGGCTCCCGCCGCGCGGGAGCGCATGAGCCACTGGCTCGCCGAGCGCGGCCTCGACCGCCAGCCGTTCGCCGCCCTCGCGCCCGGTGCCGCGCACGCGACCAAACGCTGGCCGACACGGCATTGGCAAGCACTCGCGGCGCAGCTCGAGAAACTGGGTTACGGCCTCGTCGCGCTCGGGGGCCCGGACGATCGCGACCTCGCCGCCGAATTGGGCCCCGGCATCGCCAACGCAGCCGGAGAGTTCACGCTGCAGGAAACGGGCGCCTGTCTCGCCCGCGCCAAGGTCTTGGTCTCCGGCGACACCGGCGTGATGCACATGGCCACCGGCGTCGGCACACGTGTCGTCGCGCTCTTCGGACCGACCGTCGAGCCGTTCGGCTTCTTTCCCTATACCAAACAAGCAGCGGTGCTCAAGCTCGATCTCGATTGCCGGCCCTGTTCGGCGATGGGCACGGAACGGTGCCCGCTCGGCCACCATCGCTGTCTTGAGGAGATCTTCCCCGAGCAGGTCGCGGCCGCTGTGCAGCGTCTCGTGGCATGAACACACCCGCCGAGGATCGCCTCGTCACCCTGATCGCCGAATCGGCGCGGGGACCGCGGCGCGAGGGTCTCTTCGCCCTGTGGCTCATGGTGCGAGCCGCCGAGGCGCTGCTCCCGCCGGCGCCCGTGAGCGCGAAAAACCACCGCCGCCGCCTGCAGGCGCTCGAAAAACGGATCGGCAGCCTGGCACTGCCCGCGCCCCTCGCGCGGGCGCTCGCCGCGGCACGGCAACACCTCGAAACGGCGACGCCGAACGCCGCTGCCCTCGTGCTCAGCCAGCTCACCGCGCCGGCCCGGGAAGTGCTTGGCGTCGAAGCTGGGGACGCCGTCACCGTTGCCGCGCGCACCGCCAGATTGCATTTATAGACCATGCCATCCCCCGCCCGCCGATTCGAGAAACGTGCCTCGCTCGACAACCTGGTCGAGCGGGTCGATGCGCAGCGTCCCGGCGAAATCACCGGCGACACCATTCCCAGCGGCTTCGGCTCGCTCGACAAGCTGCTCGGCGGGGGGCTGCGCCGGCGCGACTTGATCCTGCTCGGCGGGGACATCGGGAGCGGCAAGTCGGCGCTCGCGCTGGGCATCGCGCTTCGTGTGGCGCAACAGTCGGTGGGTGTGGCCTACCTCTCCGGGGAGATGAATGAAGAACGGCTGATGGAACGCGCGCTCGCGATCGAGGGCAAAGTCGCCGTGGACGAGCTGCGCGCGGCGAAGCTGACCGACCAGACGCGGGCGGGCGTGGGCGGCGCCGCGGTGCGGCTCCGCGGTCTCCCCCTTTCACTATTACCGCTCGCTGGTGAGGACTTCGAAACGGTCTTCGAGCGGCTCGACCCGCTCCGCCAAATCGGTCTTGTGGTCGTGGACTACCTGCAGCTCGTGCCGCCGCCCAAGGCGCGGACGACACAGGACGAGGACACCGCGCTCGTACTCCGCCACCTCAAGGCCCTCGCACTGGCACGCCAGGTCGCGCTGCTGGTCGTCGCGCAGCTCCCGGGATTTCAAACTGGTCGGGACGCGAAGCGCCCCACGCTCGACGACTACGGCGTCATGGGCGCCCCGAAGCAACACGCCGACGTCGTGCTGTCGATCTTCCGCGAGGAGATGTACAACCCCGGCGGCGGCGTGGACGGCGCGACCGAATTGATCGTCGCCAAGAATCGCAACGGCCCGACCGGGTTCGTGGACCTCTACTTCTATCGTCGCTGGATGCGGTTCGAGGATATGCTCGACCCTGATAGATGATATAAGTTGGACATTGAAAGAGGACATGGTCGGAATCGGGTACTCGACACCCTGAAGGGTGCGCTCGGCAATGCGTGCCCTTACGGGCAGTGTTCGCCGAGCACAGGCTTTAGCCTGTGAATCAGGAGCAGATATGGCTGGTCACAACAAATGGAAACAGATCAAGCGGAAGAAGGCGGTCACCGACCAAAAGCGCGGCGCGGTGTTCACCCGCATCATTCGTGAAATCACGATCGCCGCCAAGGCGGGCGGCGGCGATCCCGGCGGCAACGCGCGGCTGCGCACCGCCATCGACGCCGCCAAAGCCGAGAACATGCCGGCCGACAACATCGACCGCGCGATCAAGAAGGGGACCGGCGAGCTGGAAGGCGTGACCTACGAAGAAGTCACGTACGAGGGCTACGGGCCTGGCGGCGCGGCGCTCCTCATTCAGGCTACGACGGACAACCCCAACCGCACGGTCGCCGAGATCCGCAACGTATTCCAACGCCACGGCGCCAACCTTGCCGCCACGAACGCCGTCGCCTGGATGTTCGACCGCAAGGGTCAGATCGTGATCGATGCGAAGGCCAACGAGGACGCGACGATGGAAGCCGCCCTCGATGCCGGCGCGGAAGACATGGAGAAAGAGGGCGACATCTATCTGATCACGACGCCGCCCACGCAGCTCCACGCGATCGATCAAGCGCTGCGGGCCACGAAATTGCCGGTGCAGAGCGCCGAGATCGCCATGGTGCCGAAGAACACCGTGAAGGTCGAGGGCAGCAACGCCAAGAAGCTGCTGAACCTCATGGAAGGCCTCGAGGAAATGGACGACGTCGCGAAGGTCTTTTCCAACTTCGACATCGACGCCGAGGCGATGGCGGCGGTGACGGGATAACGTGAGGGTCCTGGGCGTCGACCCCGGCACACAGGTCACGGGCTACGGCGTGATCGAAACGGGGAACGGCAATGGCGTTCCCGGGCTCGGCCGCCTGATCGAATGCGGGGTCTTTCGCTTCGGACGCAGCAATTCCCTCCCCCACCGGCTCGCCGAGCTGCACCAGGCCATCGCGCAGCTCATCCAGCGTCACCAACCCTCGGTGCTCGCGCTCGAGGATGCTTTCTATCATAAGAACGTCCGTACCACGCTCGTGCTTGGTCATGCGCGGGGCGTGATCCTGCTGGCGGCTGAACAAGAGGGACTCGAAATCGCCCAGTATGCACCTGCCATGATCAAAAAGACCGTTGTGGGCGCCGGTGGTGCTCAAAAGTCGCAGGTGGGGTCGATGGTGGCGCACTTGCTGCGGCTCAAACACGCGCCGAAACCGGCCGACGCTGCCGACGGTGTGGCGGCGGCGCTTACGTATATCCTTCGCTCATGATTGCGCATGTGCGGGGGAAATTGGCGGCGAAGTCCGCCGACCGAGTCGTCGTCGAGACGTCCGGTGGCGTCGGCTACGAGGTCGTCGTGCCGCTGGGCGTGATGGAGCGGCTCCCGGCCACCGGCGCCGAAATCACGTTGGCGACCGAGCTGGTGGTGCGCGAGGACGGCTGGGCGCTGTACGGATTCCTCGACGACGCCGAGCGCCGGTTCTTCCAGCGGCTCACGAGCGTGAGCGGCGTCGGCCCCAGGATCGGGATTGCGCTGCTCTCGAGCCTCGGCGTCGAGCGCGGCGCGCGGGCGCTGCGCGAGAAAAACATCGGCGTGCTGTCGTCCGTCAGTGGCATCGGCCGGAAGACCGCTGAGCGGCTCGCACTCGAGCTGGGCGAGAAGGTCGAGGAGTTCACGGAGGTTCCGGCCGCCCCGGTGCCCGCCGGCGCCGAGGCGGCGCTCAAGGCGCTCGAGCGCCTGGGATACGGCGTGCCGGAGGCGGATCGCGCGATTCGCCAGGTGCTCACGGGAAACGGAACGGAGACCGAAACGGAAACCCTGGTGCGGCGGGCGCTGCAGATTCTGACGACTCGGTGACCCCAATCCCCGCTGAAGTCACCGCGGAGTGGATCTGCACACGGTGCGGATCGACGAATCGACGCCTGGTCCCCGCGGGTGCGACCCGCGCCGAGGATGCCTGTCTGCGCTGCCACACGCCCCACGAGATCCAGGCTGACGCTCGGCCGGTGCGATGGGTCGCGCGGGCGACGCACAAATAATGGCGCGCTCCGAAATCACGACGCCTGAAGCCCTCGAGAGCGAACGGCTCACCGACGCGGCATTGCGCCCGTCGCGGCTCGACGAGTTCGTGGGGCAGGCGAAGGTCAAGGAGTCGCTGCAGATCGCCATCGACGCGGCGAAGCAGCGCAAGGAGCCGCTCGATCACGTCCTCTTCTTCGGCCCGCCGGGCCTTGGCAAGACGACGCTGGCGCTGCTCATGGCGAAGGAGCTCGGCGTCAACATCCGCACCACGTCCGGCCCCGTGCTGGAGCGTCCCGGCGATCTGGTGGGCATGCTCACCTCGCTCAAGGCAGGCGACATCTTCTTCATAGATGAAGTGCACCGCCTGCGGCCCGCGCTCGAGGAGTTCCTGTATCCGGCGATGGAGGAGTTCCGGGTGGACGTGCGCATCGCCGACGGCCCGCACGCGCAGACGCTCCCGATGCAGCTCGAGCGCTTCACGCTGATCGGCGCCACCACGCGCTTCGGGCTGCTGACGCCGCCGCTGCGCGCACGGTTCGGACTCGTCGAGCGCCTGCACTACTATCCGCCCGACGATCTCGTCCAAATCATCACGCGCTCGGCCGGGATCCTCGGCGTCGCCACGGATGCGGCCGGCGTCGCGGAGATCGCGCGCCGCAGCCGCGGCACGCCGCGCGTCGCCAACCGGCTGCTGAAGCGGGTGCGCGACTATGCGCAGGTCCGCGCCGGCGGGAAAATCACCTCGGCCGTCGCCGCCGAGGCTTTGAAGCGGCTCGACGTCGATGAGTTCGGGCTCGACGACATGGACGCGCGCATTCTCAAGGCCATCATCGAGATGTTCGAGGGCGGGCCGGTCGGCGTGCAGACCGTCGCCGCCGCGGTCGGCGAGGATCCGGGGACGCTCGAGGAGGTGTACGAGCCGTTCTTGATGCAGCAGGGGTTTCTCGCGCGCACGCCGCGGGGCCGCGTCGCCACACCGGCCGCCTACCGGCACTTCGGATTTGTGCCACCGAAATCCGCAGAGCAAGCAAGCATCTTTGACGGGTAACCGACTCTCCGACTTCGATTACGATCTTCCCAGCGCGCAGATCGCGCAGCATCCGCTCCCCGATCGCTCGGCCAGCCGGCTGCTGGTGCTCGATCGCGAGAGTAGCACGACGCGCCATCTCCATTTTCGCGACCTGCCAGCGTTGATCCCCCCCGGCGACCTGCTCGTCATCAACACATCGCGTGTCATCCCGGCGAGACTGCACGGAACGCGTGAAGGCGGGCAGGACGCGGAGCTCCTGCTCGTGCGTGACGTCGGCGATGGGACCTGGCTCGCGATGGCGCATCCCGGCGGCAAGCTCAAGCCCGGCCGCCGAGTCTCGTTCGGTGACGACAGCGCCGCGGAGATTGTCGAAGTGTTAGGGGGCGGACTGCGTCGGGTGCGGTTCGTGGGCGCGCTCGACGCGCGCGCGACGCTCGCGAAGTACGGCGCGGTGCCGCTGCCGCCGTACATCAAGCGCGCTCCCACGAGGGCGGATCAGGAGCGCTATCAGACGGTGTACGCGACCCACGATGGCAGCGTCGCAGCGCCGACGGCCGGACTGCATTTCACTACCGAGCTGCTCGCCCGGATTCACGAGCAGCGGACGCTTGTCACGGCGGTCGATCTGCACGTCGGCCCAGGAACGTTCAAGCCGGTGGAGACCGAAGCGCTCGAGCACCACACTATGCATCCGGAGGCGTTCGAGATCGCTCAGGGAGCCGCCAATTGGATCAACGACACCCGTGGCAAAGTTTGGGCGGTCGGGACCACGGTGGTTCGGGCACTCGAGTCGTCAGCCGATGCGGAAGGCCGCGTGCAGGCGGGTCCCGGTGAGACCAGCCTGTTCATTCGCCCGCCGTATGACTTCAAGATCGTGAATCATCTGATCACGAACTTTCACCTGCCGCGTTCGACGTTGCTGATGCTCGTGTGTGCGTTCGGAGGATATGAGCGGGTGATGCGTGCTTACCATGAAGCGGTAAGAGAAGGATATAGGTTCTACAGTTATGGGGACGCGATGGTGATTGTGTGAGAAGATCTGTCACGGGGTTGGATTTACCCCGGGCTCGCGCCCGGGGTCAGAAGATCTCACGGACCAGCGCAGCTCTAACCCCGGGCGCAAGCCCGGGGTTCAAAGAACGGGGCTAGTTCTTGTTCGATTTCTGGATTGACGGCCAGTCGGGCGCCGCGCGCTCGGGCTCGCTGACCCTGCCCCACGGCACCGTCGAGACGCCGGTGTTCATGCCGGTCGGCACCCAGGCGACGGTGCGCACGCTCTCGCCCGCCGACCTCAAGGCCGTCGGCGCACAGATCGTGCTCGCCAACACCTATCACCTGCACGTGCGGCCCGGTGAAGACGTGATCGCGCAGCTCGGCGGGCTCCACAAGTTCATGGCGTGGGAACGGCCGCTGCTCACCGACTCCGGCGGCTTTCAGGTGTTTTCGCTCGAAGGCTTTCGCAAGGTCGACGAAGACGGCGTGGAGTTTCAGAGCCACGTGGACGGCGGACGGCGGACGCTGACGCCCGAAAGCGCGATCGAGATCCAGGCGACGCTGGGCTCTGATATCGCGATGGCATTCGATCATGTGATCCCAGGTGGAGCCGATGAGGCAACGGCGCGTGATGCTCTCGATCGGACCCTGCGGTGGCTCGCGCGGTGCAAGAAGCGCCACGAACAGCTGAAGACCAGCGAGCAAACCTTGTGGCCCATCATTCAGGGCGGGACGCTGCCTGCGCTGCGAACCGAAAGCCTCGATCGCGTCTTGGAATTGGGTCCCTGGACAGGCATCGCGATCGGTGGATTATCCGTCGGCGAACCAAAAGACAAGATGTATCAGACACTCGAAGTGCTCGAGGCTCGGCTGCCCGCTACACTGCCCCGTTATCTTATGGGCGTCGGGTTTCCCGCGGATCTCGTCGCGGCGGTCGAGCGCGGCGTCGACCTGTTCGACTGCGTCGCACCGACGCGCGGCGGCCGCAACGGCTCGGCGTTCACACCGGAAGGCACGTTGAACATTCGCAACGCCGCCTACCGCACCGACGCCGGGCCGTTGGACCCGAGCTGTGACTGTGAGACGTGCACGACGTATTCGCGCGGCTACTTGCGCCATTTGTTCACCGCGGGCGAATTACTCGGCCTCCGCCTGCTGTCGCTGCACAACGTGCGGTATCTGATCCGCCTCGCGGCGGAAATGCGTGCCACCATCCAGCGGGGCGGCGATGCATTCGCCACATGGGCCGATGACTGGCGCCGCCGCTATCAACACACGGGAGTCGCATGACCACGGCATCGTTGCTGCTGCTGCTCTTCACTCCCTCGGGCCAGGGCGGCGCGGGGATGAGCGCGTTCATCATCCAGATCGCGCTGTTCATCGGGATCTTCTACTTCCTGCTCATCCGGCCGCAGCGCCGGCAGGCCGAAGACCACAAGCAGCTGCTCGCGTCGCTGCAGCGCGGGGATCAGGTCGTGACCTCGAGCGGGATCGTCGGCGAAGTCGTGCACATCAAGGACGATCAGGTCACGATTCGGAGCGGCGAAGCGAAGTTCGTGATCCTGCGGAGCGGCATCAGCAGCATCACCAACCGCACCGCCGTCGAGGCGAAGCCGGCGTGACGGTTCGCACGCTGCATCTGCTCGGCTCACCCGTGCTGCGGCAAAAGTCGCCCGCGGTGCCGAAGGTGGATGACGCCGTGCGCCGGCTCGTGGACGATCTGTTCGAAACGATGCGCGCCGCCAAGGGTGTCGGCCTCGCCGCAAACCAGATCGGCGTCGCGCGGCGCGTCGCCGTCGTCGACATCGGGGCAGAGGATCCACCCCCGCTCGTCCTCATCAATCCCGTCATCGTCGAGCGCAGCGACGAAGAGGAGACAGCCGAGGAGGGATGCCTCTCGATCCCGGAGATCTTCGGCGACGTGACGCGCGCCGCCCGGATCGTCGTCGAGGCCCTCGATCAAGACGGCAGCCGCGCGCGCGTCGAAGCGCACGGCTACAAGGCGCGCGCGATTCAGCACGAGATCGATCACCTCGACGGCATCCTGTTCCTCGATCATCTCAGCGCCGTGAAGCGCGGTCTCCTGCTGTCCAAGTGGAAAAAGGCGCGTAAGGGGCAGACCGGGTATCTGAAGGAGGTTACGCCGGAGCCGGCGGGTGAGCTGTAGATGCGCGTCGCCTTCTTTGGCACGCCCGACTTCGCGGTGCCGTCGCTGCGCGCGCTCGTGGGAGAAGGATTCGACGTTGCCGCCGTCGTCACCCAACCCGACGCGCCGCAGGGTCGGTCCCGCTCGAAGCTCGTCCCCCCCCCGGTCCGGCTCGCCGCCGAGGCCGAAGATCTTCCGGTGCTGCAGCCGGACAAGCCGACCGACCCCGCGTTTCTAACTCAGCTGCGCGAGCTGAAACCCGATATCGGCGTCGTCGTCGCCTACGGCCACATCCTGAAGCCGGCGCTGCTCGCGCTGCCGCCGCGCGGGATGGTGAACGTCCATCCGTCTCTGCTCCCGGAGCTGCGCGGGCCCGCCCCGGTCGAGTGGGCCATCGTCCGCGGCTATGAGAAGACCGGCGTCACGATCATGCAGCTCGACGCCGGCATGGATTCGGGTCCGATCCTCCATCAACTCCCGCATCGCATCGATCCCGACGTGACGGGCGGCGAGCTGTCGGCCCACCTCGCCGAGCTGGGAGCGCAGGCGCTGATAGAAACGCTGGCGCTCCTCGAGCAGGGCGACCCGCCGCCGGCGCCCGTGCCGCAGGACGACGCACGCGCGACGCTCGCCCCCAAGCTCACCCGTGAGAGCGCACGGATCCATTGGACGCAAGACGCGCGCTCGATCGACTGCCTGATTCGGGGCCTCGATCCACGCCCTGGCGCGTGGACCGAGTTGAATGGCGTCGAGATCAAACTCTTCGCACCCAAGGCCGTCGCTCAAAAGTCCCAACGCGTCCCTGGGGAAGTTCTTTCGGCCGGTGACTCGCTGGTGATCGCAACGGGCGGCGGTACGATCGAGATCTTCGAAGTGCAGCCGGCGGGGAAAGAGCGGATGGCGGCGAAGGACTGGCTGCGGGGCGCCCGTCTCGAGGCCGGCGCGACGTTCTCGTGAGACAACCGCTGCCGCGCCTACATGCGATCACCGACGAGCGCATCGCGCGGCGGGCGGACGTCGGCGAAGTGGCGAAGGCCCTCGCCGAGGGTGGCGGTTCTGAGCTTGCCTTCCATGCCCGCGGGCGAGAGCTCACGGGCCTCGAGCATTACACCCTTTCAGTCCAACTTTCCAACCTTCCATCGTTCCTCTTCGTCAACGACCGTCTGGATGTTGCACTGAGCGTACCCACCGCCGGCGTCCAGCTTGGCCATGGCAGCCTCCCCGTCAGCGCCGCGCGCGCACTGAATCGGCTGTGGTGGATCGGCGTTTCGGTTCACGACCTGGCTGAGGCCGAAGCCGCAAGACTCTCGGGGGCCGACTATCTTGTTGTAGGGCCGGTATTCGCCACCGCTTCGCATCCCGGCCGTGCCCCACTCGGCCTGGCCAAACTGCAACAGATCGTCGCGGCGGCCGGTGATCTGCCGGTGATCGCGATCGGCGGGATGACGATCGATCGGGTGCGGGAGGTGCGAGGGGCCGGCGCGTACGGCGTCGCCGCGATTCGGGCGCTGTGGGACGACGCCGAGCCTGCCGCGGCCGCGAGGAGGATGCGGGAATGGATGTCGTAATCAATGGCGAGCAGAGAACAGTCACGCCGGGCGCAACGCTGCTCGAGCTACTCAAGGAGCTCGAGCTCGATCCGCGCGCCGTGGTCGTCGAGCACAATCGCAAGATCGTGCGGCGGCCGGCGCTCGGGGACGTCACCGTGACCGAGGGGGACGCCATCGAGCTGGTGCATTTCGTGGGTGGAGGGTGAGATGACGACGGCTGTTGAGACGATCCGCGACGAGCCGCTGACGATCGGCGGGCGCACCTTCCAGTCGCGCCTCATGGTCGGCACGGGCAAGTATCCCGACATGGACACGATGGTGCGCGCGATCGAGGCGTCGGGCGCCGAGGTCGTCACCGTCGCCGTGCGCCGCGTGAATCTCGACCGCTCCAAGGAATCGAGCGTGCTGCACTTCCTCGATCCCACCAAGATCTTCCTGCTGTCCAACACCGCCGGATGCTACACCGCCGCCGATGCGATCCGCTACGCGCGGCTCGCGCGCGAAGCCGGGTTCCACGACTTCGTGAAGCTCGAAGTGATCGGCGATGAAGAGACGCTGCTTCCCGACGTCGCAGGATTGCTCGAGGCCGCCAAGGTGCTGGTGCAGGAAGGCTTCAAAGTGCTCGCCTACACGAACGAGGATCTCGTGACGGCGCTGCGGCTCGAGGATCTTGGCTGCGCGGCCGTCATGCCGCTCGCCTCGCCGATCGGGAGCGGGCTCGGCCTGCTGAATCCATTCTCCGTTCGCACGATCAAGCGGCGGCTGCATGTGCCGGTGATCGTCGATGCGGGCGTCGGCACGGCGTCCGACGCCTGCGTCACGATGGAGCAGGGCGTGGACGGGATTCTGATGAACACCGCGATCGCGGCCGCGCAGGATCCCGTCGCCATGGCGACGGCGATGCGTCTCGCGACGATCGCCGGCCGGGCGGCCTTCCTCGCCGGCCGCATGCCACGCCGCGAAGTCGCCATGCCGTCATCCCCGACCAAGGGGATGCTGGATTAAGGAAGCAACTGCCGCGCGACGCGCGGCGCTCGAGATTCTCCGCTCGGTCAGGGCGGGAGCGCCATTGGCGGACGCGCGCGACCGCCACCTCACAGGCCTCGCCGAGCGCGACCGGCGCCTCGCGTACGAGTTGTCGGCCGGCGTGCTCCGCCGCCAGCGCGAGCTCGACACCGCGCTCGAGCTCGACCGTGCCGATCCCCGTCTCCACGACGTGCTGCGCCTCGGCGCCTATCAGCTCCGCTGGCTGACGCGTGTCCCCTCGCATGCGGCGGTCTCGACGTCCGTTGAACTTGCCAGACAGACGGTGGGCGAAGGGGTTACGGGGTATGTGAACCACGCGCTGCGCAAACTTGCAGGTGCCGGGTGTCAGGTGTCGGGTGCCGGGTCATCGCATCCCGACTGGTTGGTGCACCGTTGGACACATCGATTCGGAGTTGCCGAAACAGAACGGTTGGTAGAGTGGAATGACGCAAAACCCGAACTCATTCTCCAGCCCGCACGGTGGGATCAGCAAACTTTAACCAGCCGGTTCCAGGACATAGGGCTCGAAGTTACCGAGGCGCCATTTGGAGCCGGCCTACGCATCGGCCTGACACCTGGCACCAGACACCCGGCACCTCGTGATCTTCCCGGCTTCACCGAAGGAGCCTTCATCGTCCAGGACCCAGCACACGCCCTCGTCGCGCGATTCGCCCGAATCCCTGCAGGTTCGTTGGTGTACGACGCCTGCGCGGCGCCGGGAGGAAAGGCCGTCGCCCTCGAGGCGGCAGGTGCCCGGGTCCTCGCCGGTGATGCGCGCCACGAGCGGATCGGTCGGCTCACCGACACCGCGCGGCGGGCGGGAGTGGCGATTCGGTGCGTTGCCGCCAATCTTGAGGCGGCGCCGTTCAGGCACGGGAGCATCGACGCGGTGCTCGTCGACGCACCCTGTAGCGCGACCGGCACGATGCGGCGCCATCCCGATGCGCGCTGGCGCCTGCATCAAGCGGTGTTCGCGCGCGCGGCGGAGCGGCAGGAGCGATTGCTCGCGGCCGCGGCGGCGCTGGTGCGACCGGGTGGCCTGCTGATCTACGCGACCTGCTCGCTCGAGCCCGAGGAGAATGAACTCGTCGTGGAGAGTTTTCTGAACCGAAACCGGGAATTCACGCGGTCACCACGGCAGGACGCCGCTCCCGCGGAGTTGGTCACGCCCGCCGGCGACTTCCAGTCTCTGCCGCAGCGTCACGGCATCGACGGGGCGTACGCGACGCGCCTGGTCCGAAAGGAGCCGGCGTGGCGCTGATGCGCATTCCCCGCCGCGTCGAGCCGCTGCCCGATTTCAAACTCAACGCACGATTCTGGAAATGGATCGGGATTGGCGTCGGGGTGGTGCTCGCGGGATACCTCACCGCGTACCTCATTCTCTTCCCTGCGCCCTTCCTGCCCGGCCACCAGGAGGTGCCCCGCGTGATCGGGCTGACGGTCGCGGAAGCGCAGGCGGAGATCCAGAGGTCCAAGCTGCAGGTCACCGAGGGCGGCGCCGAGCCGCATCCGACGGCGCCGGCAGGAGTCGTGGTGTGGCAGGATCCGCCGCCCGGCGTCATCGCCCCCGAAGGCACGAAGATCACGCTCATCGCGAGCGCCGGCCCGCCCAAGATTCCGGTGCCGGACGTCTCGAATCTCGACGGCGCCCTCGCGCAGTCGCTGATCGCAGCCGCCGGATTGGTGGTGAGCCAGGTGGAGTCCGTCCAGGCGGCCGCGCCGACCGGGCTGGCGATGATGACGCGCCCGCCGGCGGGCACGGTGCTCGCGCCGGGCGCCGGCCTGACCGTTGTCATCAGTCGCGGCGCGCCGACCATCCCGATTCCCGATCTGCTCGGCATGGCGTCGGGCGACGCCCGCACCAGACTCGAGATGGAAGGACTGCAGCTCGGCACCGTCACACGGCGGCGGACGGCGGACGGATCGCCGGGAACGGTCGTGGGACAGACGCCGGCGGCCGGGACACTCGCGGCGCCCGGCACGGTCGTGGACGTCGTGGTGGCCCGGAGTCCGCAATGACGAACGGGATCCGCATCGCGCCGAGCGTGCTCTCCGCCGACCTCGCGCGGCTCGCGGAGCAAGTCGCGCAGGTGCTGGAGGCGGGTGCCGACTGGCTGCATGTCGATGTGATGGACGGCCGCTTCGTCCCGAACATCACCTTCGGCGCCAACATGATCGAAACGCTGCGCAAGCTGACCGACAAGCCGATCGACGTCCACCTGATGGTGGTGGAGCCGGAGCATTACATCGAATCGTTCGCCGCCGCCGGCGCGTCGGTGTTCACGTTTCATCCCGAGGCCACGGTCCACGTGCAACGCCAGCTCGACGCGGTGAAGCAGCGCGGGATGATGGCCGGGCTGGCACTGAATCCCGCGACGCCACTCGCCCATGCGGAAGAGGTCGTGCGCGATCTCGATCTGCTCCTGATCATGACGGT
This sequence comes from Gemmatimonadales bacterium, assembly GCA_036395695.1. Taxonomy (GTDB): domain Bacteria; phylum Gemmatimonadota; class Gemmatimonadetes; order Gemmatimonadales; family GWC2-71-9; genus 20CM-2-65-7. The sequence continues at coordinate 28,531 of DASWDA010000053.1, forward strand.
GAATCCGGGATTCGGCGGTCAGAGTTACCTTCCGGGATCAAACGAGAAGATTCAGCGCGCCCACGCACTACGCACCACACACCACGCACGGTTTTTCTTAGAGGTCGACGGTGGCATCACCAACAAGACAATCGCGGCTGCCCATCAAGCCGGTGCCGACACCTTCGTCGCCGGCAACGCGGTGTTCGCGGGCGCCGACCCCGGGCGTGAAGTGCAGGAGCTGCGCCGCCGCTGCATGGTGACGGTATGACGAATCGGCAACAGTGGACGATGATCGCCAGCGTGGTAACGACGGCCGTCTTTGGCGTGGCCCTGGCCATCAAGCTGCGGCCGCAGATCAATCTGCTGGAGATCGGATCCAGCGCGCCGCAGTTCCACGCGACCGATCTGCGCACGAGCCGTCCGGCCTCGCTCGAGGACTATCGCGGCAAGGTCGTGTTGCTCAACATCTGGGCGACGTGGTGCCCGCCGTGCCGCGCCGAGATGCCCTCGATGGAAAAGCTGCACAAGAAGCTCGCGGGCACCGATTTCCGGATCGCCGCGGTGAGCGTCGACGGCGACGCGTTCTATCCCGACAAAGAGCCGACCGGCCCGACCGAGATCCTGGGCTTCGCCAATGGCCTCGGCCTCACCTTCGACATCCTCCACGATCCCAGTGGCGCGATCCGGCAGTCGTACGACATCTTCGGCGTACCGGAGAGTTATCTGATCGATCGTAACGGCGTGATCGTCAAGCGCGTCATCGGCGCCGCCAACTGGGAGGAGCCCGTCAACGAGATGCTGATCCGCCGGCTCCTGAGCGAGCACTAGCGTGTTCCAGGGGATCACGCGCAACTGGCCGATCAAGGGCGCGGCGCTGTTTCTCGCGCTGATGCTCTACGTCGCCGTGCAGCTGCAGCAGCCTGTGACGACGAGCTTCGACGTCACGCTGAACGTCCAGCTGCCGCGCGGCCGCACGCTGATGCAGAAGCCGCCCAAAGTGCGGGTCCAGATTTCCGGTAAGGGCAGCCAGATCCTGAAGCTGCGCTCGCTCGCGGGCGATATCACGCGCCGCGTGCCCGACACACTGACCACGTCCAACTGGGCCATCCACCTCGACCCCACCGACGTCGAGCTGGCGCTCCCCAAAGGCGCCGACGTCCGGGTCATGGAGGTGCGGCCCAGCGAGATCACGCTGGCGCTCGACAGCGTGACCCGCAAAGAGGTGCGGATCGTCTCGCTCGTCAGTGTGACGCCTGATTCCGGTCAGGTGCTGCACGGCGGGCTCTCGATGACCCCGACGACGGTGCGTCTGGTCGGTCCCGAGCGCAGCCTGGCCGCCATCGATTCCGTGACGACGGTGCCGATGGAAATCACGAACGTCTCGGGCGAGTTCACGCGCAACGTGCCGATCGACACCGCGCCGCTCGGCATCGTGCGCCTCGCGCCGAAGCAGGTGACCGTGACGGGCGATATGGGTCGCATTTCCGAGCGCTCGTTTGGCGGCATTCCGGTGGAGAGCGGCGGGGGCGCGATCACCAGCTTCATCGTCACGCCGTCACGCGTGTCGGTCGCGGTCCGCGGCCCGGAAGAGCGCGTGATGGGGTTGACGCGCGACTCGCTGCGCGTGGTCGCCCACATCACGGGGTCTGGGGGCGGGTTCGCGCGGATCACGGTCATCGCGCCGCGCGGCATCACCGCCCGCGCGATTCCCGATTCCGTCACGTTGAAGCGGCGTACCGCGCCCGCGGCTCCGCCTCCCCCTCCCCCCGCCCGTCGCCCCACCCGTCGGCCCAACAGTGGCTGACGCCGTCCTCGGCATCGAGACGTCGTGCGACGAAACCTCGGCGGCCGTGCTGGTCGGCGGGGAGCTCGCGAGTCTCGTCATTCTGTCGCAGGACATTCACAAAGTGTTCGGCGGCGTCGTCCCTGAGCTGGCCAGCCGCGCGCATCTCGCCGCGCTGCCGGCCGTCGTGGATCGCGCGCTGGCGGAAGCCGGCCTCGCGCCCCGCGGGATCGACGCGGTGGCCGTCACGGCCGGTCCGGGCCTCGCCGGCGCGTTGCTCGTCGGCGTGGTGTTTGCCAAATCGTTCGCCTTTGCCGGCGATCGCGCGCTGATCGGCGTGCATCATATGGAAGGGCACCTGTTCGCTCCGGCCGTGGAAGACCGCGACCTGTCGCCGCCCTTCGTTGCCCTGCTCGTGTCGGGCGGCCACACCCTGTTGCTCGACGTTCCCGCCTGGGGCCGCTACCGGCTCCTGGGAGAGACGCGCGATGACGCGGCCGGCGAAGCGTTCGACAAGGTCGCGACGCTGCTTGGCCTCGGCTACCCGGGCGGCGCCCCGATCGAGCAGCTCGCGCGTGAAGGGGACCCCACGCGTTTCAACTTCCCGCGCCCGATGATCGCCGATGGGTTCGAGTTCTCGTTCTCCGGCCTGAAGACGGCCGTGCTGCACGCGGTCCGCGCGTCGAACGATCTGGATCGCGACCGGGCGCACATCGCCCGGGGCTTTCAGGATGCGGTGCTCGACGTGCTGGTCACGAAACTCGAGCGCGCCGTCCGCGCCACTGGCTACACCACCGCTGTTCTGGGCGGCGGCGTCGCGTGCAGCCGCGCGTTGTCGGCGCGCGCGGCCGAGCGCCTCGCCAATGTCGCCCGCGTCGCCGTCGCGAGCCCGCGCCTCAATGCCGACAACGCCGCGATGATCGCACGGGCCGGCTGGTACCGGCTGCGCCTCGGCGAGCGCAGCGACTGGACGCTGGACGCCCGCGCCGATCTGCCACTCCCCGGTCTCGAAACCGCTGAGATTACGACATGACCGTCTATCCGTTCGCGATACATCTGGGTCCGCTGGAGCTCACGGGCTACGGACTGATGATGATGGTGGCGTTTCTGATGGCCGGGTGGGCGATTCAGCTCGACCTGCGCGCGCGCGGGCTCGACGAAGACTACGCCGCCGACATCGTCATCGCCGGCGTCATCGGCGGCCTGGTCGGCGCCAAGCTGTGGTACGTCTTCTTGACCGGCGACCCCGACATGCTGTTTCGCCGCGGCGGCTTCGTGTGGTACGGCGGGTTCGTGGGGGCAACGGCCGCCATTCTAGTGAACGGCTGGCGCCGCCGCGTGCCCTCTCGGTTCACCGCCGAGATCTGCGCCGCGCCGCTCGCGCTCGGCTACGCGCTCGGCCGCGTCGGCTGCTTTCTCGTGAACGATGACTACGGGATACCGACCCGCCTGCCGTGGGCGATGCAATTTCCCAAGGGCTTGCCGCCGACGACGGTGGGGAACCTCCAGGCGATGGGCGTGCACTTCCCGGCGGCGACCGATCCGAATCTCGTGATGGCCGTGCATCCGACGCAAATCTACGAGACGATCGCAATGCTGTTGGTCTTCTGGTGGCTGTGGCGCCGCCGCGACCACGGGCACGCGATCGGCTGGCTGTTCGCGTGGTATCTCGTGTTCGCGGGAGCAGAGCGGTTTCTCGTGGAGCTGGTGCGCGCGAAAGACGACCGGGTGTTGGGTCCGTTTACGCTGGCCCAGGCGATGAGCGTAGCCCTGGTGCTGGTGGGTACGACGTTGCTCGTGAAGTGGCGGGAGCCGGCAGGGCCACAGCCGCTGCCCGAGTCACTCCGACCGAAGGAGGTCGCGCTCCGCGGGAGTGCGTGAGGCTTTCGCCCGCATCGCCCCCACCGCCGCCACAATGGCGAGTGCGAGCAGCAGCCCCTGCACGAAGAGCGATTCGACGGTGGGGTAGACGCCCATGACGGGAATGCGCGGCGCGCCGTCGATCACGGTCAGCGGGATGACCTGCGCGCCCTGTAGCTCCGCGATGCCCTTCCCCGCGAACACGAACGCCATGTAGTACAGCATCACGCCGGTGACCGCGAAGAACGGCTTCATCGCGACCCGCAGCCCCAGCTGATTGATGAGCAGATAAATGGCGACCAACCCCACGGCGCCGACAGCGATGCCGAGCACCACCGGTACACCGGCCGAACCCGCCGACGTGAACAGCGCCTTGTAGAACAGGATTGTCTCGAAGCCCTCGCGATAGACCGCGAGGAATGCCACAGCGCTCAAGGCAACGCCCGATCCCGACGAGAGCGCGCTCTGCATCTTGCCGTGCACGAACGCCGTCCACTTCGCGGCTTCGATCTTGGATAGCAGCCAGTAGCTCACGTAAAAGAGGACCGCGGCGGCGAGCAGCATGGTGGCGCCCTCCATGATCTCGCGTCCCCCCGGCGTGACCTCGACGAGGAGCTCGACCAGGACCCACGTCAGCAGGCTCGCGGCGACCGCCAGCCAGGCGCCGCGCGCCACATCGCGCCGCCGCTCGGGCGCACCGGCTTTGGCCAGGAACGTCATCAGCGCGGCGACAATCAGGATCGCCTCGAACCCCTCACGCACCAGCAGGAAGAACGACGCAATGAACAGGTTCATCGCCGATGGGCGATCCGCCACGACCCGCTCGGCGCGCTCGAGTCCCGCCAGCAACCGTTCGCGAATCGTGTTGCGCTCCGCCTCATCGGCTTTCACCACGCGGGTGCGGAGCCAGGCGAAATTCCCCTCCAGCTCACTCGCGAGTCCGGCGTTATTGGCGCGAATCGACGTCTCGACTTGTTCGAACGTCATGTACGCATCGATCGCAATCTTGTCCGACCGCGTCGTCACCGCAGAGTCGATTTGATGGCGCACGGCGGCAAAAACCGCGGCCGTCGCCGATCCGCCGTACTGGATCGCCGCCACGTAGGATGCGACGGCCCAGCGGTCCTCGGCTGAGAGGTCGTCGCCGAATTCCGGCATGGCGGTCCCGGGAGTCCCGACCGCGATCCTCCGATAGATCTGGAGCAACGAGATGCCGCCCATGACCGCGGGATCGGTGAAGTTCGCGGGCGGCGGCCCTTTCAGGGATTTGGCCTTGGGACCGTCACCCCGACCTGTTTCGCCGTGACAGGCCGCGCACTGCTCGCGGAACACCACGGCGCCGCGCGCGAGCGACGGCGGCCGGGAAGGCAGCGGTTCCACGACCTTGGGCCCGCCGGCGGCGGCGGTAATGCGAGCGACCAGGCTGTCTGTCATGCGGGCGACTGAATCGGGAGGGGCAAGGGAATCGAGCATCTGGGCGAGTCGCGCCAGGGTCCGCTCCGAGCTCGCTCGGGCGGCTAACGGCAACCCCGACACATCGAACCGAGCCTGCTGCAGGAACAGCTTTGCCTCGTCGACTTCCTCGGGCTGCGTGATCTGACCACCGGCCGGGACGACGCCGAGGGCGTACTCCTTGGCGGCCAGGGAGGCGGCGGCTACCACCCGCCGCGACAGGGCCAAAGAGTCAGTCGCCTGCCCTGCGAGTGGCTGTGCAAGGCAGGCGGCAATCATCAGAATGGGAGTCAAAGACCGCACGGGCAAATACTAGAGTAATTTTGTCGGAATTTCAATCTGTTGATAGGACTGCAATTGCAACGGCGGCTTCGTGCGTGTGCGATAGCGAAAGCAGCACTTTCTTCACCCGCAATTCGCTGGCACGGCTGGCGGCGAGGCCGGTCAGCGCGACGTCGGGACGCCCATCCGGCGCCCGGGTGACTTCGATGTCTCGCCATCCGATTCCGCGGGCAGCGTCACTCCCCTGGAGCGCCTTGTAGACCGCCTCTTTCGCCGCGAGGCGCACGGCGACGTGCTCGGCCGGGTCGGGGCGTGACCGGCAGTACTCGGCCTCCGACGGCGTGAGCAACCGGTCGAACACGTGCGCCCCCTTGTCGGCGAGCATTGCGCGCGCGCGCGACACCTCGACCAGGTCCACACCGACGCCGATTGCGCTCATGGACCCGTGCGCGCGACGAAGAGCCGCCGGCGATAGCGGTGACCTTCGACGTCCACGACAATGATGTATGCGCCGTTGACCACGCGCCGCGCTCCGCCGCCAATTGTGAGGTCCCAAACATATTCGTTATTGGGCGCGGCCACCGTGACTTGATACAGCCGCTCGCCGGTGAAGCTGAAGATGGACACGCGCGCATCGCCGGTCCCAACCGGGGGCGGCCAGGAGACAACCACCTGATTGCCCCGCACCGGGTTCTCCGAGACCTCGGCGCCGGCCGCCACGGCGAGCGGGACGAAGGCCGGGCTCGCGTCGGTCGCGAAGCCCACGGCATCCACCCACCAGCTGAACTGCTCGGCAATGAACCGGACGCGCGCGCCGCGGTGGTCGGCAGCCTGCGGCAGATCGACCCGCAGTGGATACCAGCTTGGTCCGTCGCCGACGATCATGGCGACGGTGCGCCACGTTGCACCGGAGTCGCCGGAGAACTGGATGATGCCGCGCTGGGTCGGCGAGAAGGTCGACCCGTAGTGGCGTGTCCAGAGCTGCAGCCAGATGCCGGTCCGGCCGCGCAAGTCGACGATCGGGGACGTCAGCGTATCGGAGCCCGCCGTGGCCCACGAATAGCTGCCCCCCACGCGCACCGAGTCGCGGTGCCATCCCTGCCATCCCACATCGAGCGGTTCGGCGCCGGCGAGCGACAGCAGCTCGGCGGTGATCGCGGTTCCTTCGGCTCGCAATGCGCGCACGCCGTCGAGCCGCAGATCCGTACGCCAAATGGTGCGCAGCGTGCCGCGGCGCAAGGAGTCGGTCTGCGAGCTGCGGGTCGTGAGCGCACCCGCTGCTGTACGCAGGGTCAAGAGCGGCCGCGGCTCGCCCGTATCGAGGCTCAGCCAGGAATCGGGCCACAGCGACACGAATCGCGGCGGCGCGGGCACGGCACCCATGACGCCCGGCGCGTGTGCGAGATCGCCGGACGCGACGATCAGCGCGCGCGCGAACGGTAGGTTGTCACGAAACACGCGTTCGACGAGCACGCTGTCGTCGGGGAACTCGAAACCGTAGTAGTCGCCGTTCACGCAGCAGCCGCTCGTCAACTCGGTCGTAAACGCGATCGTGCCATACGTGCGGTAGGCCCAGTCGGTGTACTCGCCGTTTGTCGTGTAGAGATTCCAGGCGGGGCCCGGGTGATAGTGGTCGAGCGACGAGCCGGGCACGCTGTCGGGCACGGCGGGAAGGAGATCGGTGCCCGCCAGCGCTTCAAAGCGCGGCAAATCGGGCGGTAGCTGGCCGGCCCGGAATCCCCACGGGTAGAGCACGAGGCCGCTGTAACTGTGATACGAGATTGAGACCACGGGTGGATGCGCGGCATGAAACGCCATCACGCCTTGCGTCTCGGGCTCCGACGCAGGTGTGGTTCCGCGATACGTCTCCGCGTTCTCGATCCCGCTCGACCCGGCGTCGTCGACGCCCCAGAAGGCGGGGTAATTCCGGTTCGGGTCCACCCCGTAGCTGCCGCCGGCGTTGGGCCGGCGATTCTTCCGCCAGTATCGATCCGCCGTGAAGGTGTACTGGTAACCATCCGGGTTCTCGACCGGAATCACCCAGACATCGTACGCGCTGATCAATGCGCCGCCCGAGTCCGCCAGCCAGCGAATCAGCTTCATGGCGACCGCGGTCGAGATCCATTCGCGCGCGTGATGCGTGCCGAGGAACAACACGTTGGGCCGAGTGGGCGAATCGTCCGGCGGGCCGATCTTCACGGCGAGAATTGGTCGGCCTTCGTAGGACGCGCCGACCGAATCCACATGGATCGACGGGTTCGCAGCGGCCCAGGCGGCCAGGGTGGCGCGAATGCCGGTGCCGGGATTGTCGAATGAGTGGAACGAATGGAAGGTGTCGGCGGCCGCTCCCGTCGTCACGCGGGCCACACCGAGCGCCTGGGTCCTGAAGCCGTGCGCGGCGAGCTGCGCTTCGGTCTCGGGGGACACGACGATCACCGCGCGCTGGGTGCCGCCCGTGGACCGGATATCGGCCACTTCAAAGCCGAGTCGCGCGAGCGAATCGAGGCTCGCGCGACCGGAGATCGGCACTTCCACGACGCGAAGTTGAGCGGGGAGTGCGGCGGTCCCGCCCCCGAAAACGAGGAGGGCTAGAAGCCCAGCTGTGCCGCGAGCCATGCGGGGGCCGGCACGTAGCCGCTGAGAATCAGGCCCAGCCACACGAGCAAGACGCCAAGTGGGAGCCAGCCGATGATCACGGGCCAGAGCGAGGGCCGCCAGGCGGCGAGTACGTCGATTTCCGGCGTCCAGCGCTCGCGCTCGGCGTCGACCTCCGCTTCGAGCGCGAGCCAGGCGGCTTCCAGCCGCCGCGCGACGGTGCGGAGCGCCTCCTGCCACAGCGCGTGGGCATCCTTCTCGAGCACCGAGGCATCGCCGGCGCGCGCCGCGGCGGCTTCGAGATCGTCGAGCGCGGCGACAAACGTGCCGCCGCCCGTCCCCAGCCGCGCCACGATGGCGCGCTTCTCGGCGTTGGAGAGGAGATGGCGGCGCATCCGGCGGCGCGGCATCCGGACCTGCCGAGCGGTGCGTGTGATCTCGGCATCGAGCGCCTGGGCCACCCGTGCTCCCGCACGCCGGACCGCGTGGTCCCAGGCAGCGGCCCACGCGCGGCGGCCCGTCACCTCGAGCACGCGCGCGCGCGCCTGGCCATCGGATTCACGCGCCGCCGCGGCACGCCCCTCACCGCCGAGCTCGAGGACACGAGTCGCGAGTTCTTCACGGATGTCGTCGACCGGCACCCACGGATCGAACAGCCGCCGCGGCACGATGATGCGCCCGAGCGACGGCGCCAGCTCCGGCACGCGCAGCGGCATTAGCAGCTTCATGGGCGGATTCACTGCGAATCCTCGGCGCGGGCCACGCGCGCAGGGCGGCCGGTCCGCTTCTCGTACGCGTCCGTGAAATACGGCAGCGATTCGGGAAGAAAGGCCTTCCGCGCCAAACCCGTTGCCGCGATGGCACGCTCGATGTCATCGGGCGATCCTTCGACTTCGAGCAGAACGTCCATTGCCGGATACCATTCGAGGCGCAGCGTCGCATCACCCAACCGGTACTGCTCCACGGTGCGGTCGATCCGGAGCACGACCTTGTAGCCGAGGTGACGGAGCACGACGAGGACCGCACGCGGATCGTCCACGCGCGACTCCCACTCTTCGCGGTGCCGATAGCCGTCGCGCTTTCCCACGGGCCCCTTCCAGCCGAGTACGCCCCATTCCGCCGACCGATCGGCGGGGTGGTACACGCGCAGTCGCACGACTTCGTCGCGTTTCCGCAGGCGCTCTTTCCGATCGAAGCGGCGGTCGAGCATCGCGCCGCGGTAGACGAGCTCGGCGCCGGCCGCGATCAACGCCTGCCGGAGCGCGTCCGGGTCGTCCACCCGGGCCTTGAGCTCGAGCTCGTCGCGAACTGCCGTCACGAAAACAGGGCTTGGAGCACGGCGTGGGTGTCGCCGAGGTCGCGAAAAACGTGGGTCGCGCCCGCCGCGCGCAGCGCGGCGACGTCGTAGAACCCCGTCGCTACGCCTACCGACCGCGCGCCCATGGGCTTGCAGCAAGCGACATCATCGGGCGTGTCGCCGACGATCACGATTTCCGCGCCGCTGAACGGACGTCCCGCCTGCTGCGCTGCGCGACGCGCCGCGACCGCGGGAAGATCGGGACGGTGGTGTGAATCCGAGCCGAACGCGCCGACCGTGAATCGGGCCGGATCGAGACCCGCCGACCGCAGCTTCAGCGCGGCCCCATGTTGGACGTTACCGGTGAGGAGACCGACGAGCGCGCGGCCGTCCGCTTCATACGGCTCGAGCGCGCTCAGGAGCTCTGTGATCCCAGGATAGATCTTCGTGGCCTGGCTGGGCTTCTCGAGCTCGACCGTGAGCAATTCGACGTACCGCCGGCACACCGCCGTCACCCGATCCTCCGAGCGCGCGTCGGGGTGGCCCGCGAGCTCCAGCAGCTCGCGCACGATCTGGGGATCGGTCTTGCCGTCGAACCGGTACCCATCGATCGGCCCGGCGGTGCCCACCTCATCGAGCAGGGCCCGGTGAATCGCGCGCCGGCCCGCGCCGGCGGTCCAGAGGAGGGTTCCATCGATGTCAAATAAGATCAAGCGCATGGGGGGAATATCAGGTGTCTGGTGTCTGGTGTCAGGTGTCGGGGCAGACACCAGGCACCAGACACCAGGCACCAGACACCTATGTCGGCCTGCGAACCCCAACTAAATTGTCCCGCAGCCGCACCATCCTCGGTTCATCACCGAACAGATTGTCGCCGCCCACACCGCCCCGTGACAGCGCCGAGTGCACGATGCGCCCCGTTCCGGCCCACAGCGCGACGTGCGACACGCGGCCTCGTTCCGCAAAGAACAGCAAATCTCCCGCCTCGTACCCGGCGCCGTCCGACGCCACTCTAACCTCTCGGCCCTCGCCGAACTGTTGATCGCTGTCGCGCGGCAGCTTGATGTCGCGCGCGGCGTACACGGCCTGGGTGAGACCCGAGCAGTCGATGCCCCACTCCGTGCGGCCGCCCCAAAGATAGGGCGCGCCCGCGTACCACTTCTGCGCCAGCTCCGGCAGCGCCAGATGACGCGCTTCCGCGCGCAGCTCCTGCTCGCGACGAATGTTTCCAGCCGCCACCGCGCCGCGCTGGCCGTCTGCCAGCTCCACGACGCCGCGACGCAACGCCACGCGTGCCCCGGTCGGCAGCCGGCGTCGACCGTCGGTCGTCAGGATGTCGGCGCTGAGCGAGCGGGCGGTGGCGCGTTCCCGCCAGTCTTCGGCCCAATCCGCCGGGCCGGTCGCAACGTATCCCGCCGGAAGCCAGGCGATGTAGCCGTCGGGCGCGCGGATTCGCAGCCACTCCTCCCGCCGCTCCAGTACGTCGAGCACTTCGCCGTGCAGTACCTCACTCACGCGCGCCGCCGAGATCTTCGGCTCGCTCTGCAATGGCGCGAGCGCCGCGGTCACGATCGCGGCGGGATCGCCGACCGCCTCCGGAATCAGCTGGACTTTGTCGACCAGCTCTTGCTCGTTGGCGAGGCGTCGCAGCGCATCCCGGGCATCACGGCTCGAGGTGATGCCCGCGATGCCTTTCGGCAAGAGCGACACCTCGAAGACTCCGAGACGTCCGTCAGGCACCCATTTGCGGCGAATGTCGTCGACCGCGCGCTCGACCTTATCCATGTTGGACTGCGCGCTCGACGGCCTCGGGCACGACGAGCGCCGCAATCGCCTCGACCTGCAGTGGAGACTTGGGCTTCGTGGTCGCCGTGCTCACCGCGAAGATCGCATCGCCGTCGAACAGCGTGCCGTACGGCGTGATACGGCGCGCCAGCGCGTCGCTGCCCGACTGCGCCAGCGCCTGCAGCTGCACGCGGTCGAGATCGGCATTGGTGGCGATGACGGCGAGCGTGGTATTCCGATTCAACCGGGCGGGGTCGCCGAGCGGCGCGCCGCCCTCGGCAAGGTAGCGCAGGCTGTCGACCCGGCCGGCGATGATCTCGCCGCGCGCATTCCGAATGTCGCCGATAGCGTTCACCACGACGAGCGCGGAGACGATCACATCGCCGAATTGCGCCGCCCACGAACCCAACCCTGCGGGAATCATGTTCTCGAGCCCGGCGGCCTTGCCGCACGTGGCGCCGCGGCCCACGCCCACACGCCCCTCGGCGAAGTCGGCGGTCGCGTTGTCGCACGCGCGATACGCATCGTCGGGGCTCGGCCACCCGAGGGGCTTGCCGGCGTTGCCGAGATCGAAGATGACGGCCGATGGAACGATAGGAATCGTCCCCTTATCCCCAACCTCCAGCCCCCGCCCTCTTTCACGCAGCCAGCGCATGACGCCATCAGCGGCGCCGAGGCCGAGCGCGGACCCGCCGGTAAAGAGAATCGCATCGATCCGCTCGACCAGGTGACGCGGATCCATCACGTCGAGCTCGCGCGTGCCGGTCGCGCGGCCGCGCACACAGGCCGCGGCGCGCATTCCCGGCTCCGGTGCGAGCACCACGGTGCAGCCGGTGCCGTGCGCTTCGATGGTCGAGTGGCCGACGGTAATGCCGGGGACGGCTGCGAGATTCGTGCGCGGCGTGCTCATTGACGCGCCAAGATAACGTCAGCAACGTTGACGGCCATGACTGCTCCCAAAGCGCCCCTCCCCGCCCCCGCCCCCGCAGACCGCACGACCGTGCTCGTGGTCGACGATGAAGACGGCATCAGACAGGCGTTGACCCGCTTTCTCTCCCGCCTGGGCTATCACGTGCAGGCGGCGGCGAACGCCACCGAGGCGCTGCAGCAGCTCGCGGCGCACCATCCGCAGGCGATGCTGTGCGACATCCGGATGCCCGAGACCAGCGGCGTTGAGCTGCTCCCCAAGGTGCTCGCCCAGGATGCCGACCTCGCCGTGCTCATGCTCACCGCGATCGACGAGCCGCGCACCGCGATCGAGTGCCTCAAGCTCGGCGCGTACGATTACCTGATCAAACCCGTCGATCTCGAGGAGTTGGAATTGTCGTTGCAGCATGCGTTGCGGCAGCGTCAGCTGGAAGTCGACCGGCGCGAGCTGGAGCAGTGGCTGGCGCGGGAAGTCGCGGTGCGCACCCGCGAGCTCGAAGAGCGGTCGGTGGCGATCGAAGAGGTGGCGCTGGACGCGCTGGCGGCGGCGAAGGACTGGGCGGGGACGGAGGCGGCGTTGAGCAAACTGGCGGAGGAGCTGGGCGCGCCGCGCGAGGAGCTGGCGCTGGAGTTGAAGCGCCGGCGGGCGGGAGCCTAGGCTTTCGCCGCTTTCGCTTTTTCCTCGCACGCCTTGCAACGCGTCACGCCGCGGAACGTGCAGATCAGACAGATGAACGTGCCACAGTCCGAGCAGGGATATCCTTCCGACGCCCGCTCTTCATTTCCACAGGCGCGGCACTGCATCCCGTCGTGTTCTTTGAGTTTCGGTTTCTCCATGACCTCAAGATAGCACTTCTTCAAGGAGCGATCGATGTTGTACCGCATCTGCGCCGGCCTGCTGCTCCTCGCGACACTCGGTCACACGCTTGGTGGGATGCTGGGAACCGCGCGCACGGGGCCCCGGGCCGGCGCCGAGGCCGATCGGGTCTTTCGCGACATGCAGTTCGTGCACTTCACGTGGCAGGGCGCGGATACGACGTGGTTCAAGTTTTGGCTCGGGAACGGTCTCTGCGTGAGCGCGCTGTTTCTGCCGGCGATCGTCGCGCTCTGGGTCCTGGGGGGGCTCGACCCGACCGTACGTCAGGCGACGCTGCCGATCGCGGTGGGGACGCTGGTCGGCATCGCGCTGACGTCGTTGCTCGGGTTCAAGTACTTCGGTCCCCGCGCGGGAGTGGGGTTTGGAGTGATCACGATTCTGATTGGAATCGCGATCTTCACTGCTTAGAGGTTCAGACTGTAGACCTTCATCTAAACCGAGTACGCACATGCCTTCAGAAGCCTTCACGCAGTATCTCCAGCCACTCCTCGCCGACGCTCAGGAGTTAGACGCCGGGCACACTCGCCTCCGCACCGGACAGGTAGGTCGTCAATGGCGCTTGGGTGCGCTGAACCGCGCTGCCCTCCTAATGTCCGTCTCAGCGTGGGAGGCATACGTTGAGGAGGTCTTGAAGGAGGCCCTCCGATCGATACGCCCTGCTAATCCGCCCTTGGGCCAATGGTCCGCGCTAAACGCTGCGGCACTCAGTCAGCTTGGCAGGTTCAACAACCCAAACGTCGAGAATGTTAAGAACCTCTTCGCGGATTATCTGGGCATTGGTGACTTAACGCTCGAGTGGCATTGGGCGCACTGTGCCTCTCAGCACGCGTGCGATCTCCTCGTTGAGGCTATGCGATTCCGTCACCAGATCGCACATGGAGTGAACCCCCGCCCCACAATTCATAACAACTATTCGAGCTGGCTACCAGGCTTCTTCAGAAGATTGGCGACGTGCACGGACCGGGCTATTCGTCACCACTTGGTCACCCAACTGGGTGCTCAGGCGCCGTGGTGAGCGCCTCTGCTCATTACGGCGTGGTCGGTCCCTCCTCAACACCTAGTTCGAGCGGCTTTCGGAAGGGGAACGAGAGTAGTCACGTAGGAGACCATTCCCTGAGAAGGGATTCCACGCGGTCTGGGTCCGAAAGCTTGTAGTATCGCCGGGCTCCGTTGCGGGTGCTGACGTACTTCTCAAGAAGACCGGCAGTTCCGAGCTGGGCCAATCTGGACGGATGAAACCCCTTCCCGAACCGATCCTCGTAGAGCGGGAGAATCCACGAGTAGCAGAGGAGCCTCTGGTCCGGTGGCAAGTTCTCGCGCTTCCAGACTTCGTAACAGGCAGAGAGTACCCGCTGGAGTTCTGGCTCGGCTTCGATGTGTGCTTCCATGTTCGTCACTCCGGGCACCTAGGTGGGCGCCTGACTCAGAGGTGGTCGCAAGACGACAATAACCGCATCGCATACGCGTCGGCAGCGGTCTTGACCCAGGTCGGATCTACTAGAGCGGTCCACATGATGAGTAGCAGCGCGTCAAACCCGCCCGCAACGTAGGCAACCGGTGG
>DASWDA010000054.1:0-5426 GCA_036395695.1 Gemmatimonadales bacterium
GCGTGGGCATCGAGATGATTCGATTGGAGAGGCGGCTGAGAGACGCCAGAGCCCAATGCATGAGGGTAAAGCTAGGAAAAGAGGAGACTTAGGTCAATCGATCAGGCCGCCGAGCAACTGCCGGGCGATCACGACGCGCTGGATCTCGCTCGTTCCCTCGCCGATCTCGCAGATCTTGGCGTCCCGCATCATGCGCTCGACCGGGTACTCGGTGGTATAGCCGTACCCGCCATGCAGCTGTACGGCCTTCGTTGTGGCGCGCATGCACAGCTCGGAAGCATAGAGCTTGGCCATCGCCGCTTCCTTCTTAAACGGCGCGCCGCGCTGTTTGAGCCACGCGGCATGATACACGAGCTGCGTCGCGGCTTCGATTTCTGTGGCCATGTCGGCGAGCGCGAAATGCACGCCCTGGAAGCTCGCGATCGGCCGACCGAACTGCTTGCGAGTGGACGTATACGCCAGACACTCGTCCAGTGCTCCCTCGGCCAATCCGAGCGATAGGGCGGCGATGCCGATCCGGCCGCCGTCGAGCGTGTGCAGAAACTGCCGGAAGCCGTTGTTGACTGGTCCGAGCACATTTTCCTTCGGGACGATCGCGTCCTGAAAGATCAGCTCCCGGGTGTCGGATGCCCGCCAGCCCAGCTTGTCCTCTTTTTTGCCTGAAAGAACCCCGCGGTTCTTCGCTAGCTCGGCAGGGGATGCGTGGCCGATCCCCACGCGCTTCGCCTCGTCGAGGTCGCAGGTGTCTTTGGTGACAATGAAGGCTGTGATCCCGTGCGTGCGCTTGCCGGTCGGATCGGTGCGGGCCGTGACGCAGAAGATCTCTCCCACACCGGCGTGGGTGATGAAGATCTTCGAGCCGTTGAGGACGTAGTGGTCGCCTTTGTCGACCGCGGTCGTCTTGGTGCCTCCGGCGTCCGACCCCGCGCCCGGCTCCGTGAGGCCAAAACCGCCCAGGACCTTCCCGGCCGCGAGCAAGGGTACGAAGCGGCGCTTCTGCTCGTCGGTGCCGAAATCCACGATCGGCGACGTGCCGAGCGTGGTGTGGGCGCTGACGGTGATGGCGTGACTCGCATCGACTTTCGCGAGCTCATGGATGACGGTGATGTAGGACAGGTAATCCATCCCCGACCCGCCCAACTCCTCCGCCCACGGAATCCCGAACAGCCCGAGCTCCGCCATCTGTTTGATGTTGTCCCAGGGGAAGCGGCTGTCGAGATCGTACTGGCGGGCGGTGGGTTTGACGACGTTCCTGGCGAAGTCTCGCACCATCTCGCGAACCTGGAGATGGTGGTCGGAGAAGTAGAGAGAGTCGTGCATGCGGTGAAATATAGAAGGGGCTCAAGCGAGTGGTTGTGTATGTAGGGGCGCAGCATGCTGCGCCCCTACTTGCAGCTATCGCCCCTCGCCGAAGTATTCCAGGATCATGTGACGATGGTCCCTGCGTGCCTCCACATATCGCCGCATCGGGGATGCGATGTTTCCCCATGCAAGGTCCTGCCGGCGCCACAGGATGAGACACTCCGCTGCGTTCCCATCGCGACCGCCCCGGCCGGCTTCCTGGTAATAGGCCTCCAGCGTGGGCGGCGGACCCCAATGCAGCACCTGCCGGACGTCCGGCTTGTCGATGCCCATACCGAACGCGCTCGTCGCGACGATCACACGCACCTGATCGGTGAGGAACGCCCGCAATACACGCCGGCGAATGCCGGGACTGAGACCAGCGTGATAGGGCGCCGCGCGCACGCTCGACCGCAGGAGCGCGCGCGCGACGAGCTCGGTCAGCCGCCGGGTTGGCGTGTAAATGAGCGACGCTCCGGCCCCGGTGCGGACGTGCTGGCGGATGGTCGCGAAGCGTTCGCGATCATCTCGCACGCGACAGACACGAAAGTCGAGATTGGGACGATCGAACGACGTCACCACGACCTCGGCATCGGGCATGCGCAGTACGTGCAGAATGTCGGCGCGAGCGGCCGGAGTCGCGCTTCCCGTCAGGGCAATCGTCGGGGGCCGTCCGAGCGCCGCGCGGAACACGCCGAGGCGTCGGTAGACCGGCCGGAATTCGTTGCCCCATTCGGTGATGCAGTGCGCCTCGTCGATCGCGAGGAGCGCCACTCGCGTGCCTGCGGCCACCAGGCGGCGCGTCAGCGATGCCAATCGCTCCGGCGCGCTGTACAGCAGCGCGAGCCGCCCCGCCGTCGCCGCGTCCAAGATCGTGCGCCGCTGGGTGGCATCGAGTTGGCTGTTCACGTAGGCAGCCGCAATGCCCCGGCGTCGCAGCGCGCCGACCTGATCCTGCATCAGCGAGATCAAAGGCGAAACGACGAGCGTCAGGCCGGCGCCGAGCAGCGCTGGGACCTGGTAGCAGAGTGACTTCCCCGCCCCGGTGGGGAGTACGGCGAGGACGTTCCGGCCGGCGAGCAGCGGGCCCAGCACTCTGAGCTGATGGATGCGGAAGCGCGCGTGACCGAACCGTTCCTTGAGGATTGTGCGCGCGGCCTCGAGTCCCACGGTGCACGTCGGCATGTCGCACGAAATGGCGTTGCGAGTCGCGGACCCCTATCCCAAAAGCGCGGCACGGGGCACGTTTACGCGTCATGCCTCCCCTTTTCTTAGCGACACTCATGCTGGTACAAACTGTGACCTATCCTCCCGCCCGCAAAGGCGACGTTGTCGACGACTACCACGGGACCAAGGTCGCCGACCCCTACCGCTGGCTCGAGGACGTCGACGCGCCGGAAACCCGCGGCTGGGTGGAAGCCGAGAATCGCGTCACATTCGCCTATCTCGAGCAGATCCCCGAGCGCGAGCACATCCGGCGGCGGCTGACGGAATTGTGGGACTATCCGAAATACGGCGCGCCGTTCAAGAAGGGCGGACGCTACTTCTTCTTCAAGAATTCAGGTCTTCAGAACCAGGCGGTCCTGTACACGCAAAGCTCGCTCATCGCCGAGCCCGAAGTCCTGCTCGATCCCAACGCGCTGTCGGCGGACGGCACCGTCGCGCTGTCGATCCTCGCCTTCGCCGAAGACGGCAGGACGATGGTCTACGGCACGTCGGGGAGCGGCTCGGACTGGCAGGAATTCCGCGTGCGCGATGTCGCCACTCGGCAAGACCGGCCCGATCATCTGAAGTGGATCAAGTTCTCGAGCGCGGCATGGACGCACGACGGCGCCGGGTTCTTTTACAGCCGGTATCCAGAGCCCGCGCCGGGCGCCGATCCGCTGCTCGAGGTCAATCACAACCAGAAGGTCTCTTACCACAAGCTGGGCACCGATCAGTCCACCGACCGCCTGGTGTACGAACGGCCCGATCATCCCGACTGGGGCTTCGGCGTCGAAGTGAGCGCCGACGGACGCTACGCCGTCTACACGGTCTGGCTGGGCACCGACCGGCGCAATCGCGTCTACTATCAAGACCTGGGCGACGCCAGGCAACCGCGGCTCGACGCACCCGTCGTCCGCTTGCTCGATGCCTTCGACGCTGCCTACGGTTTCGTCGGCAACACGGGCCCCGTCTTCTACTTCCAGACCGATAACGGGGCGCCGCGTGGCCGGATCGTCGCCGTCGATGTTCGGCATCCCCCAGAGGCCGCCTGGAAGGAAGTCGTGCCGCAAGTGCCGGACGTGATTGAAGGCTCGCAGATTGTCCACAGTACGTTTGTCGTTCGCTACCTCCACGACGCATACTCGCAGCTGCGCCTCTTCGCGCTCGACGGCAAGCCGGCCGGCGACGTCGGGCTGCCGACGCTCGGCTCGATCGTGCAGGTGACCGGCGAGCCTCGGGACACGGAGATGTTCTACGCGTTCACGTCGTTCCTGTATCCGACCACGATCTTCCGGCACGACTTCACGACCGGCACGTCCACCGTCTTCAAGGCACCGGAGATTGCCTTCGACCCCGCGAAGTACGAAACGGTGCAGGTGTTCTACCACAGCAAGGACGGGACGCGGGTCCCGCTGTTCCTGACCTACAAGAAGGGCGTAAAGCAGGATGGCTCGAACCCGACGTACCTGTACGGCTACGGCGGCTTCAATGTCAACATGACGCCGGGCTTTTCGATCGGCGTGCTCGCGTGGCTCGAGATGGGCGGGGTGTACGCACAGGCGGTGCTGCGCGGCGGATCGGAGTACGGGGAAGAGTGGCATCAGGCGGGGATGCTCGACCGCAAGCAAAACGTGTTCGACGATTTTATCGCCGCCGCGGAATATCTGATCGCCGAGCGTTACACGTCACCGCCCAAACTGGCGATCGGCGGGGGCTCGAATGGCGGGTTGCTGATCGGCGCCGTGCTGAATCAGCGGCCCGAATTGTTCGGCGCCGCCCTGCCGGCTGTCGGCGTGATGGACATGCTGCGCTTCCACAAGTTCACGATCGGCTGGGCGTGGGTGACCGAATACGGCTCGGCCGACAGCGTCGGGCAGTTCCCGTTTCTCCTGCGGTACTCGCCGATCCACAACATGAAGCCGGGGACGCACTATCCCGCGACCCTGATCACAACCGCCGATCACGACGACCGCGTGGTGCCGGGGCACTCGTTCAAGTACGCGGCGACGCTCCAGACGGCGCAGGGCGGCCCCGAGCCGGTGCTGATACGGATCGAGACCAAGGCCGGCCACGGCGCCGGCAAGCCGACCGCCAAGGTGATCGAGGAGCAAACCGATCGCTGGGCGTTCCTCGTTCACACGCTCCACATGCAGCTACCGGCACAGACTCCGTCTGCGCCGAGGCCCTAGGAGACGATCGCATGCCCAAGGTGCACTGTTCGCTGTGCAACGCTCCCGTGGAGGGCCGCACGCTCGCGTCCCCGCAGAAGCTGGAAAACCGCATCATCGACCTGATAAAGAAAGACCGGCCGGAATGGGAAGGAACGCGCGGCATCTGCGCCAACTGCCTCGAGACCTATCGCGCCAAGAAGTTCGTGACCTATCTCGAGGCCGAGTATCAGAAGCTGTCGGAGCTCGAGCACTCGGTGGTCTCGAAGATCACGCGCCGTGGCCGGGTCAGTAAGCTCGTGCATCAGGACATGGAGACGTCGATGACGTTCGGCGAGCACGTGGCCGACAAGGTGGCGCAGTTTGGGGGGAGCTGGCGCTTCATCGGCCTGTTTGGGGGCATCCTGCTCGTGTGGATGGTGGTGAACGCCTGGGTGCTCGCGACCCATCCCTTCGACCCCTACCCCTTCATTCTCTTGAACCTCGTGCTGTCGACGCTCGCGGCGCTCCAGGCCCCGGTGATCATGATGAGCCAGAACCGCCAGGCGCACAAAGACCGGATGCAGGCGAATCAGGATTACGAGATCAACTTGATGGCGGAGATTGAAATCCGGGATCTACACGACAAGCTGGATTCGCTGCGATTCAAACAGTGGCACGAGCTGTGGCACATTCAAAAGCGGCAAATCGAGCTGCTCGAGCATCTCTGCG